>VSBZ01000201.1:0-4927 GCA_047459215.1 Micromonosporaceae bacterium | reverse complement strand
CCCGGCCAGTGCGCGCGGCCCAGCAGCACCGGGTGGCCGCGCCGCTCGCCGTACCCGGCCATCACCAGCGCGTCGGGCGCGGCGTGGGCGGCGACCCGCCGCACCGCCTCGGCGGTCACCCCGGGCAGGTCGACCAGCAGGACCACCACGGCCACCGCGCCGCTGTCGGCCAGGGCCGCCAGGCCGGCACGCAGCGAGGAACCCATCCCGGTGGGCCAGTCGGGGTTGTCGACCACCGTGCATCCGTCCAGTCGCGCCGTCGACCGGATCCGGTCGGCGGCGGCGCCGAGCACGACGACCACCGGCGCGCAGCCGCCCTCGCGCAACGTCCGCGCCCCCCGCTCCACCAGCGGCTCCCCGTGCACCTCCACCAGCGCCTTGGGCATGCCGTACCGCCGCCCCGCCCCGGCGGCCAGCAGCAGCCCCGCGGTGGCCCCGTCGCCCATGCGCGGAACAGTAGCCGGCCCCGGCCGCGACCGTCGATCTGCTCGTCGGCGCCGTGCGGCGTGAGCCGGACGGCTAGACTGCCGCCACGAGACCAGTCCGGTCGCCGGCCGGCGCCGCCCGGTCCGTCCGCCGCCACCGACCCCACGGAGGATGCATGTCGACGCCGGTCGCGCTGTCCGCCCTCGGGCCCGACTTCCTGGAACCGAAGCGCCTGATCGCCGCCTTCGGGCTGATCGGTCTGCTCGCCATCGTCTTCGCCGAGTCCGGCCTGCTGGTCGGGTTCTTCTTCCCCGGCGACTCGCTGCTGTTCACCGCCGGGCTGCTGGTGGCCGACGGGCGTCTCCTGGACTACCCGCTGTGGCTGGTCTGCCTGCTGGTCACCCTCGCGGCCATCGCCGGGGACCAGGTCGGCTACGCGTTCGGGCGCCGGGTGGGCCCCGCGTTGTTCCGACGACCGGACTCGCGCCTGTTCCGGCAGGAGTACGTCGCCAAGGGTCACGCCTTCTTCGAGCGGTACGGCGCCCATTCGATCGTGCTGGCGCGCTTCGTGCCGATCGCGCGGACGTTCACCCCGATCGTCGCCGGCGTCAGCCACATGACGTACCGGACCTTCGTGACCTACAACGTCATCGGCGGGGTGCTGTGGGGCACGGGCGTGACCGTGCTCGGCTACTTCCTCGGCCAGGTCACCTTCGTCGCCGACAACATCGAGCTGATCCTGGTGGGGATCGTGCTGGTGTCGTTCATGCCGATCGTGGTGGAGCTGCTCCGCGCCCGGCGCCGCTCCCGCCGCAACCACCGGCCGGTCGACGCCCGGACGCGCCGGGCCGCGGCACCCGCGCCGCAGCGGGAGGACTGACGCCGGACGCCCGACGGCCGGCCGGGCCCGGTCACCGACGGGCCGGCCGAGTCACCGCCGTCCCAGCACCACCCGGGCGGCCATGAGCACCAGACCGAAGAGCACCACCACCGACGCGACGCCGCCGACGAGCCAGACCGTCCACCTGACCGCCGGCGGCACCGGGGCCGCCACGCGGGCCGGAGGCACCGGCGGGGCCGACGGGGACGCCTCGGCCGGCGGGTCCGGGTCCGGCAGCAGCACGTCGAGGAGCACCTCACCCGGCTCGACCAGGCGTCCCACCGAGGCGTCCGGCGGCAGCGAGAACCCCCAGTCGAGCAGGGCGGCCGCCTGCTGCCAGGCCGGCACCGGCCGGTTCTCCGCCCCCAGCACGGTGACCACCAGTCGCCGCCCGTCGCGCTCGGCCGCGCCGACGTACGAGTGCCGCGCGAGGTCGGTGTACCCGGTCTTGCCGCCCAGCGCGCCCTCGTAGTTGCTCAGCAGCGGGTTCTGGTTCTGGATCTGGAAGCCGTTGGGGTCCTGTGGCGGCTGGGGCGGGATCTGGGTGCGCTCGGTCTGCGCGTACCGCAGGAAGTCCTCCCGCCGGAACAGCTGCCGGGCGATGAGGGCGAGGTCGTACGCGCTGGTGAACTGGCCGGGGCCGTCCAGGCCGGACGGGGTCGCGGCGTGGGTCTGGTACGCGCCCAGCAGCCAGGCGGTGCGGTTCATCTTCGCCAGGGTGCCGGCGACGCCCTGCGGACCGCCTCCGATCCGGGCGAGCACCTGTGCCGCGTCGTTGCCGGAGTTGAGCAGCAGGCCCAGCCACAGCGTCTCGACCGTGTACTTCCCGCCGGCCAGCAGACCCACCGCGGAGCTGCCGGGCTCGAAGTCCAGGTCCTCGGGCAGCACGTCCACGACCTGCTGCGGGTCGAGCTCGTCCAGCAGCGTGAGCGCCAGCAGCAGTTTCTGCGTGCTGGCCGGGATGCCGTACTCGTGCGGGCCGCACGCGCCCAGCACCGCGCCGGTGTCGAGGTCGGCGACCAGCCAGTACGTGGCCGACAGCTGGTCCGGCAGGTCCGGGGCGTCCGGCGGGACCACCAGTCCCTCGGTGGCCAGCGCCGCACCGCCGACCTCCCGCTCACCAGGGTCGTGCCGCGGGGGCGGCGGCGGGGACGGCCGCTCGGGCGGCGGGTCGAGCTCGACGACCGGGCAGGGCACGAACGGCGGCGTGGACGGCGACGGTGGCGCGGCCGGTACCGGACCGGCTCCTGCCGTCGCCAGACCCATCGCCACCAGACCCGCAAGCCCAAGCGCCCGTCGTACGTCCACGGAGGTGCAGGGTATATGGACAGCCGTGCGCACCCGTCACGGTGGCCCCGTCCACACCACCCCACCCACCGTTCGCGGGCGCAGGCGCGGCTGCGGTAAGGTTCATCTGCCGGTCCACGGACCGGCTTCGGGCTGTGGCGCAGCTTGGTAGCGCACCCGTCTGGGGGGCGGGAGGCCGCCGGTTCAAATCCGGCCAGCCCGACCCTCAGCGTCGTCCCGGCAGGTGCGCCGGGCCATGTCGGCACGGATCTCGCGAATCTGCGACGCGGTACCGCGTGGGCGGTACCGCGTCTGCGGTCTGGCGTACCGGCACCGCGTCTGATGGCCGGACCCGGTATCCAGCGCCCGGAGGTCCGGCGTAGCGACACCGCGTCCTGGTCGTCCCGCCTCCGGACCGAGCGCCTGAGCGACCCGTGGGGCCCGGCGTGCGTCCACGGTCGGACAGCGTCTCCGTGTCGCCGCTCCCCCGTCAGCAGGCGCCCACGCCCTCCGAAGGGCGTCCACCGCGTCACGTCGACGAAGGGCGCCGTGGATGTTATCGGCGTCGGCGGCGGAGGCCGCGGCGTGCCGCCCTGCTGGCGGGCCGTGTGTCTTGGTTTGCCCGTCCCCCGCTTTTCCTTTGTCGGAGTGTGAGGGTGTTAACGTCGCGTACAACATCCTAGGAAGCTAGGCTATAGCCGGGATCGAGGTCACCGCCCGCCGGCGCATCCCTGCACCACCACGCCACGGCTCAGTGAGGAAGATGCGAGGCTACGGCGGTGGCGGCGCTCGCCGTCACCGACCGTCAGCCGCCCGCTCCACGCGACCGCAGCCGCCCGGGTGAGTTCCTCCGACGGGCGGCTCGGCGAGGCAGCAAGCGACGCCGCCGCACCAAGCCGCCCATGCCACCCGATCAGGTTCGGATCCGCTCGGTCCTGGCCACGTGGCCATTCGGCTGCGTCAGCAAGATCATCCATGTCGTGGGCCACCCGGTCCCCCACACCAGGGCGTGGCCCGGATAGGTACGTTGCACCGCTCTGCGGACGTGCCCGCCACGAGGTTGATGCTCATGGGCCCCGTGCCACCTTCGTGGCTGCGACGTGTCCACAACCGGCGGTACAAGACGGCACACGACCGCTGGCGTCGCACCCGTTCGTACCCTTTTGACGCGACTTCGGCGGTCACATGCGTGCCGTTCTGAGCAATCTTGTCTCCGCGATTGCGGCATGGGTACTGCGAGCGAGACCGTGGCGGAAACGTGGAAGGACGGAGTTGAGGAGACATGTTCGAGATTGTCGAGAAACTGGGTGACCGCCTGCTCAGTATCCTCGTGCCGCACGGTACGGCATCCGCCCAGAGCTGCACGGTAACTGAGATGCCGGGGTGCTGCGGCCCTTGCGTGCGCGGCTGCTGCATGCAGAGCATCCGGATCTGCTGTCCCGGCCAGCCGTGCAGGAACGGCTGCGGTCCGTGCCGTGCCGCCTGCTGGTCCTGACCACTTGGGCGAATTCTATCGAACGAGTTGCATCAAGCTGGCGGGTCGAGCGCTCCGGCTCGGAGCTCTCTCGGGCGCTTTCTGAACCGGACAGCTCGTTCCGCCACGAGTAGGAGGGGGCGTCTCCGGCGACGCCCCCTCCTCATGCCCGCCCGACGCCTTCTCCTCATGCTCGCTCACCGTCGTCTGACGCATGATGCGACGAACCGGTAGCCCGTCTTCCGCGACGTGGGTGCGGCGTCCGCAGAGCGGCCCGACATGACCGCGGCGGCCACGGATGCGGTGCCGGCGAAGGTCAGCTCGCGTCGCCTCCGGTGTCGTCGACGATGGTGCCGTCGTGGAGTCGGACGACGCGGTCGCAGAACTCGGCGATGTTCTGCTCGTGGGTGGCGATGAGCATGGTGATGCCGTGCTCGGTGGCGAGCTTGTTGAGCAGGCGGATGACCTCGGCGCCGGTGGCCGAGTCGAGGTTGCCGGTGGGTTCGTCGGCCAGCAGCAGGCGCGGGTGGCTGATGAGCGCGCGGGCGATGGCGACACGTTGCTGCTGGCCTGCTGACAGTTGGGTGGGCAGGGCGCGTTCCCGGTCGGCGAGGCCGACGGCGGCGAGGAGCTCGCGGGCGCGGGCCGTCTTGTCGAAGTCGACCTTACGGGGGAGGACGGGGGCGATGATGTTGTCCAGGACGGTCAGCGCGGGGAGCAGGTGGAAGCGCTGGAAGACGAAGCCGATGCCGCGCCGGTAGGTCGCCAGCTGCCGCCGGCTGAGGGTGGTGACCTCGTCCCGGCCGACGATGATGGTGCCGCTGTCGGCGGGTGCCATGGCGCCGACGAGGTGGAGGAGG
>VSBZ01000032.1:0-28463 GCA_047459215.1 Micromonosporaceae bacterium | reverse complement strand
CCCCGGGCCCGTCCGCCCGCCGGTGGACGGGCTGGACGGGGTGCCGGTGTGGACCAACCGGGAGGCCACACTGCTGCGCGACATCCCGCGCCGGGCGGTGGTGATCGGCGGCGGTCCGGTCGGGGTCGAGCTCGGCCAGTTCCTCGCCCGCATGGGCAGCCGGGTGACGATCGTCCAGCGTGGTCCGGCCCTGCTCGGCCGGGAGGAGCCCCGGCTGGGGGAGATCGTCGCGGGACACCTGCGCGACGAGGGCGTCGACGTCCGTACCGGCACCCGGGTCGCCGCGGCCCGCCGCGACGGCGCCGACACGGTCGTTGAGCTCAGCGACGGCGACCGGGTCCGCGCGGACGTGGTCGTGCTCGGTGCCGGGCGGCGGCCCCGCACCGACGACCTCGGTCTGGAGGAGGTGGGCGTGCGGCCGGACCCGCGCGGGGCGGTGGAGGTGGACGAGCGGTGCCGCGTCGCCGACGGGCTGTGGGCGGTCGGCGACGTCACCGGTGTGGCGCTGTTCACCCACGTCGCCAAGTACCAGGCCCGCGTCGCGGCGGACACCATTCTCGGCCGGCCGCGCCGCGCCGACTACACCGCCGTCCCGCGGGTCGTGTTCGCCCAGCCGGAGATCGCCGCCGTCGGCCTGTCGACCGTCCGGGCGGCGGAGCGGGGGATCGCCACGGTGGCCACGGAGCTCGACGTCCCGGCGGCCATCGCGCGCCCGTGGACGTACCAGACCCGGCCGACCGGGACCCTCGGTCTGGTCGCCGACCGCGACCGTCGGGTGCTCGTCGGGGCGTGGGCGGTCGCCCCGCAGGCGGGCGAGTGGATCCACCTGGCCGCGCTGGCCATCCGCGCCGCCATCGACATCGAGGTCCTTCGCGACGTCGTCCCGCAGTTCCCCACCTACACCGAGGCGTACCTCACCGCCCTCGAGCAGCTCGACCTGTGAGCACCCCGGGTACCGCGACGTGCTCCCGGACCGCGGCACCGCCACGGTGTGCCGCGACACTCCGGCGTGGAGCAGCTTGTGCGGCCCTTTACCTAGCAGTACTATGCATCGCAGTCTTAGGCTAAGAGTGGAGGAGGTCCCGTGCGGGTCGCCAAAGATCTCGTCGCCGCCTCGGCGACACCCATGGTGCTGGGCATCCTGGCCGAGGGGGAGAGCTACGGCTACGCCATCCTCAGGCGCATCAACGAACTGTCCGGTGGGGAGCTGGACTGGTCGGAAGGGCTGCTCTACCCGCTGCTGCACCGGCTGGAGAGGCTCGGGTACGTGGAGTCGACCTGGCGGGCGGTGGCCGGGGAGCGCCGGCGCAAGTACTACCGCATCACCGCGGCCGGGCTGGCCGAGCTCGCCGAGCAGCGCCGCCAGTGGGACACGGTGGTGGAGGCGCTCCGCAAGATCTGGGCCGGCTCCGGAGAGCTCCGGACGCTGGCGATTCCGGCGGCGGTCCGGCCGTGACCGGCCAGGAAGGCCCGGAGCGCCCGGACGGCCGGGGCGGTCCCGAGGGGCTGGAGGCGCAGTTCGCGCAGTGGCGCAGCTACCTGCGACGCCGGCCGGAGCTGCGGAAGGCCGACGTCGAGGAGCTGGAGGACCACCTGCGGAGTTCCGTCGACCAGCTGCTGGCGGTGGGGCTGCGTCCCGACGAGGCGTTCCTGGTCGCGGTCAAGCGGATGGGCAGCCTGGACGACCTGTCGGCCGAGTTCGCCCGCGAGCACTCCGAGCGGCTGTGGAAGCAACTGGTGCTGACCGGCGGGGCCGACGGCACCGGGAGGGACACCCGGCCGCGGCGCGACCTGGTCGTGATGATCGCCTGCGCCGTGGGTGCGGCGGTGTCCGTCAAGGTGCCGGCGCTGTTCGGGCTGAGCCTGGCCGAGGACGGCACGTTCTACGCGCTCAACGCCGCCCTGTTCGCGCTGCCCTGGCTGGCGGGTCTGCTCGCCTGGCGCCGGCGGGCCCGGGCGCGGCTGATCGGGGTGCTCGTGGCGTGGTTCGCCCTCGGCGCGGTGGTGGCCAACGCCTACCCGCTGGCCGCCGACTCCCAGTCGATCGTCCTGACCACGCTCCACCTGCCCATCGCGCTGTGGTTCGCGGTCGGGCTCGCCTACGTCGCCGACGACTGGCGGTCGCCACGCCGGCACATGGACTTCGTCCGGTTCACCGGCGAATGGGTGGTCTACTACGTCCTCATCGGACTGGGCGGCGGAGTCCTCATCGCGTTGACGTACGGCACGTTCGGGGCCATCGGGGTCGTCCCCGACGACTTCATCGTGCAGTGGCTGCTGCCGTGCGGCGCCGTGGGCGCGGTGGTGGTGGCCGGGTGGCTGGTCGAGGCCAAGCAGGGCGTGGTGGAGAACATCGCCCCGGTGCTCACCCGGCTGTTCACCCCGCTGTTCACCGCCGTGCTGCTGGGCTTCCTCGCCGTCCTGGCCTGGACCACCCGCGGCATCGACGTGCAGCGGGCGGCGCTGATCCTGTTCGACCTCCTGCTCATCGTGGTGCTGGGCCTGCTGCTCTACTCCATCTCGGCCCGGGACCCGCTGGCACCGCCGGGGCTGTTCGACCGGATGCAGCTGGCGCTCGTGGCCAGCGCGCTGGTCATCGACGTGCTGGTGCTGGTGGAGGTCGCCGGCCGCATCGCCGAGTACGGCACCACGCCGAACAAGGCGGCTGCGCTGGGCCTCAACATCGTCCTGCTGGTCAACCTCGCGTGGTCGGCGTGGCTGCTGACCGGCTTCCTCCGCATCCGCCGCCGGCACACCCCCTTCCCGGCACTCGAACGCTGGCAGACCCGCTACCTGCCGGTGTACGCCGTGTGGGCGGGGACGGTGAGCCTGGTGCTCCCGCCGGTGTTCGGCTTCGCCTGAGCCGGGCACGCGCTCCGTTGGGCGTGTCGACCGCGTCGGCTGCGCGCTGTATGGTCGAGCGTCGCCACGGTCAGGTTAGCTTGCAGAGGTGAACTGACCCGGGCCGAACCGCACTAGGGCCCTGGTCATGTGGCGCCGCGCCTACACAACGCTGTCCTTACGCACGTGCGAACGGCAGCACTCGACCGCCGCATCACGGAGCGCGGTCCATGACCTGTTCGTGCCGGTCGGTTTGTGAATGGTACCGAGCCGGATTGCCTCGCGGATGATCTCGGGAGCGTCCGACTCCCGGTAGCGGACTCCGGATCCGCGACGGCTAAGACGACTCCTCAGGATCTCCTTTGGTTTGGGGAGCAGGGCGGTGTCCCTACCGCGATATTGGCGCGGCACGAGCCAGCTCGAGTTGAAGCTCGCTAGGGCGTCCGGAAACAGGAGCAGCCATGCTTCCACTTCGGCGGCGGCCAGCACGTAATGCGCTGTCCCAGCCGCCTGACACAGCGCATCTTGGACCCGTTGCCGAAGGCGGAAGTAGTCGTCGTCAGCTGGGCGGTCGAGGTCCTCATGTACGAAGACGCACGCCAGCCTCGCACCCTCGCGTTCCGCCCGGGCCTTAGCTTTACGTACCAGGGTCCGGGCGCGCTCGGCCAGACGTTCGCCCGACGCTGCCCGGAGCCGAACGCTGTCCCTGATCTCGACGAGCCGCCCACGCACATCCGGGCAGAACTCCTCCAGCAGTGTTCGGAGGAGCCGACGATCATGGCGGTCCTCACCCGCGATAACCACCACGGGCTTCTTCCTCACTCTAAGACGGGTTACAGCTTGTGCTCTCACAGGTCCCCGCCAAGCGCGCCTGAGAACCATAGTTCACCGAGGGGTGCATCTTCGCTCGCCTCGACGATCCTTCGGATGTCTTCAGTAGAGAGAGCGGGGATCACCGAGGCGCCGTCTTCCCGCCGCTCACAGACGACCAGCTCCTCTGGCCGCAGACGGTTGGCCAAGGTCGGAGAATGTGTGGCGATGAGGAACTGTGTCCGTCTGCTGGCCTCTCGCAGGCGTTCTACCACCAGCTCTAGCGCCTGCGGGTGTAAACCGTGGTCGATCTCTTCGACACAGGTCAATGCCGGCGGGTCCGGATCGTAGAGCAACGCCAGCAGTCCGAGAAGTCGGATCGTGCCGTACGAGGCATCGGCTAGCTGTGTCGGCCGACGGAGCCCGCGCTCCCGCAACACGACCACGACCTCCCTGGCCGGGCCAGAGGGATACTCGAACTCGATATCCTCAAGTTGAGGCAGCACTTCGCAGGCGTCGGCCACCAACTGCTCCCAGATATGGGCGTCGTGGGTCCGCAGGGTGAGCAGGAATGCCGCGAGATTGGCCGCATTCTCATCGAGTCGTTCACGGACGTCCTGGGCAAAACGCGACGGCTGACGCGCCTGGTCCACCTGTACGTCGAAGACCCGAAAGGTGGCGAGCCGATGGGCGAAGGCAGCGACCTCGGTACCGCCGCGTTCGTCGTCAAGGCGCGGCAACGTCGACAGGCCGCTGCTGAGCCGGCGGATACCGAACTCGTGCTGCCGGCCACCCGTATAGTCAGCAACAGTGACCCGTTGGCCGCTGATCCTGATCCGTCGACCGCGACCTTTGGTACGTTTAAAGGAGAAAGTCTCTGTGCGTCGGAGGGCGCTGCGGACGCGCGTTATGCGCATCTCATACTCATCTGGTGCGGTGAGGCTGCTGTAGCTCGTCCATGTCGCTGACAGCTTGAGCCTGATGTGAGCCGGTGGTGTTGCGCCGCCACGGAACACGAGATTGTCGAAGCCACCGCGGATCGCGAGGGCGGGTTCCAAGTCGGTGCGGATAACGTCGGAAAGGAAGCGGAAGACCTCCAGCACATTGGTCTTGCCAACAGCGTTTGGGCCTACCAGCACATTCAGCTCGCGCAGTGGAAGAACGATCTTTCGGAGGCTGCGGAAGTTCTCCACCTCGAGCCGATGAAGCCGTCGTTCCATGTCACCGTCCCAACCGCACTTTGGCCTGATCATCTCACTTCGCCGCGAGTGATGTGGTCCCTGTGGCTAACTGTCACTCTCGGGTCCAGCCAGTGCCTCCGGCAGTTCAGCAGCATCCAAGCCTCTCGGCACAGCGCCGTTCATCGGGCATGATGGGCGGGTGCGGGACGGAGTGGACGTGGACGAGGCTCCCGGTCAGGACCGGGTCGACGCTGACAGCCTGGCACGCGCGACCGCGCTGCTGAGCGCCCATCCGCTCGTGGACGGGCACAACGACCTCCCGACGGTCCTGCGGCAGAAGGTCGCGTACGACTTCGACAAGCTGGACATCGCACGGCCGGCGCCCGAGCTCCACACCGACATCCCGCGCCTGCGGGCCGGTCGGGTCGGGGCGCAGTTCTGGTCGGTGTTCGTACCCGGCAGCCTGCAGGGCGACCACGCCGTCTCGGCCACGCTGGAGCAGATCGACGCGGTCACCACCATGGTGGCCCGGTACGCCGACACGTTCGCGCTGGCGCGGACCGCCGACGAGGTGGAGGAGGTGTTCGCGTCCGGGCGGATCGCCTCGCTCATGGGCATGGAGGGCGGCCACTCGATCGACTGCTCGCTGGGCACCCTGCGGATGATGTACGCGCTCGGGGTCCGGTACCTGACCCTCACCCACAACATCAACGTGCCGTGGGCGGACGCGGCGACCGACGAGCCGCAGGTCGGCGGGCTGTCGCCGTTCGGCGAGGAGGTGGTGCGGGAGATGAACCGGCTGGGCATGCTGGTCGATCTCTCCCACGTCTCACCCGACACGATGCGCGCGGCGCTGCGGGTCAGCGAGGCCCCGGTGATCTTCTCGCACTCCTCGGCGCGGGCGGTCTGCGACGTGCCCCGCAACGTGCCCGACGACGTGCTCGCCGCGCTGGCCGACAACGGCGGGGTGTGCATGGTGACGTTCGTGCCGTCCTTCGTGTCGCCGGCGTGTGCCCGGTGGCGGGACGAGGCGGCGCAGGCGGCGCGTGAGGCGGGTGTCGACCCGCGCGACCTCACCGCCTTCTCGCGCTTCGCCCGCGCGTGGGAGGAGGACCACCCGCGGCCCCAGGCCACCATTGACGACGTGGTGGCGCATGTGGAGCACGTGCGTCGGGTCGCGGGCGTCGACCACGTGGGGATCGGCGGCGACTACGACGGCACCGACGCCACGCCGGTGGGCCTGGAGGACGTATCCGGGTACCCCCGGCTGTTCGCGGCCCTGCTCGACCGTGGCTGGTCCGAGGAGGACCTCGCCAAGCTGGCGGGCGGCAACGTGCTACGGGTCATGCGGCAGGCCGAGGCGGTGGCGCGGGACCTGCAGCGCCGTCGCCGCCCCTCCCTCGTGACCTTCCCGGGGCGCACCTGACGGCGCGGCGTACCTGGCGGCGCGGTCGGGCGGCCGGTGCGTGCCAGGGGCGCGACCGACCCGTCGGCACCCCGGCAGACGTCGTGCCCCATCTCACCGCCGGCGCCGAAGATCCGGAAGTAGAACGTCCGTAACCACCCCTATCGTGGCCATCATGACGGACAACGACGTGGCCACGACGGACGATTGCTGGTGGGAGCCGCCCCTGGCCGGCACCGAGGCGGAGCACCTCGTCGGTGCGCTGGAGCGCCTGCGCGCCACCTTCCGGTGGAAGACCGACGGCCTGGACGCGACCGGGCTGCGGACCCGGGTCGGCGCCTCGGCCCTGACGCTGGGCGGGCTGCTCAAGCACCTCGCCCGGGTCGAGGACCAGACGTTCGCCTTCAAGCTCAGCGGCGCCCCGCCGGGGCCGCCGTGGGACACCGCCCCCTGGGCGACCGACCCCGACTGGGACTTCACCTCCGCCGCCGACGACACGCCCGCGCAGCTGTACGCCCTGTGGGACGGCGCCGTCGAACGCTCCCGCGCCCGGTTGGACGCGGCGCTGGCGAACGGCGGGCTGGACCAGCCCGTCCACCTCGCCTGGCCGGGCGGGCCCCACCTCAGCCTGCGCCGGCTGGTCTGCGACCTGATCGAGGAGTACGGCCGGCACACCGGGCACGCCGACCTCCTCCGGGAGGCGGTCGACGGCCGGGTCGGTGAGGATCCACCGCCGGGATGGCGCCCGCAGCCGTACGCGCCGCCCACGCCCCGGCCGTGACCGTGCCCGGGCCCTCCAGGCGCCCGCCGCGGCGGTGATCCCCGTGGCCGGGTGACGCGCCCCGGCCCACCCGGCCGCCCGCGTGGGCCGACCGCGACCGCCCGCCCGGGTTGCGGGCGGCCGCGTCCGGCTGCGGCCGGGCCACCCGGGCCTCAGCTCACCGCCTTCTTCACCAGTTCGGCGATCCTCGCCTCGTTGGCGGGCGTGAGCTCCGTCAACGCGAACGCCGTCGGCCACATGGTGCCGTCGTCGAGGTGGGCGCTGTCGTTGAAACCCAACGTCGCGTACCTGGTCTTGAACTTCGACGCGCCCTGGAAGAAGCAGACCACCTTGCCGCCCTTGGCGTACGCGGGCATGCCGTACCAGGTCCTCGGCGTGAGCTCGGGTGCGTTGGCCGTGACGATGTCGTGCAGCCGCCGGGCGAGGCTGCGGTCGGGTTCCGGCATCTCCGCGATCTTGGCCAGGACCTCGCTCTCGGCGTCGGCCTTGGTGCGCGACCCGCGGCGGGCGGCCTTCAGCTCGCGGGCGCGCTCCTTCATCGCTTCCCGCTCCTCGGCGGTGAACCCCTCCGGCTCGTCACCGGTCCGGCTGGCGCGCCCGGCGGTCTTCTTCGCCTCGTTCACGGTCGGTCTCCTCCTCTGCGAGCCCGGACGTTGACGACGCCAACGCTAGGAGGCGCGCACCGACGTCCGCTTCTTCGATCCTGACCGGTTGCGTCCCTGATCCGGGCCGGTGTGCGGCCGGCGGCAGGGCCCCGGGTGAGGTGGTCGGCGAGGGTTACCCTGCGGCGGTGCGGGTGGCCTGGCAGGAGTGGGGTCACGTCGTCGTGGCGACCCTGGCCCTGCTCCCGCTCGCCGCCGCCGTGGTGGTGGCGCTGGTGCGGTGGCGGACGAGGAGCGGCACCACGGCAGCGGTGGCGTGGCGGCACAGCGTGGCCGAGGTGGGCCTGCTCGTGGGCACCGCACCGTGGTTGTGGATGGTCCTCACCCCGAGGGCCGGTGCCGGCGAGGTCCGCCCGGTACCGCTGCGTGACCTGGCCGGTCAGCTCGCCGGTGACCCGGGCGTGGCGGTCGCCCAGGTCGGCGGCAACCTGCTGGTGTTCGCCGCCTGCGGGGCGCTGGCGCCGCTGCGGTTCCCCGTGCTCGCCCGCCTGCCGGTGCTGGTCGGCGTGGTCGCCGCCGGGTCCCTCGCGGTGGAGACCCTGCAGTACGCGCTCGTGCTGGGTCGGGTGTCGTCGGCCGACGACGTCCTGCTCAACACCGCCGGCGCCGCCCTGGCCGGCCTGGCGACCCGGCGCTGGTGGCGTGGCCGACCGGCCGGTCGTGGCCCCGACCGTCGGGCCGGCCCGGGTACGGCGGGTCGGGCCACCGGCTGATGCCGCGGGCGGGTGCGGCCTGCCACAGTAGGCGGCGGAGGTGGTCAGAGGTGACGAACGGAGACGGCGTCCGGCGGGTGGCGGTGCCGCTGCGGGAGCGGCGGTGGGACCTGGTGTTCGTGGCGTTCTTCCTGCTGAACTTCTGCTTCATCACATATGTCGTCGACATCGAGCAGATCATCATCGCCGACCCGACGGAGTTCGAGTATCCACTGTGGCCACCGCCGCCCCTGGTCGACCTGGTCCACTGGTACGGGTCGAACCACGACCCGCTGCTGATGGCCCGCCCACCGTTCTGGCGGATGACGATCTGGATCGACGCGCTGTTCTTCGGGCCGTTCTACCTGTTCGCCATGTACGCGTTCGTCCGCGGGCGGGACTGGATCCGGGTACCGGCGCTGGTCTGGTCCGGCACCATGTCCGCCAACGTGCTGATCATTCTCATGGAGGAGCGGTTCGGGCAGTGGGCCGCCCCCGACTTCGGGCTGGTGCTGGCGCTCAACGCGCCGTGGCTGCTGTTCCCGCTGGCCGTGATCTGGCGGATGCGGCGCGACCATCCCTTCACCCGCGAGACGGTCGCGGCGCCGTCCGCACCCGGTGACGGGGCGCCGGTCGGGGCCGCCGGTCCGCCGCGGCCGTGACCACGGTCGCGCAGCGGTACGGCCGCGGAACGGCCGCCGGTCAGACCGGCGGACCGGACCCCGTGCCCGGTCGCTCACCCCGTGCCGCGCGACCCGTCGGAGTAGCATCGACGCACGCCGTCCGGTGGGAGTGACCATGCGCGTGCTGGCTCGCATCGGTGCCCACAGTGGCGCGTGGACGGTCGTGGCGTTGCTGTCGACCGCCGCGGGGATGGTGGCTGCCGGCGTCGCGCCGCTGGTCGAGCGGACCGACGACGAGGCGCTGCGGCTCATGGTCGAGGCGGCACCGTCGTACCTGGACCGTGACCTGAGGTTCCTCCGACCCGCGGACGCCGCGCTCACGCCGATCGCGGCCGCGCTCGCGCTGCCCGACCAGCTGCCGCGACGGGTGCCCTCGCCGGACTCGCGCTGCCGCTGGGGTTGAGCGGCGCGCTGCACCTGGGCGAGTTCACGGGCGGGGCCCCGTACCGTCCGGCCGTCGCTCCGATAACCGTCGCGGCCGTGGTCGGCATGGCGGCCGTCGTGGTCGCCGTCGGGGTGCTGGTGCAGGCCGTCACGAACCGGCGCCACGGTCTGGGCGGGGTGCTCCGCGTCGACTGACGCCGCGACGTCGGCCGGCGCTGCGATGTCGACCGACGCCACGACCGGTGCCCGCGGGACCCGCTGCCGCTCGCGCGGAGCGCGACGCGGCGTGGTCAGGGAACGTCGCCGGTGTGCGGCGTCCCGTAGAACCCGGTGTACAGCCTGGCGACGAGCTCGCCGCGGCTGGACACCCCCATCTTGTGGAAGATCCCCTTGACGTAGTCGCGCACGGTGTGCGGGGACAGGTAGAGCCGCTGGGCGATGCCGGGGGTGCCGACCCCGCGGGCGATCAGCCGGACGATCTGCTGCTCGCGGTCGGTCAGGCCGTAGGCCTCGGCGATGATCGGCGCGAGCTCGGCCGGGTCGGCGGCGTCGAGCACGACCACCGTCTGGTCCACGGCGCCCGCGGTGCCCCGCAGGCAGGTGGCGTGGCACGCCAGCCATTCGCCCCGCCGGCTGCGTACGCGGGTGCGGGCCGTCCCGTCCCCGGCACCGTGGCGGACCGCGGCGGCCCGCTGGACGGTGACGGTCATCCACACCGGCACGTCGACCCCGAGGTCGGTGGGCAGGGCGGGACCGGGTGGCAGCTCCGCCAGCCACGCCCTGGCCTGCTCATTGATCGAGGTGACATCGCCGGCGAGGTCGAAGGTCAGGACGCCGGGTGGACGCCGGACGGCGTACCCGTTGGCCAGCGGCACGCGGCGCACGTGCCGGCGGAGCGCCGCGCCGACGGGGTCCGACAGGCTCGCCACCAACCCGATCTCCCGCCGGGTGAAGGGCTCCCGCCCGCGACGTCGCCACAGCGTGATCGAGCCCCAGGGCGCGTCACCCACCCGGAGCACGGCGCGAAGCTCGTCCTCGTACCCGAGCGGTCGCAGGAACTCCCGGTAGCGCGGGCTGCGCGCCGGGTCGCCGGCGGACGCGTGCAGCCCGCCGGCCGGTACGGGGGAGCGGGCCAGCTCGCGGAAGAGGTTGACGTCGGGGACGAGGAACTCCCGCCGCCAGTGCTCAGCGCAGCGGTCCGGTCCGAGCCCGTCGACGTCATCGACCCGGACCGGCGCCGTCGGCAGGCCGGTCACCGGATCGGTCGTCAGCCACGCCGCGGCATCGAACGGGACCAGCCGCCGCAGCCGGCGCGACGTCTCGGCGAACACGTCGGCCACACCGCCGGCCCGGGACACCCGACGGATGAGGTCGGTCCGGCCACGGACGACCGCGCCGGCAGCAGCGCTCACGGCGACCGAGTCTAGCTCCGGGCGCGGTCCATCCTCTCCGGGTGCGTCGCGGTGAACCCCTCACTTGAGGGGTTACGCCAGCCGGCCGCGGGGGAAAGCCTCGGTCCTCGGGACACGGAGCCACAGGTGAGGGCGGGAGGAATCATGACGAGTCTGGAACGCGGCCGGGCGATCGTGCTGGGTCCCGGGGAGGGTCACCGGATCCCGGGTCCGGAGGGGTTGACCGTCAAGGCGACCGGCCAGGCCACGAACGGTTCGATCGGGTTCCTCGAGGCCACGTCGGCGCCGGGCTTCGGGGCTCCCCGCCACATCCACTACGACTGCGACGAGGTCTTCTACGTCCTCGGCGGCGAGTTCGAGTTCCTCCTCGACGAGCAGGTCGTGACCGGACGCCCGGGAAGCTTCGTGTTCGTTCCACGCGGGACCGTGCACGAGCCCCGGGTCGTCGGTCCGGCTCCCGGCAGGGTGCTCATCGCGTTCGTCCCCGGCGGGCAGGAAGCGGCGTTCCACGAGTTCGCCGAGCTGGCGGGGTCGTTGGGTGAGCATCCCGACCCGATGGACGAACGTTTCCGGGCGATCGCCGCGAAGTACCGCTCCGAGATCGTCGGGCCACCGCCGTGACGGGAGCCGACGCCCGTCACGGCCGGGCGGCCGCGCGCTGGCGGTGAACCTGCGCGAGTGCCTCGGTGAAGACCTCGGCCGGCTGCGCGCCGGAGATGCCGTAGCGTCCGTCCAGGACGAAGAACGGTACGGCGTGGATGCCGTACCGGGCGGCCTGCTCCTGGTCGGCGCGCACGGCGTCGGCGTACCTGTTCTCGCGCAGCGCGCGCCACGCCTCGTCGCGGTCGAGACCCACCTCGGCGGCCAGGTCGGCGAGGTCGTCGTCGCGGCCGACGTGGCGGCCCTCGACGAAGTACGCGCGCATCAGGCGTTCCTTGAGCTCCACCTGCCGGCCGTGGACCTTGGCGTGGTGGAGGAGCTGGTGGGCCTTGCCGGTGTTGGTGTGCCGGATCGCGTCGTAGTCGTAGGCCAGCCCGACCTCGGCGGCCACCTTGACCACGTGGTCGATCATCTGGCGGGCCTGGGCGGCCGAGACCCCCTTGCGGCCGACGAGGTAGTCGACCGCGGTGCCCTCGAAGTCGAGCGGCGTGTCCGGGTCCAGCTGGAAGCTGTGGTACTCCAGCCGTACCTCCACGTCGGGGTGGCGTTCGGCGAACGCCGCCGCACCGGCCTCGAACCGGCGCTTGCCGATGTAGCACCAGGGGCAGACCACGTCCGACCACACGTCGACCTGGATCACCTCGGCCACGACATCTCCCTGACTCGTCAACTTCTGTTGCCACAAGGATAGTCCGTGCCCGGCCGGACTCCGGCCCGAGCCGAGGACGGCGGGGGGTCGGGCGGGCGGCGCCCGTGGCCCGTGGCCGCCGGGTCTGCCCGGAGCCGGCGGGGAGTGCGGCACGGCTCCGCGGCCCCGGCGGCGTTGCGCCGGCCCCCTAGCATGCGCTCACCGAGGTCGACAGGGGAGGTACCGTGCGGATCCTGGCAGCGGTGGGAGGCGTCGCGATCGGGGTGGCGCTGGCCGGATGCGGCGGCGGGGCGCCGGACGGGTCACCGGGCACGCCGACACCGGCGCCGGGGACCAGTGCGCCCGCCGACCCCGTCGCCCGACTGCAGGCCAGCGCGGTCCTCGTGGAGGCCGCCGCGTCCGGCGGGCAGGGCACGCTCGGCCAGGTCGGGGTCGTGGTCAGCCCCGACGGTCACGTCGTCGTCGGCGGATTTCTGGCGACCGTCGGCGGTGACGCTCCGGAGGTGACGGTCACGGCGGGCGACGGTCGACCCCGGCCCGCCGAGGTGCTCGGTGCCGATCCCCGGACCGCTCTGGCGGTGCTGCGGGTGACCGAACCGGACGGGCTGGTGCCGGCGGTCTTCGCCGACGTCGGCGCGCTCGCGGCCGGCGACCGCGTGCTGGTGGTGGGTGGACCGCGGGACCCGGACACGGTACGCGACGCCAGGGTGCGGGACCTGAGCGTGGCGGTCGGTGGGATCAGCACGGTGCAGGTGGACACCGCGGCACCCGGTGGCGGGGTGGTGGGTACAGCCGACGGTGAGCTGATCGGTCTCGTGCACAGCTCGGTGGACGTCGAGGGTCACGAGGCGATCAACGTCGTCCCCGCCGACCTGATCCGCCGGGTCGCCGACCAGGTCATCGCGGGTGGGCCGGTCGTCCATCCGTACCTCGGGGTCGTCCTGACCGCGGCACCGGACGGCGGTGCGGTGGTGCAGCAGGTGGCCGAGGGCAGCCCCGCCGCGGACGCCGGCCTGCGACCCGGCGACGTGCTGGTCCGGGTGGGCGAGGTGGACGTCGACGACCCGGACGCGGTCGTCGCCCGGGTGCAGGCCGCCACCGTCGGCGAGCGGCTGGCGGTGGCGTACCTCCGGGACGGCACCGAACACGAGGTGACCGTCACCCTCGCGGCGCTCCCACCGGACGGCTCCTGAGTCGCCGTGCCGGCGCGCGGCCCAGGTCCTGTCCGCGCATCTCTCGGCAGCCCGCTGCTGGGCGGGGCCCGGATACTGGTCCTCGACGAGCCGACGGCCAGTCTCGACGTCAGGGCCGAGGCGGAGCTGTTCGACCGGCTGGTGCACCTGTCCCCGCGCTCGGCAGGTCGATGCCGTCGGGTGTGGACCTGTCCGGAGGACAGTGGCAGAAGCTCGCGCTGGGCCCGCGATGATGCGCCGCCGGCCGCTGTTGCTGCTACTCGACGAACCGACCGCCAGCCTGGACGCGGCCAGCGAGCACCGCCTGTTCGAGGCACAGGCACGGGCGGCGAGGACGAGCGCCCGCGAAACCGGAGCCATCACGGTGCTCGTGTCCCACCGGTTCTCCACCACCCGTATGGCGGACCTCATCCTCGTCCTCCGCCATGGGCGGATCGCGGAACAGGGCACCACGCCGAACTCATGGCGGCCGGAGGCCACTACGCCGAGATGTACCGCCTGCAGGTCGACGCCTACACGCGCTGACCTCACGGCCCACCGGCCGCGCCGGCTCGCCGCCGGTCGTGCTGACCGGTGACGTGCCGGGTCGAGCGGCCTAGCCGGCGAGCGCCGTCCCGGACGACTCCGCGGCTTCGGGTAGGTGGTCGACGTACGCGGCGGTCTCGCTCCCGCTCGCCGTAGGCCGCGACGGGCGGCACCTCGATGCCGACGACGTGCAGCACGTCCCGGCGTACCGGTTCGGACCCGAGCCGCTCGGCGATCCCCCAGCTGGGCGTGTTGTCGACCGATGTGGTCCACGTGGGTACCCGGCCCTGGGCGGGGACGCCGGCGCACCAGGTCAGGGCGGAGGCGGTGCCGAGGCCGCGTCCGCGCCACCCGGCTCGGTCGCTACGGGGCAAACATCCGATGTAGACCCTCGGTGAGAGGGACCGGGCGGGCGCGTCACCGGTGGTAGACGTGCCGGCCGTTGTGCTCGTCCCGGGTCAGGCGGCCCTGGTGGACCAGGAGGTCGAGGTGGGCGACCGCTTCGCAGACGGCCAGCATCTGGTTGAACGCGTCCAGGGTGTCGAAGGTGCGGTTGCGGCGGGTCCACGGCAGCCGCCGGGCGACCTCGTACCCGGTGGACCCGGTGGGTGCGACCGCGTCCAGGCACGCCTGCAACCTTTGGTCGTGGTGGGCCAGCAGCTCGTCCACGCGCCGGTGGACGCTGGGCGCCGGTGGCCCGTGCGCCGGCAGCAGCCGCAGGTCGGGCATGGCCCGCACCCGGCGCAGCGAGTCGAGGTAGTCGCGCAGCGGCAGGTGGGGCGGCGCCGGTTCGAACCCGATCGACGGGGTGATGTGGGGCAGCACGTGGTCGCCGGCGAACAGCACACCCGCGTCGCGCTCGACGAACACCAGGTGCCCCCGGGTGTGGCCGGGGGTGTGCACCGCCACCAGCCGGCGACCGGCCGCGACATCCACCACCTGACCGGCTGCCAGCCACTCGTCCGGTTCGACCAGGGCCTGAACGTCCGGGTCGGACGGCGACCCGTACCCGAGCTCGACCAGCCGGATGACCACCGGTTGGGCGCCGGCGGCCGCCAGCTGGTCCAGCTGCGCCTGCCCGGCGCGGTAACCCTCGGCGTGCACGGCCTGCAGCGAGTGGCGTTCCTCGACCCCGAGTCCGACCCTGGTGCCCAGCTCGCGGCGGATGGCGACCGCCTGGCTGTAGTGGTCCCGGTGCAGGTGCGTGACGAGGAACCGGCGGATGTCGCGCACCGTGTAGCCGATGGCGCGCAGCGCGTTCTCCAGGGCCCGACGGGCCTCGGTGACCGCCCATCCGCCGTCGACGGCGACCAGCCCGTGGTCGGCCTCGATGACGTACACGTTGACCGCCCGCAGGCCGTCGTTCGGCAGCGGCAGTGGCAGCCGCCAGATCCCGTCGCCGACCTGGTACGCACCCGGCGCCGCCCAGTCGTCGGAGTCCGACGCGTCGGCCCCGGCCGGTGGCGGTACCGCTGGTGAGGGCTGCCGCGCCTGCGCGCCCGCGCTCATCTCACCCCTCCCTCCCCGCGCCGCCGCCGGCCCCGCCGGTGAGGCCGGGGCGCGCCTGAGCCGGCCGGAGGCCCCGTGACCGGCGCTGGCCCCAGGGTAGGCACGGCCGTGCGCGCGCCAGCGGCCGGCCCGCGCGACGGGCCGCGGCGGCTCCGGTCCCCGGATGACCGCCTGCGGCCACCCGCGGTGTGCGCCGGCCGACCCGACGGCGGTCGCGCCGCCCCGGTGTCCCCGCCGGCACGACAGTGCCGGCGCGGACTCTCCCGCGGCCGCCGGCGGAGCGGCGCCGCGCGGCGCGGGCCTCTCCGGACAGGCCGGCCGAGGCTTCCCGAGCCGGGCGGTAAGAGGACGTCGCACGCAGACGGCGCAACGTGCGGTCGATGGTCGGGCGGGCCTCGGCGGAAATGGAGTTGTTGCCGCCCGCGTTGAGAACGATAGTCTGAGGTGCTGGAAGGCACCGGAGGGATCGACGATGACGTGGCGACGCTCAGCCGGACCGCGCGGCCGGTGGTCGGCCCTCGGTGGCCCGACGGTCGACCGCGCCTCCACGCAAGCTGACCGCATGCTGTCAGGTCACGCCTTCGCCATGATCAGCGGCCGATCCGGCCACCGTCGGTGGGGGCGGGCAGGTAGGCGACCCGCGTAGCAGCGAGGAGTTGTCGAGACGCCGCCCCACCCGACCGGGTCGGGCGGCGTTCCGCTGTCGGCAGAGGGGTGTAGCTCAGGCAGGCCAGAGCAGCGGACTCCAAACCCGCGGGTCGCAGGTTCGAATCCTGCCACCCCTGCGTCGTCCTCCGGCCGCGGCGGTCGGGGGCCCGTGGTTTGACAACTCCACAGCGGACGGCATGAGGTCGGGCAGGCACCACGCATGCCGGGACCGGGCACCAGGCAGGCGGTGACCCGCCCGCCCTGGGAGCAGGAGACACCCCGTTCGGCCGGGGTGCCCGACCGTGGGTCTGGGCGCAGCAGGCGGCGCGCCGCCTCGGCAGGGCGAGGCCCACGCGCGGCCATAGCTCATCTGGTAGAGCGGCAGCCTTCCAAGCTGCAGGACGGGGTTCGAGTCCCCGTGGCCGCTCTCCCTGGTGCGCAGTCACCCGGCTCCCGTCGCGGTGGCAGAATGGAGACGCCCCCGACCGTGGGCCTCAACGCGGACGTAGCGCAGGTGGTAGCGCGTCACCTTGCCAAGGTGAAGGTCGCGGGTTCGAATCCCGTCGTCCGCTCCACGTCACCGGCTCGCTCGCCCGGTGCCGACCGGCCGGCGGACCCCGCCGGCCACCGGTGGGAGCTGGTGTAATCGGCAGCACGCCGGGCTCTGGACCCGTCGGTGGAGGTTCGAGTCCTCCGCTCCCAGCCACGAACCCCGTAGCCCGACCGGAGCGGCAGGGGTCAACGCCGGTTCGATCCCGGCCGACGGCCCGCGGCGCCTCCGAAGCTGAGCGCCGTGCCTCCGTCGCGCGGCGCCGCGCCTCCGTAGCTCAGTGGTAGAGCAGCCGCCTCGTAAGCGGCAGGTCGACGGTTCGAATCCGTCCGGTGGCTCGAGACGGTGAGTCGAGTCCCCCGGCGCACCCGGGTCGGCACGTGCCGACGTCGGAGCTGTCACGTCGCCGACCACGGACCCGGCTTTGTCACCGATGGAGGGTTGCCGGAGTGGTAACGGGACGGCTTGCTAAGCCGCTGCCGAGGCGAGAGCCTCGCGAGGGTTCGATCCCCTCACCCTCCGCGCGTGCCGGGAGCGCGCCCGGCTCCGGGTGGGCAGGTCCGGCCGACGTGGTGGTGCCGGCCGGCCCACCCGCCGGGGCCCACGAAGCCTGGAGCGCCCCGCCGAACGGCGGGGGTGTGTGGAGAAGGTGTCCCGGCGACACCGTGCCCCTGTAGCTCAACGGACAGAGCACTCGACTACGGATCGAGAAGCTGGAGGTTCGAGTCCTCCCGGGGGTGCCGCACCGGACAGGTTGCGGGTCGGTCGGCACGTGGGGCTCGGAGACCGGAAGGGTACCGGTCCGCAGCCGGCCGATCGGTCCGCTCGGGAGGAGCCAGCCGACAGATGGCGCCGGCCGCGGTCTCGAAAACCGTTGGGGCGCAAGCCCGTGGCAGTTCGACCCTGCCCTCCTCCGCCCGGGCGCCGTTAGCTCAGTTGGTAGAGCAGCCGGCTCTTAACCGGCGTGTCGCAGGTTCGAGTCCTGCACGGCGCACCAGCCCGTCCCCGTTCTTTCACGCTGGACGGTGCGGGTCCGAGCCCCGTCCACACCATTGATCGGTCCCTCGTAGCTCAACTGGCAGAGCAGCCGGCTGTTAACCGGCGGGTTGCAGGTTCGAGTCCTGCCGAGGGAGCTGTTGGAGGAGCCGGCGGCCACGGAATCGCCGTTGGAAGCGGCGAAAGGGCGAACAGCCCTTCGTGGGTTCGAATCCCACCTCCTCCGCCACGCCCGGGTGGGTTCCACCCGCCCCGGGCAGCTCCCGGCGCCCGTGTAGCTCAGCGGGAGAGCGCCTCGTTCACACCGAGGAGGTCCCAGGTTCGATCCCTGGCGCGGGCACCGTGGTGGCTGTAGCTCACCAGCAGAGCGCCCGGCTGTGGACCGGGAGGTAGCGGGGGCGGCACCCGCCAGTCACCCCACGGGTGTGTTGGGCAGGTGGTGAGCCCAGCTGGCTGTAAACCAGTCGCGACAGCATGGAGGTTCGATTCCTCCCACACCCACCCGTGTCCTCGTGGCGCGTCCATGATCCTGTTCGTCACAGGCCGGCGCGACGCGCACGGGCGAAGCCGGTCGTCTCGGACGGTCCCGGCGTGAACCACCGGGAGTCGTCGCCGTGGTGGCCCAGTCTCACGATCAGGACGCGCGACCCGACGCTCCACCGCGACCGACCACTCCGGAGCAGACCACGCCGCGGTCCGTGATCCCCGACCTGCTTGAGAGTTGCCGTCCGCTGTGGAGCCCGCAGGTGGCCGGCGCCCTGCCGCCTCTCATAAGGGCGGACAGCCCGGATCGACACCGGGGCCTGCGACCGTGTCCGGGTCAGGCCACGCGCCGTGCGTACGCCGGGTCCGGCGTGCCCAGGTCGGGGTGGAGGATGGCGGCCAACGCCTCCACCCCGTCGACGATCCGGGGGCCGGGGCGGGCGAACGAGGCGTTGGCGTCCATCGCCCAGACCGGCACCCCGTCCGGAAGCACCCCGCGGGCGACCACCTCCGCCGCCAGGCGCTCCGCCCCGGCGAGGTCGAAGCCGCACGGCGCGCACACCACCACCTCCGGCGCGGCGCCGGCGACCGCGTCCCAGGTGGTACGGAACGACCGCTGCCGTGCCGCGCCGAGCACGCACCGGCCGCCCGCCCGGGACACCATGTCCGGGATCCAGTGGCCGGGCGCGAAGGGCGGATCGGTCCACTCCAGCACCATGGTGGGCACCCGCCGTCGCCCCGCCACCCGGTCGGCGACGGCGTCCAGGCGGGCGGTCAGGCCGGCCAGGAGCTCCTCGGCCCGCTCCGAGGTCCCGGTCGCCTTGCCGAGCGTGCGGATCGACTGCAGCACCTCGTCGAGGTCGTACGGGTCGACGGTGAGCACCTCGGCCCGGCACCCCAGGTAGTCCAGCGCGTCCCGGACCTCCGTCACGTCCACGGCGCACACCGCGCACAGGTCCTGGGTGACGACCAGGTCCGCGTCGAGTCCCGCCAGGGCGCCGCGGTCCAACCGGTACAGGTCCTCGCCGGCGGCCAGGCGTTCGGCCACCAGCCGGTCCACCTCGGCCGGTGACAGGCCCTCCGGCAGCGCGCTGGTCGACACGATCCGACGCTGCCGCGCCTCGGGCGGGTAGTCGCACTCGAACGTGACCCCGACGACCTGGTCACCGGCTCCCAGCGCGAACAGGATCTCGGTGGCGGAGGGCAGCAGCGAGACGATCCGCACCGTCCACCTCCGCGCCTGCCGTCGTGGCCGTGGCGACCCGTACCCGTCGAAGGGTAGCAGCGGCCGCCGGTGTCGGACGGCCGCCTGTTGCGCCCGGCCGGGCGGACCGACGACCGCCCGGCCGGGCGCGGACCAGCGCCTCTTTATAGCGAAACGCGAACATCTTCCTGATTAGCCCTCTACGCTGGGGGCGTATCGGGAGGGAGAGCCATGGCCGAGCGACGTCGGGCTGCCGCCGGTTGGGCGCTGGGAGGATCGATCCTGGCCGCCTGGCTCATGATCCTGCTCGGGCTCTGGAGCGTGCTGGTCGGCATCGCGGCGATCGCCCGGGACGAGGTCTTCATCACCACTCCCGGCTACACCTACGGCGTGGATCTCACCGGGTGGGGCTGGATCCACCTCGTGCTCGGCGCGGTGGTCCTGGTGGCCGGCTTCTCGCTGTTCAGCGGCGCGGCCTGGGCCCGGGCCGTCGGCATCATCCTGGCGGTGCTCGTGGCCGTCGACTACTTCCTCTTCCTGCCGCTGCACCCGCTCTGGTCGATCGTCGTCATCGCGCTGTCGGTCTTCATCGTCTGGTCGCTCGCGACCGTGGCGCCGCGCGACACCGGGCGCGCCTGAGCACCCGCGGCCACCGGCCGGTCACCTCCCGGCCACCGCACCAGCCACGCCCACGCCCGGGCACGACCACCGTGGCCGCGGCGCCCGGCGGGCGCGGTCGCCCACATCCCGGCCCGGTACGCCCGGCGGGCGCCACCGCGGGCCCTGTGGCAGGCTGTGAGCATGCAGGTGCGGCGCACGCCGGCGGAGCGGTTCGCCGGCATCACCGGCTTCCCGTACGAGCCGCGGTACGCCACCGTCACCGGCGGGCTGCGGATGGCGTACGTCGAGGCCGGGCCGGCCGACGGCGAGCCGGTGCTGCTGCTGCACGGCGAGCCGACGTGGTCCTACCTGTACCGTTCGGTGATCCCCGTGCTGGTCGACGCGGGGCTGCGCGTGGTGGCGCCGGACCTCATCGGCTTCGGACGCTCCGACAAGCCGGCCGAGATCGCCGACTACAGCTACGCCCGGCACCTGGAGTGGGTGCGGTCGTTCGCGTTCGACGCGCTGGACCTGCGCGGGGTCACGCTGGTCGGCCACGACTGGGGCGGGCTGATCGGCCTGCGGCTGGCCACCGCGCACCCGGGGCGGATCGCGCGGGTGGTGGCGACCAACACCGGGCTGCCCACCGGCGACCAGCCGATGCCGGAGGTGTGGCTGCGGTTCCGCCAGACCGTCCGCACCGCGCCGCGGCTGGACGTGGCGCGGCTGGTGCGCTCCGGATGCCGCCGGCCGGTGGCGCCGGAGGTGCTGGCGGCGTACGAGGCGCCGTTCCCGGACGAGACGTACCTCGCGGCCGCGCGGGCCATGCCCGACCTGGTGCCGACCACGCCCGACGACCCGGAGGCGGAGCCGAACCGGCGGGCCTGGCGCCAGCTCGCGGCCTGGGACAAGCCGTTCCTCGTGGCGTTCAGCGACAGCGACCCGATCACCTCGGCTGTGGCCCCGGTGCTGCACCGCGTGGTGCCCGGAGCCGAGTCCGTGACCATCGCCGGCGCCGGCCATTTCCTGCAGGAGGACGCCGGGGAGGAGCTCGCCGCGGCGATCGCCGCGTTCGTCGCCCGCACGCGGGCGCGGTAACCCCGCCACCTGCCCCCCGCCGGTGCCGACCGCCGCCGGCCGCGGTCGGGCTCACGGGTCGGTCGCCGCACCGCCCGTCCCGGCCGGACCGACCGGCTGCCGGTCGTCACGGGCGGGTCACGTCACGGTGCGGTCGCGCGCGAACACGTCCTGTACCTCGTTGGTGTCGCCGGGCACCAGGTTCGAGGCGGCGCTCTCGAACGCGACGTACCGGCCATCCGCGCTGATGGCGGGCTCCGACGTGGTTCCGTTGCCCTGCGTCCCGTCGCTGGTCACCGACACCCGTTGCGTCACCCCGGTCTCGCGGTCGTGGACGAACACGTCCCGGAACCCGTTGGTGTCGTCGGCGACCAGGTTCGTGGCGCCGCTGTCGAACGCGACGTACCGGCCGTCGGCGCTGACCGACGCGGAGAAGGAGTTCGCGTCACCCGGCGCGCCGTCGCTGGCCACCGACACCCGCTCCGTCACCCCGGTCAGGCGATCGTGGACGAACACGTCCGTCGCCCCGTTGGTGTCACCCGGCACCAGGTTCGAGGCGATGCTCTGGAAAGCCACGTACCGGCCGTCGGCGCTGAGGGAGGCTTCCGAGGTGTTCGCGTTGCCCTGCGTCCCGTCGCTGGCCACCGACACCCGCTCCGTCACCCCGGTCAGGCGATCGTGGACGAACACGTCCGTCGCCCCGTTGGTGTCACCCGGCACCAGGTTCGAGGCGGCGCTCTGGAACGCGACGAACCGCCCGTCGCCACTGATGTCGGCAGTGGTGGAGATCCCGTTGCCCTGCGTCCCGTCACTGGCCACCGACACCCGCTCCGTCACCCCGGTCACCCGGTCATGCACGAAGATGTCGTTGTTGCCGTTGGTGTCGCCCGGCACCAGGTTGGTGGCGACGCTCTGGAAGGCGACGAACCGCCCGTCGGCGCTGAGGGAGGGCACCAACGAGTTCGCGTTGGCCTGCGTCCCGTCGCTGGCCACCGACACCCGCTCCGTCACCCCGGTCACCCGGTCATGGACGAAGATGTCCGAGGCACCGTTGGTGTCACCCGGCACCAGGTTGGTGGCGATGCTGTAGAACGCGACGTACCGACCGTCCGCGCTGATCGAAGCCACGAACGAGTTCGCGTTGGCCTGCGTCCCGTCGCTGGCCACCGACACCCGCTCCGTCACCCCGGTCACCCGGTCGTGCACGAAGATGTCCGAGGCACCGTTGGTGTCACCGGGCACCAGGTTCGACGACCGGCTCTCGAACGCCACGTACCGACCGTCGCCACTCACCGAGGACCGCTGCGAGGCACCGTCGCCCTCCACGCCGTCGCTGGACACCGACGCCCGCCACAGGGTGCACGGCGGGAGGGTGAAGTCCAGGGTCACCGACCGGGAGACGGCCACCTCCTGGGTCTGCGGGTCGTGGCAGCCCGGGCCCGCGGCGGTGGCGAGGTAGGTGCCCCTCGGCACCTCCGGGAAGGAGTAGCGGCCGTCCCGGTCGGTGGTCGTCCTCTGGGAGATGGTCCCGCGCAGGACGACGGTGGCGTCGGCGACCGGCTGGCCCTCGGAGTCGAGGACGCGACCGGTGACGGAGGCCGCGGGGGCGGCCTTGAAGTAGAAGAACGCCCGGTGCTGCACGCCGTCGTGCCGGGTGAGGACGAACTCGCGACAGGTCCCGCCCCAGTCCCGCTCGGTCTTCCAGGGGAACATGTAGCGGTCGGTCGCGGGGTCGTAGGAGAGCCGGGCGTTTCCGGGTGTCTCGGCGGGGACCGGAAGCGGGCGCGGTGTGATGGTCTCCGCACCCGGGTCCTCCGTGCGCAGCGTGGTGCAGTCCACCTGCCGCGAGTACGGCGAGTTCTCCGCCAGGATGTCCAGACCCTGGTAGCCGCCAACGCTGAACTCCAGCGTGACGGCGGAACCGCGGTTGACCACGTTGAGCGCCGGCGGGTCGGCGATCCCGTCGAGGAATCCCTCCCGGCAGTCGGGGTGGGTGTCGAAGGCCTCGGTGTTGTCATTGCGGCTGGCGCTCGTACCCTGCACGGCGCTGAACCCCAGGCCGCGGCGGGCGAAGCTGGCCCAGATGGTGCAGGTGTCCTCGCCGCCGGAGAGCAGGTCGGCGGCGGCGATGATCGCGTCGCGGGCGTCCAGCAGCCCGGGCGCACACCCCTGGAACTTCAACCCGTCGATGACGTACTGGATGGCCCGGTTGTTGCCGCCGGTGTACCAGGGGGCGTACACGTCCGGGTTGAAGCCGTGCTTGTCGATCAGGTCCCAGGTCATGTCCCACAGCACGGCCGCCCAGCCGTGGCCCAGCCCGTGCGGCAGCGACAGCGTCGAACCGTCCAACCAGCCGCCGGACTTGATCGAGTCGTAGGTGAAGGGCTGGATGGCCATGTTGCGGGAGTACGGCGCCGGCCGGATGCCAGGGTGCCGCCGGTCGTCCTGGAACAGGGCGTACGGGCCCATGCCCCGCGGACCGTCCGGGTCGTCCCGCGCCGGGTCCAGCAGGATCGCGATCGCGAGGAAGTCGCTCCAGCCCTCGCCCGCCTGTTCCTGGCCGGTGAGGCAGTTGACCGTCGGCCCGCCGGTGAGGCGGTTGGAGACGCCGTGGCCGTACTCGTGGATGATGATCCCGGCCTCCAGGTCACCGTCGCGGATGCCCGGGTGGTCGGGATGCTGGCGCACCGTCCCGGTGGCGGGCAGCGCACCCCGGATGGTGTCGCCGTCGGCCGCGCTGAGGCTCACGACCGGGATCGTGACGCGGGGCGCGGTGATCGCGCCGCCGAGGACGCCTCCGCTCCCGCCGGCGACGATCAGGGCGCCGGCTCCCTGGGCCTGCGCGACCTGACCCTTGGTGGGGTCCGTGCACGACCCGGTGGTGACCAGGGCGATCCAGTCGCCGTCGGGGAGCGGGTCGGGGTACGCCTCGGGCGTGCAGCCGTTGCCGGCATCGACGACCTCGCCGGAGACCCCGGCCGCGTCGGGGGCCTGGGCGAACCGGGCCCAGCCGGCGCCGAAGCTGCCGACCCCGTCGACCACCACCTGGTTCTGCGGTCCGAACTGGTCGCCCGGCCACAGGAACATCTGCATCCGTGGGACCCCGGTGCCGTCGACCGCCGGGGTGGAGAAGTTGGCGTTGTTGGTGCCGGCACCGTCGGCGGCCTCGGCGCGCACGTAGTCTCCAGCGGCTCCGCCGCGGCCGTAGTTGTTGGCCTGGAAGTTCCCCGCGGCCTCGGTGAACCCGTACCGGTAGGTCACGTCATGGACGAGGTTGTTCCAGTAGAACAGGCTCGTGGTCGCGGCGTCCCGGTAGTTCTGTGCGTGCCCGTCGAGCGCGGCGTCGAAGTCGAAGACCAGCTCCGGCCCGCCGTCCACGTCGAAGCCCGGGTCGGGCACGTTGTTGGCGTCCTGATCCAGGTAGGCGTGCACGTTGTTGCCGCGGGTAACGGTGAACTCCGCACCCGGCGTCCCGTCGGTGTCGTGCCACCCGAACGGCGATCCGGCGCGGTCGGCCGGAGACGTCACCAGGGTCCGGTCGGCGTCGTTCGGGCTCTCCGCCGGATGGGCCACCACCCGGTAGGCCGACCCGTCGTCCACCGGGTCCCGCGCCGACGACACCCGCGCCGGCAACGCCGGCGCCGACCTCGACGCGGGGCGCGCCAGGGTGGCGGCCAGGACGTCCAGGCTGTCGTGCGAGGTCCAGTCGTCCACCTGCAGCACGTCACCGCTCTGCGCGTCCACGGTCACGTTCCACAGGTGCGAGCCGGAGGTGTCGTCGATGACGAGCTGCCACGCCAGCCGGAGACCTTCGTCGGTCGGCTGCCATCCCAGCCGCGCCGGGATCGGCGCGTCCGAGATCCCGCCGTCGGAGAGGACGGTCTCCTGCGCCGGACCCGCCCGCCTCGCCAGTGGCCGCAGGCCGACCGGGCGGTCCAGCTCCAGCCCCGTCGCCGCCGCCTCGACCGCCGCGACCGCGTCCAGACCGGGCGCGCCGGGCGTACCGGAGACCCCCGCCGGCAGGCCCGCCACCAGGCTGTCCCCCACGAACACCACCCGGCCGTCGGTGGCCACGTTCACCGTGGCGTACGCGCCGAACACCTCCAGGCCCCGAAACCGCTGGTTGAGGTTCACGTGGGTGACGCCGTTGTGCTCGCTGCGGTAGGAGCTGGCCACCACCAACTCGGCCACGTCGTCGGCCGTCACTCCCACCCCGGCCGGGTCGGCACGCAGGTGGGCGAGCGCGATCTCCACCGGGTCGCCGGACGCCGTCCCCGCACCATCGGTGGCCGCCGGCTCGTCCGGCGACGCGTTCGCCGGCGTGGCCGGCAGACCCAGCCCAGCGACCAGTACTCCTACGGCACAGGCGGCCAGGGGCCGCCGGAGAGATCCCGTCAGCAACGTCATCACCACGTCTCCCGGCCCGCGGCGCGGCTGGCAGGCAGCCCGGCGCCGGGCGTCGACCACTCTTCACAGTGGTCGGCGCCACGTCATGTCCGGGCCAGGATCCACCGTCGACCCGATCGCCGACAAGAGACGGATGCCCTAATCATTAGGCTGGCGGCCGGTCGGGTCGGGTGCCCGCGGAGCCGGCGGCGCGACAGGGTACCGGTGACGCGGGTGCGCGTGCGGTCGGCTCCCCAGAGATGCGCCGACCTCGGACCCGGGTGGCCGAAGGCCCGGCACGGGCACCTGGTCCACACCGCACGTCCGAGGTCGGCGCGGTGTCTCGGCGCGGGCCGGGCCGCTCCAGCAACACCTCCCGGTCGTCGCCGCGGGCCCCGACGGTCAGCCACCGCATGAAGCCGAGATCGACGTCGGCGCGGACCTCCATGCCGAGCTTTCCGACATAGAAGTCGAGCGCCTCGTCCTGGTCGAGAACGTAGATGCCGTGATGCGAGATGCCGGTGAACATGCCGCCGAACCTGCGTGCGCGCCGGCCCCGGGCGCTTCTCCGAAACTGCTCCGTTGCCGGACGACGCGGGGCGCGTCCAGGCCATCGTGAAACCGCTCGGCACCAGGGCGGGCCGGCTCCGGCGGCGGTACGACACCGGCGACACCCCCATGATCGACCGAAAGGTCCGGCTGAACGTGCCCAGGCTCGTGAAGCCGACCTCGTGGCAGGTGCGCGTCACGCTCCGGTCGGTGTCGCGCAGCAGGGCGCACGCCCGCTCCACCCGACGGCGCTGCAGGTAGCGGTGGGGTGTCTCCCCGAACACCGACCGGAACGTCCGGATGAAGTGGGCCGGTGACACGTGCGCCAGCGCCGCCGGGGTGGGGATGTCCAGCGGCCGGGCGTAGTCGCGGTCGATCGCGTCACGCGCCCGCAGCATCCACCGGTTGGTCAGCTCGGCCCGGGTGAACGCCCTGCTCACCTCGACATTCTCCCCGGATCCCCGGCGCCGGTCCCGACCGGCCCGGGTGACCGGGCCGCTCCCCACCCGCACCGCCGCTACCGGGACACCGCGGCGGCGCGACGCTTGGCCTGGATGAACGACCGCAGCCGGCGCCACGGCCAGGTGTTGATGACCTCGTCGGCGGTCAGCCATCCCCGCTGCGCGGTGCCCACCCCGTACCGCAGGTAGTCCAGGTGCACCACCGCGTGGGCGTCGGTGTCGATCGCGAACTTCACCCCGTGACGGCGCGCCCGCAGCACCAGCTCGTCGTTGAGGTCCAGCCGGTCCGGGTAGCTGTTGATCTCCAACGCGGTGCCGGTGCGCGCCGCGGCCGCGAACACCGCGTCGAAGTCGGCGTCGACCGGCTGTCTCCGTCCGATCTGGCGGGTGGAGGGATGGCCGATGATGGTGACGTACGGGTTCTCGCACGCCCGGATCAGCCGGCGGGTCATCTCGCTCCGCGACTGCTGGAAGTGGGAGTGCACCGCGGCCACGCAGATGTCGAAGCCGGCCAGGAAGTCGTCGTCCCAGTCGAGGCTGCCGTCGGGACCGATGTTGAGCTCCGTGCCGTGCAGCAGCGTCATCCGCCCCTGCCGACCGAGCTCGCGCAGCCGCTCCCGCTGGGCGAGCATCTTCTCGTCGGTCATGCGCTGCATCGGCATGTTGCGGGCGTGGTCGGTGACCGCGTAGTACTGGTACCCGCGTGCCCGCGCTGCCGCGACCATCTCCTCCAGCGGCGCCACCCCGTCGGTGAGGTCGGTGTGGGTGTGCAGGTCGCCGCGGATGTCGTCGACGGTCACCAGCGTCGGCAGCTCGCCGGCGAGCGCGGCCTCGATCTCCCCGCGGTCCTCCCGCAGCGGGGGCGGGATCCACGGCAGGCCCAGGTGCTCGTACACCGCCTGCTCGGTCTCGGCCACGACCAGCGAGTCGTCCTGCTCCCGGAACAGGCCGTACTCGGACAGCTTGAGGCCGCGGCGGCCGGCGATCTCACGGGTACGGATGTTGTGCGCCTTCGATCCGGTGAAGTACTGCAGCGCCGCGCCCCACACCTGCGGCGGCACGGCCCGCAGGTCCATCTGCAGGCCTTCCCGGCTGCGGACGGTGGCCTTGGTCGGCCCCTGCGCCACCACCTCCGCCACGGTCGGCAGCCGGGTGAACGTCTCCATGAGCGCCCGCGAGTCGTCGGCCGCGGCGAGGATGTCCACGTCGCCGACGGTGTCCCGCATCCGGCGCAGGGAGCCGGCGTACGTGCAGGCGGTGCAGTCGGGCACGGCCGACAGCTCGGCGACGACCTCCTCCGCCGCGGCCATCGCGACCGAGATGAGCACCCGCCCCCCGTCGCGGCGCAGCAGCTCGATGCCGTGGCGCAGGTTCTCGACCGCCTTCGGCCCGAAGCCGCGCAGCCCGGCCAGCCGGCCGGTCTCCAGGGCGTGGGCGAGTTCGGCCACGGACGAGATGCCCAGCTCCCGGTACAGCAGCATCGCCTTCTTGGGCCCGAGGGTGGGGATGGCGGTCAGCTCCCGCACCCCGGCGGGGACCCGGGCCCGCAGCTCCTCGATCGCCTCCACCTTCCCGGAGTGGAAGTACTCCAGGATCTTCTCGCCGATGGAGGTGCCGACGTTCGGGATCTTCTTGAGTCCGGCCAGGTCGAGGCCGGAGACGTCCTCGTGGTAGCCGCCGACGGAGCGGGCGGCCCGCTCGTAGGACCGGACCTTGTACGCGTCGCCCCCGGTGATCGAGAGGAGGTCCGCGTACTCCTGCAGAAGCGCCGCAACCTCCTCGTTCGGCCGGGCCATACCCTCACGGTAGTGGACCAGGGGGGCCGGGCGGGGCGGTAACGGCCCGGTAGGCCCGCCCGCGGAACCGCCCGGGGAACGGCCCGGTCGACCACACCACGGTGGTCAGCGGTCTGGTCACGAGAACTCCTCAAGGTCGTACGCGCTCGGCCGCCACCGGCGGCTGTCCTGGCACTTCGGGGGCGGCAGCCACCCGCGCATCAACCTAACATTTGTTCTGCCCGGCGGGAACCTCCAAGCGTTGTCGACACAGCGGTCGACAGGGCGCCGTCAGCTCTGCCGAGTCAGCCGGAACGGCATCTCGATGTCGAGCACCCTGTTGGAAC
>VSBZ01000031.1:0-28925 GCA_047459215.1 Micromonosporaceae bacterium | reverse complement strand
GCAGGCCACCCGCGCGCCGCTGGAACGGCCGCCGACCACCAGCGGCACGCCGGCCAGCTCCGGCCGCCGCTGGCGCAGGGCCGCGAGCGCCGCGGTCCACGCCTCGTCCAGGTGGCCGGCGGGGGCCGGGGCGCCATGGACGCGCCGGCTGGACCGCCGGTGGCCGGGACCCTACCGCCGGGCGGCGGGCCCAGGTCCGACCCGGAAGCCGACCGCTCGGAGACGGGCCGCCGGGAACCGGACCGGCCGACGCTGGACCGTCCGCGCCGGGCCGGCACCCGCAGGTGAGCGACCCGCGGTGGGCCACCCGCACCTGAGAGGCCCGGACGTGAGCAGCGCGAGCGTGACCGGTTCGCGTGACGGGCGGCGGCACGCCGGCGCCCCGGCGGTGGCGGAGCCGCCCCACCACCCGCCGGACCTGGAGCCCGCGCTGGTCGGTCCCCGCGCCTACGCGTCGCGGCGGCGACGGCACCTGCTGGACGCCGGGTCGGCGCTCGCACTGGCGGCCGCACTGGCGATCCTGGTGCCCGGCCACCTCGTCCTGCCGGGGCTCGGCGCGATCGGCCGGCCGGTCACCGTGTTCGGCGTCTGCCTGGCCGTCTGCTGGTTCGCCAGCCGCCTGCACCCGCACCTGGCCACGCCCGGGCCGCAGCCGCTGCGGTGGGCCGCGGCCGCGTACCTGGGCGCGATCATGGCCGCGTACGCGGCGGGTTTCCTGCGGCCCCTGGCCGGCGAGGAGGCGGCCGCGGCCGACCGTGCGATGGTGTTCTACCTGGTCTACGTGGCGGTGGCGCTCGTGTGCGCCGACGGGATCCCCAGCCGCACCCGGCTCGACGACCTGCTGCAGACCCTGGTCGCGCTCGGCGCGGTGATGGCGGTGATCGGGCACGTGCAGGTGGCGTTCGGCATCAACCTGGTCGAGCGCATCCGGATCCCGGGCCTGGTGGACCACCTGGAAGCGGTCGAGTTCCGCGCCCGCGGCGACGGGCAGTTCCAGGTGGCCAGCACCGCGCTGCACTACATCGAGTTCAGCACCGTGATGGCGCTGCTGGTGCCGTTCGCCATCCACGCCGCGCGGCACGCGCGGACCGGTGCCGGCCGCACGGCGGCGGCGGTCGGTGCGGTACTGATCGCCGCCGCGGTCCCGGTCAGCCTGTCCCGCACCGGCATGGTGGGCCTGGCCGTCGGGCTGCTGGTGCTCTCGGCGTGCTGGAGCTGGCGGACGCGGTACGCGGTCGGGATGCTGGCCTGCGGCCTGCTGGCGGCGCTGATGGTGGTGCGGCCCGGGCTGCTCGGCACGCTGCGCAGCATCTTCGTGCACGCCGCCGACGACCCCAGCGTCCAGGGACGCACCGAGGACTACGGCCCGGCGTTCGCCTACATCGCCGAGCGGCCGCTGCTGGGGCGCGGGCCCGGGACGTTCCTCCCCACCCTCTACCGGTACATCGACAACGACTGGCTGGTGCACCTCATCACCGTCGGGGTGGTCGGCACCGCCGCGTACGCGGCCTGGCACGTGACCGCCCTGGCGCTGGCGCTCATCGCGTACCGCCGCAGCCAGCGGGAGGTGGACCGCCACCTGTGCGCCTGCCTGATGGCGGCGCAGGCCACGGCGGTCGTGGTGGCGGCGCTGTTCGACGCGATGGCGTTCACCACCCACACCCTGGTGCTGTCCATTCTCACCGGTGCGGCCGGGGCGATGTGGCGGCTCACCCACCCGTCCCGGCGCGTCCGCACGGCTCACCCCGCGGGTGCCGCGCCGTCCGCCGGACCGGCGGACGGCCCGACGGCCCGACGCCTGGCGGCCCGGCGGACGGCCCGGTAGCCGGCGGCCCGATGCGTCGTGCTGGTCGGGTCCGACGCGCCGTCCGGACCGGCGCCGGCTCAGGCGACGAGCAGGTCGGCGTGGACGGACAGCTCGGCCAGGGACCGGCTGATCTCGTCCCGGTACGCGGGGTTGGTGATGATCACCGCGGCCGGGCGCACCGCGGCCAGGCTGGCCGGCGGGTCCACCCGGTGACCGGCTCCGGGCAGGAACCGGCCCCACTTGCGCGGGTTGACGTCCACCACCGCGGCCAGCCGCCGGTCGGGGTCGGCGGCGGCGAGGAACTGGACGCTGCGCGAGCCGGCGCCCCAGAGCGCCGGCCGGGCGCCGCGGTCGGCGAGGTCGGCCACGATGCCCCGCCACTGGTCGCGCTCCTTGCGGTACCGCACCGCGAACCCCTCGATCGCCGCGAGCTGCCGGTCCCGGTCCGCCACCGTCGGCAGCGGCGCGCCGCCGTCGCGCGGGGGGATGTTCACCGAGACCTCGATCCAGCGGAACATGCCGGAGAAGTAGGTGCCGGTGGCGTCCACCCGCCAGCCGGCCCGCTGGAAGATGCGGCACAGGGAGTAGGCGTCGAAGTAGGACACGTGCGGGTAGATGACCTCCCAGCCGGCGGTGGCCAGGTCGTAGCACGCGTCCGGCACCTCGACGTACCCCCGCACCGGCCGCCCGTCGGCCTGCTCACGCAGGTCGACGAGGAACTCGTAGGGGTCGTCCAGGTGCTCGAACCAGTGGCGGGAGGTGAACGCGTCGAACCGGCCCAGCCCGCCGCCGCGCGGCGCGAACCCGGCGTGGAACTCCGCGCCGCTGGGGTCCGGGCCGGTCGGCCCGGCGTACATGGCGTCCCACCCGGCACCGGTACAGCCGGCGTGGTGGCACAGCTCCCGCAGGAACTCCCCCTGCCCGCACCCGATGTCCACCACCCGCTTGCCGGCCAGCTCGAACCGCTGCGCGAGATGGGCGACCAGCTCGCGGGAGAACCGCTGGAACGACGCGGAGTGGTGGAGGTTGGTGTCCATGCTCGCGTCGTAGACCAGCAGCTCCGGCTCGAAGGCGACGTTGCGCACGTACGCGCAGGTGCGGCAGTACGCCAGCACCATCCGGCCGGACGGGGAGGCGAGCGCGGCGGACCGGTCCGGCCAGTGCACACCGCACAGCACCGGCACGGTCCCCAGGTCGGCGAACCGGACCAGCTCGTCCTCGCCGCACGCGTCGCAGGTCCGGCCGGTCCACTCAGACACCGGCGGCCACCTCGCCGACCCAGCGCAGCCGGTCGTCCAGCCGGCCCGCCTCGCGCAGCTGCCGGATCCGCAGCAGCCGCTGGTGCCTGGGCCCCATGAGGTCCTCGATCGCGAGGTCGTACCGCTGGTACGCCTCGACGAGCTGTTCGATCCCCTTGCGCAGCGTCCACCGCGGCGTGAAACCCGGGATCTCGGCGGCGATCCGCTCACAGGACACGCGGTAGTTGCGCGTGTCGGCGCCGGAGCCCTCCGCCAGCGTCACCCGGCTGCCCGGCACCACCTCGGCCACCAGCTCGGCCACCTGCCGGATGCGGTAGTTCTCACCGCTGTGGCCGACGTTGTACGCGCGGTCGCGGACCACCTCGGCCGGCGCCTCCAGCACCGCCAGGAACGCGGTGGCGATGTCCTCCACGTGCACCAGGGGCCGCCACGCCGACCCGTCGGAGCGCAGCCGCACCTCTCCGGTCAGCAACGCGTGCCCGACCAGGTCGTTGACGACCAGGTCGCCGCGCAGCCTCGGCGAGTAGCCGTAGGCGGTGGCGTTGCGCAGGTACACCGGGCAGAAGTCGTCGCCGGCCAGCTCGCTCAGGCCCGCCTCGGCGCGCACCTTGGAGTGCCCGTACGGGGTGACGGGCGCGAACGGCGCGGTCTCGTCCAACGGCGCGTCGCCGGGCCCGGTGCCGTACAGCGAGCAGGAGGAGGAGAACAGGAACCGGCGCACCCCGGCCGCCCGGGCCGCCCTGGCCAGGTGGACGGTGGCGTGGTGGTTGACCGCGTAGGTCAGCTCCGGGTCGAGGTCGCCGACCGGGTCGTTGCAGATGGCGGCCAGGTGCACCACCGCGTCCACGCCGGCGCAGTGCTCGGGTCGCACGTCGCGCAGGTCCACGCGGAGCGTGTCGACGTCGGGGGGTGGCGGGCCCAGGGTCGCGTCGGCGAACAGGCCGGTGTCCAGCCCGACCACCTCGTGCCCGGCCTCGACCAGCATCGGTGTCAGGACGCTGCCGAGGTACCCCTCGTGGCCGGTCACCAGTACCCGCATGGCTGTCTCCCCCGCGACGGCGTACGCGGTGATTCTGCCGGACCGTCGGGCTGTCTGTACTGAAATCTCCCTACCTGTTCGGTTTCTACGCTTTGATCGCGTTCCGGCCGCTAGGCTCACCACCGGTCCGATCCGCCACGCCGGGCCACCCGACACGACAGGGAGACGCCTTGACCGCCACGGTCCGACCGTTCCGCTTCACGACCTCCATGCCGGCCCTGACCACGCCGGTGCAGAAGTGGCGGGACGAGATCCGCCGCATCGAGGACCTCGGCTTCAGCTCGGTGGCGATCTCCGACCACCTCACGGGCGGGTGGTCCATGGACCCGGTCGTGGCCCTCACGGTCGCGGCCGAGGCCACCAGCCGGTTGCGGCTGCTCACCATGGTGCTCTGCAACGACCTGCGCCATCCCGCGGTGCTGCACCGCAGCCTGGCCAACCTGGACGTCGTGTCCGACGGGCGGCTCGAGATCGGCCTGGGGGCGGGGTGGAAGGAGGCCGACTACCGGGCGAGCGGGATCCGCTTCGACCCGCCGGCGACCCGGATCGCCCGCCTGGCCGAGTCCGTGGAGGTGATCCGCGGCCTGTTCGGCCCGGCACCGCTGACCTACCGGGGCGACCACTACCAGGTCACCGGACTGACCGGGCTGCCCCGACCGGTGCAGCAGCCGCGCCCACCGCTGCTGGTCGGGGGAGGCGGCCGGAGGGTCCTCGAGCTCGCCGGCCGGGTCGCGGACATCGTGTCGGTGGCGCCGCGGCTCGACCCCCACGCCGACCCGCGCGCCATCGCCCGCCGGCTGAGCGGCACCGACCTGGCGCGCAAGATCGCCTGGGTACGCGACGCCGCCACCACCGCCGGCCGCGACCCACGGTCCCTGGAGCTCCAGCTGTCGATTCTGGACATGTCGCTCACCCACCGCGGCGTCCGCCACCGGTGGACCTCCAGCCTGGCGCGCGGGCTGCCTACGGACGCGCTGGCCGGCTCCCCGGTGGCGCTGCACGGCGACCTCGAGGCGTGCGTCGACCGGCTGTGGGAGCTGCGGGAGCGGTACGGCGTCAGCTACCTGCACCTGGGCGGCGACCTCGACGGCGCGGCGCTCATCGTGGAGAGGCTGGCCGGGCGATGACCACCCGCGCGGTCGGGTCCGCCCCGGACCGGACACCTGCGAACCGGCGGCTCCCCGAGGACCGGCCGCGGCGGCTGCGAGTGGGCGACCTGGTCGAGGCCCGGAGCGCGCCGGAGATCCTGGCGACCCTGGACGAGCGGGGCGAGCTGGACTCGCTGCCGTTCATGCCGGAGATGCTGCAGTACTGCGGTCGCCGGTTCACCGTGGCCAAGGTGGCGCACAAGACCTGCGACACCATCACGGGCACCGGGTACCGGCGGATGGACGACGCCGTCCACCTCGCCGGCGTGCGCTGCGACGGGTCCGCCCACGACGGTTGCCAGGCGGCGTGCCTGATCTACTGGAAGACCGCGTGGCTGCGGCCGGTCGCGCCGGCGGCGCCGCACCGGCCCGACCCCGGCGACGCGGAGCGGCACACGCCGCGCCCGCCCGACTCCGGCGACGCGGAAGTGCCCACCCCGCACCCGCCCGACCCCGGCGGAGCGGACCGGCTCCTGCCGCTGCTCACCTCCGCCAGTCGCGGCCAGCCGGCGCCCGACGGCCGCCCGACGTACCGCTGCCAGGCCACCGAGCTGCTCCGCGCGGCACCGCAGCCGCTGGCCCTGCGCAGCCCGGGCCACTACCTGCGGGACGTGCGGTCGGGCAACGTCGGCCCGTGGTGGGCGCTGCGGGCGTACCTGGTGGGGGTGTTCAACCGCGTCCAGGACCTCAGCCGCGCCCACCTGCCTCGGTGGCTGCGGTTCCGGCAGGGGCGGCGGTGGGGCTTCCTGCGCGGCACCGCCACCGGCGGGACGCCGTCGGTCCGCACCGACCTGCGACCCGGCGAGCTGGTGCAGGTCAAGCCCAAGAAGGAGATCATGAAGACGCTCGACGCGAACCTGCGCAACCGCGGCCTCGGGTTCGACGCGGAGATGCTGCGGTTCTGCTCCCGGACCGCCCGGGTGGAGCGGCGGGTGGAGCGGAGCATCGACGAGCGCACCGGCCTGATGCGGCACATGAAGAACCCGTGCATCGTGCTCGCGGGCGTGGTCTGCGAGGGCGCGTACAGCGCCAACTGTCCACGCTCGATCCCGATCTACTGGCGCGAGCTGTGGTTGGAGCGGGTCGGCGACCCGGCGGCGGGCGATGCGCAGGACGCCGGCTGAGCCGCTGGTCTCCATCTGCCTGCCGGTCCGCAACGGGGAGCGGCGGCTGGCCGAGGTGGTCCGCTCCGTGCTGTCCCAGGACCACTCCCACCTCGAGCTGGTGATCTCCGACAACGCGTCCACGGACGGCACGGAGGAGATCTGCCGCGAGCTGGCGCGCGGCGACGAGCGGATCGTCTACCACCGCCAGCGCGAGGGCATCGGGCTGCTGGACAACTTCGTCGCGGCGATGCGGCGGGCGCGCGGCGCGTACCTGCGGTGGATCGGCGACGGGGACACGCTGCACCCCACGTACGTCTCGCGGTGCCTGGCGGCCTTCGCCGAGGACGAGCGCCGGGTGCTGGTGACCACCCAGATCTGCTACGTGATGCCCGACGGGACGACGCGGACGGGCACGTACGACGGGACCGGCCTGGCGTCGGCGGACCCCTCGGTGCGGTTCGCCGAGATCCTGCGGCTGCTCAACGAGAGCTACCTGGTGATCGACCCGCTCTACGGCATGATGCGGCGCGCCACGGTGGCCGCGCTGCCGCGGGTCAACTCGTACCGGGAGGACCAGCTGTTCGCGGCCAGGCTGGCGCTGGCCGGCCCGTGGGGCCACATCCCGGAGCCGCTGGCGTGGCGGGTCCGGGACGACTCGGAACGGCCGCGGGAGGTGGCGCGCAAGCTGGGCGTACCCGCCTGGCAGGCGTATGTGTCGACCGCGCTGCTGTGCCGGGACCTGCTGCGCCACGTGGCCGACAGCGACCTCGACGCCGCCGGCCGCCGCCGCGCGCGGGCCCAGGTGGCGCGGTTCTACCTGCGCCGCCACCGGTTGGTCGCGGCCCGGCGGCTGGGGCGGCTGCGACGCCTGCTGGGCAGCGCCCGGCCGGTGCGGGGGCCGGTCGTGCGGCCACCGTCCGCGCGCCCGCGCTGACCGCGATCTCCGGCGGCCGGTGGAGGCGTCGCCGGCGATGGCCCCTTTGATGTCGGTCAGGGTCTGGACGCGCAGCGCCGCCGGCGCCTCGGCCAGATAGCGCTCGCCGTTGACGGCCGGCAGGCCCGGGGAAGTACGCCGCCCGCAGTGTGCCCACTATACGGTTATCGTGCCGAGAAGTACGGTTCGTCGCCCTTAGCGGTCCCGCGTCCCTTACGCTCGGCGCTAGCGACGACGATGGCGGCGTACGACGACGGCCGAGGAGGTTGGTCAGGTGGGCGGATCCGGTCGCCCGGGGCGGTACCGGCCGCTGCGGGCCGGCGAGCTGGTCCGGGTCCGCAGCCGGGAGGAGATCCTCGCCACCCTCGACGCCGACGGCGACCTCGGCGGGCTGCCGTTCATGCCGGAGATGCTGCGGTACGCCGGCCGCGAGTTCCGGGTCCACGCGCGGGCGCACAAGACCTGCGACACCGTCACCATGACCGGCACGTCGCGGCGCCTGGAGCGCACCGTCCACCTGGAAGGCCTGCGCTGCGACGGGAGCGCCCACGGCGGCTGCCAGGCGGGGTGCCTGCTGTTCTGGCGGGAGGAGTGGCTGGCCCGTCCCGGTGACCCGCCGCGGGAGCCGGGCCCGGCCCTGCACAGCGAGGAGACCCTGCGCAAGGCCGCCGTCACCACCGACGCGGACGGGGAGCCGGTCTACCGGTGCCAGGCCACGCGGCTGCCGTACGCCTCGCGGCACCTGTCCGGCTTCGACCCCCGGCAGTACGTCAAGGACCTGTGGTCCGGCAACGTCCGCCTGCCCGCCCTCGTGCGCGGCCTGTCCATCACCGCCTTCAACAAGCTGCAGCAGCTCAGCCGCAGGCTCCCCCGCCGGCTGCGGTTCCGCGACGGCGACCCGTACCCGTTCTACCGCGGCACCGGTGACGGGAAGCGCACGCCGGCGGTGCCGCTGTCCCCGGGTGACCTGGTCGAGGTCAGGAGCAGGGACGAGATCATGGCCACGCTCAGCCCGCGCAACACCAACGGCGGGCTCTGGTTCGACTGCGAGATGCTGCCCTACTGCGGTACCCGTGCCCGCGTCGCGCGCCACGTCGAGCGCATCATCAACGAGGCCACCGGCCGGATGATGCGGTTGTCCGACTGCGTGGTGCTCGACGGCGTGGTGTGCACCGGCCGGTACCGCCGGTTCTGCCCGCGCGCCGTCACGCCGTACTGGCGGTCGGCGTGGCTGCGTCGCATCGACGAGCCGTCCGGCGGCTGACGTGGCCGCGACCGCGTCCCACGCCGGCTCCACGGTGCCGCGCGGCACCCGGCTGCGACCGGCCCTGCTGTGGTCCTACGTGGTCAGCACCGGCCTGTACGCCATCACCGCGCTGACCACGTTCGTGCTGGCGGCCCTGCTCGGCCCGGAGGAGTTCGGTCTGCTGTGGATCGCCATGGTGTGGGTGAACCTGGGGCAGGTCCTGCTCCAGCACGGCCCGACCATGGCCGTCATCCAGCAGGACGACATCACCGACCGGCACCTCGACGCCGCGTTCTGGACCACCCTGCTCGGCACCGCCGTCTTCTCGGCGCTGCTGGCGGCGACCGCACCGGTGTGGGCGGCCGTCAACGGCCTGCCCCGGCTGACCCCGCTGTGCCTGGCGCTGACGGCGATCCTGCCGCTGTACGCGCTGAACGCGATCCCGGAGGCGGTCCTGCGGCGGCGCATGGAGCTGCGCGGCATCGCCGTCCGCTACCTGGTCTCGGGGCTGGTGTCCGGTGCCGCGGCGGTTGCCGCCGCGCTCGCCGGGCTGGGGGTGTGGGCACTGGTCGTGCAGCAGGTCGGCATGACCGCGATCAACACCGTGCTGCTGTGGACGATGACGAGCTGGCGGCCCCGGCTGCGCCGGTTCGGGCGCCAGCTGCGGGACATCCGCGACACCTCCGTCAAGACCCTCCTCGGCGCGCTGGGCACGTTCGCGCAGACCCGCGTCGACGTGGTGGTCATGGGCGCGTACTTCGGTCCGGTGGTGGTCGGGCTGTTCCGGTTCGCGCTGCGGGTACCCGAGCTCGTCCTGGGCCTGGCCGGCCGGGGGCTGCACGACGTCGCCCTGCCCGACCTGGCCCGCCACGGCGTGGACCGGCAGGCGCTGGCCGCCCGCCTGGCACGCCTGGCGGGCCTCGGCGCGGTGCTGACGTGGCCCGCGCTGGGCGTGGTGGCGGCCGCGGCCGGACCGTTCGTCAGCCTCATCGGTCCGCAGTGGCAACCGGCGGTCACCCCGATGCGGCTGCTGTGCCTGGCGGTCGCGACGATCATGCTCAACAGCCTGTTCCAGCCGGCGCTCCAGGCGTCCGGCCGGCCCGGGCTGCCGGCGCTGATGAACTGGCTGCACGCGGCCTGCCTGGTGGCGGCGCTGTGGGCGACGGCCCGGGTCACCACGGGCGTCGGGACCGCCGGCCAGGTGGTCGCCGTCGCGTCGGCGCTGGTGACCGTCTACCTCGTTCTCGGCGTGGTGTCCGGGTGGCTGACCTTCTCCCGGGCGCTGCGCACGTCGCCGTGGCCGACGCTGCGCGCCACCGCGGGCGGGCTGGCGGCGGCGATCGCCGCCGCGGTGGCGGGTGGGGCGGTCGCCGCGGTGCTCGACCACCGGCTCGCACCCCTGCCGGTGCTGTGCCTGACGGTCGCCACCGGCGTCACCTCCGCCGGCGCGGTCCTGCTCGCCGTGGACCGGCGGGTCCGCGACCAGGCGGCGCGCCTGCTGCGCCGGCGGCCGGTGCGGGCACCGGCCGTCCCCCACCCCGACGCCACCGGCTGAGACGGGCGCCGGTTGCTAGTCCAGCCCGACCGCGCCGCCGTCCTCCCAGACGTTGCCCGACCACACGTTGCCCGGCGCCCCGGGGTCGAAGTCGCTGACCGGGCCGTAGTAGCCCCCGTCCGGCCACACCCGCCGGCTGAAGACGTTGTCGCGGATGACGATGTCGGCCGGGTCGTGCCCCTCGGCGACCAGTCCTCCGGCGTAGATCGTGTAACCGCCGCCGGCCAGCAGGTTGCCCTCCACCCGCACGTTCCGGACCGGCACCACTCCCGTCCCGGTGCCGTCGGAGAGGAACACCGCGGCGGTCTGGTTCTCGGTGTTGATGACGGTGTTGTGGCGGATCGTCAGCGGCAGCCCGAGCTGCGACCCGCCGATCGACTGGATCATGTCGGTGTGGTCGCCCTCGAAGAGGCGCGGTGAGTGCAGGTAGCAGTCCTCGATGAGACCGTGGCTGGTGACGATCCCGTCGGTGACCGAGTGGATCTCGACCCGGCGCACGGTGATGTCTCCCCCGTGGTTGCTGATCCCCGAGGCGAACTTCTGCGCGGAGCGACGGTTGCCGAAGATCTCGCTGTCCTCCACCACCAGGCCGCTGTACCCCTCGTTCTGGATGATTCCCCACTGGACGAACTGCGCGTCGTTGGTGATGCGGACGTTGCGGATGGTGACGTCGTCGGCGCTGACCTCGATGATGCCGTCCACGACCAGTAGGTTCTCCACCACCGCACCGTCCTCGGTCACCTCCACGGTGCCGCTCGGCCGCAGCGTCACGCCCTCCCGTACGCCGGTCGTCGACACGTCCGGGAACCCCGGCGGGAGCGCCGACACCGGGGCCGGTGCGCTCGGCCGCCCGGCGTCGGAGGGCAGCACGTCCGGACCGGGACCGGTCGTCCCGGACGGGGACCAGGGCGCCGCGACCGCCAGCAGCGCCGCCGCCCCGGCAGCCGCGGCGGCCACCGCCACCGCGCCACCGGCCAGCACCCACCGCCGGCGACCTCGCCCGGCCACCGGGTCACCCGCTCCCGTGCCACCGCCCGCGGGCCCACGGCCGCCCGCCGGGTCGCGGTCGTCCGCTCGCCCGCCGCCGCCTCCCGGGCCGGCGGAGTCCGGAGCGCCCATCGAGCCTCCCCCTGGCGGTTTGCTCCGTACCGACCGAATACTACAGATGTACCTGGCTTATGTCGTGCACCACTGGTGCATCCCGTTTCGCGCCGACCATGAATCCGACGAAACAGTGCGAACCCGGCGAAATATCGCTAGCATCGGACCGGCACGAGCTGCAGGAACGGCGCCTCCAGGACGCCTTCAGTAACTCCGGGAGCCCGATGACAGCCAACGTCGCGGACGTGCTGCGCCGCACCGAGGAACGGTTCACCGCCGACGTGGTGATCGTGGGCGGGTGCGGCCGGGTCGGGCTGCCGCTGGGGCTCGCGTTCGCCTCCCGCGGGCTGTCCGTGGTGCTCTACGACCTCGACCAGGAAGCGGTCGAGAAGGTCAACGCCGCCCGGATGCCCTTCACCGAGGAGGGCGCCGACGCGGTGCTCGCCCGGGTCGCCCGGGCCGGCCTGCTGCGCGCCACCACCGCCGCCGCCAGTGTCGGCGCCGCCGAGAACCTCATCGTGGTCGTCGGCACCCCGGTCGACGAGCACCTCAACCCCGACCTGGGAGCCGTGCCCCGCGCCCTGGACCGGTGCGCCGAGCACCTGCGCGACGGCCAGCTCATCGTGCTGCGCAGCACCGTCCACCCGGGAGTGACCGCACTGACCGAACGCCAGCTCGCGGCCCGCGGCCTGGACGTGGACGTCGCCTTCTGCCCGGAGCGGATCGCCGAGGGCCGCGCCATGACCGAGCTGTTCGACCTGCCGCAGATCGTGTCCGGCCGCACCGACCGGGCCGCCGACCGGGCCGAGAAGCTGTTCCGCAACCTCACCCAGGAGGTGGTACGGGTCACCCCGGAGGAGGCGGAGCTGGCGAAGCTGTTCACCAACACCTGGCGGTACGTCAAGTTCGCCACCGCCAACCAGTTCTGGATGATGGCCAACGACGCCGGCCTCGACTACGCCCGCATCCGCCACGCCATCACCTACGACTACCCGCGTGCCGCGGACCTGCCGATGCCCGGGTTCGCGGCCGGGCCCTGCCTGTTGAAGGACACCATGCAGCTGGCCGCCTTCAACAAGAACAACTTCGTGCTCGGCCACACCGCCATGCTCATCAACGAGGGCCTGCCGCTGTACCTGGTCTCCCGGCTGGAGCAGGCGGTCGACCTCCCCAACGCCACGGTCGGGATCCTCGGCATGGCGTTCAAAGGGGACAGTGACGACCCGCGCGAGAGCCTGGCGTACAAGCTCCGCAAGATCCTGCTGCTGCGGGCGCACCGGGTGCTGTGCACCGACCCGTACGTGCGCGACCCGCGCCTGCGGCCGCTGGACGAGGTGCTCCGCGAGTCGGACGTGCTGGTGCTGGGCGCACCCCACCGCCGCTACGCCGACCTGCGCACCGACGTGCCCCTGGTGGACATGTGGGGGCTGACCGGCCGGGGGGTGCGGGTGTGACCGGGCCGCCCCGGGTGTCGGTGGTGGTCCCCGTCTACAACGAGGGCGCGGCCGTGCTCGGCCCCTTGGGGCGCCTGCTGTCGGAGGTGCGGCTGCCAGCGGAGGTCCTGGTCGTGCACGACCTTCCCGACGACACGACGGTGCCGTACGTCCGCCAGCTGGCCGCCCGGGACCCGCGGGTGCGCCCGGTGCTCAACACGTACGGCCGCGGCCCGGCCAACGCGATCCGGTTCGGCTTCGACACCGCGGCCGCGCCGGTGGTCGTGGTCACCATGGCCGACGGCTGCGACGACCCCGGGCAGATCGACGAGCTGACCCGCCTGGTCGAGCGGGGCGTGGTCGTCGCCGCCGCCTCCCGCTACATGCCCGGTGGCCAGCAGGTGGGCGGGCCGCGCCTGAAGCGGACACTGTCGCGGTGGGCGGGGCTCAGCCTGCACGCGCTGGCGCGGGTGGGCACCCACGACGCCACGAACAGCTTCAAGGCGTACGACGCCAGCTTCGTCCGGGCGGTCGGGATCGAGTCCCGCACCGGGTTCGAGATCGGCCTGGAGCTGACCGCGAAGGCGACCCGGCTGGGCCTGCCGGTGGCCGAGGTGCCGACCATCTGGCTGGACCGCCAGCTCGGGGAGTCCAGGTTCGACCTCGGCCGGTTCCTCCCCGGCTACCTGCGCTGGTACCTGTACGCGTTCGGGCGTCGCCGGCGGCGCGGGGGGACCTCCGGCCCGTGGGCGGCGGCGCTGGCGGCCGCCCGGCAACCGACCCTCCATCGCTGAAGGAGCCCGAATGGCGCGCGTACTCGTGACCGGGGCCGCCGGTTTCATCGGCGGATACGTCGTGCAGGAGCTGCTCGACCGCGGGTACCACGTGATCGGGCTGGACAACCACTCCAAGTACGGCCCGGTCGCCCACTCCTACGACGCGCACCCGCGGTACCGGTTCGTGGAGGGCGACGCCCGCGACGTGGGGCTGCTCACCGAGCTGCTCGACGGCTGCCAGCACCTCATCGCCGGGGCCGCGATGATCGGCGGCATCTCGTACTTCCACACCTACGCCTACGACCTGCTGGCGACCAACGAGCGCATCATGGCGGCGACCTGCGACGCGGCGATCGCGGCGCACCGCGACGGCGAGCTGGAGAAGGTGACGTACCTGTCCTCGTCGATGGTGTACGAGTCGGCCGACCGCTGGCCGTCCCGGGAGGGCGACGAGCGCCGGATCCCGCCGCCGGCCTCGTCGTACGGGTTCCAGAAGCTCGCGGTCGAGTACTTCGCCCGCGCCGCGTACGACCAGTACGGACTGCCGTACACCATCGTGCGCCCGTTCAACTGCGTCGGGATCGGGGAGGCGAGGGCGCTCGGCCAGGCTGAGATCCTCTCCGGCAACGTCAAGCTGGCCATGTCCCACGTCGTGCCCGACCTGGTCCAGAAGGTCCTCAAGGGACAGGACCCGCTGCACATCCTGGGCGACGGCAGCCAGATCCGCCACTTCACGTACGCCGGGGACCTCGCGCGCGGCATCGTCGACGCGATGGAGCACCCGGCCGCGCTCAACGACGACTTCAACCTCTCCACTCCCACCTCCACCACCGTGCTGGAGCTGGCCCGCCTCATCTGGGCGAAGATCCGCGGCCCGGACGAGCCGTTCCGGTACGTCAGCGACGAGCCGTTCCCCCACGACGTCGCCCGCCGGATCCCCGACACCCGCAAGGCGGAACGGGTGCTGGGGTTCCGCGCGACCACCCCGCTGGACCGGATGCTCGACGAGGTGATCCCGTGGGTCGCCGACGCGGTGGCGCAGGGCCGGCTGTGACGGGGGCGACCGGCGGCGCCGGCGGCCTCGCGACCGGCGGCGCGGCCGGACGCGCCGCCACCGTCCCGGCGCCGGTCGGGCACGGTGTGCCGGCCTCCCACCGCCGGCGTCGGTGGCTGCTGGCGGCCCTCGCGGTGGCCGCGGGCGCGACGGTCTCGCTGGCCCGGCAACCCGGCGCCGGGGCACTGGACACGGTGTGGGCCGAGGACGGGCAGGTCTTCCTCGCCGACGCGGTCGGCCGGTCGCTGCCGCAGGCCCTGGCCACCCCGTACGCCGGCTACCTCCACACCGGACCGCGGCTGATCGCTGAGGTCGCGGCGCTGGTCCCGGCGCAGTGGGCGGCCGTGGTGCTCTCCGGCGCGGCGGCCGTGGTCACCGCCGCGCTGGCGCTGCTGGTGTACGCCGCGACGGCCGGCCACCTCCGGCCGCCCGCCCGGGCGGTGGCCGCGGCCGTGGTGGTGGTCGCGCCCGTGGCGCAGGGCGACCTGCCCAACTCGGTGGCCAACCTGCACTGGCCGGCGCTGTACGCGCTGTTCTGGGTGCTGCTGTGGACACCGGCCACCCGCGCCGGCCGGGTGGTCGCGGTGGGCACCACGGTGCTGACGGCGTTGAGCGACGTCCTGGTGGTGGCGCTGCTGCCGCTGGCGGCGGCGCGCCTCGCGGTGCGGCGCGACCGGTACCGCGCGCTGCTGGCGGCGGCGCTGTGCGGCGGGCTCGCCGTGCAGGCGGTGGGGCTGCTGGCCGGTACCGCCTCCCGCGACACCGTCGTCGACCCGGTGCGGGCGGGCACCGGCTACGTGCTGCGGGCCGTGCCGTCGGCGGTGGTGGGGTCGCGGTGGCTCGGCGACGACCCGCGCTCGGTGCGGTGGCTCGTGCTGGCCGGGGTGGCGTGGGTGCTCGTGGCCGGGGCCGTCCTGCTGGCGGTGCGGGGCGTCACGCGCCCCGCCTGGCGGCTGGCGGCGGTGGCAGCGGCGGGCAGCGTCGCGCTGTACGCGCTGCCGGTGACGCTGTCGGGCGTGGCGACCGACCGGTACGCGGCGGCGCCCGCGATGCTGGCGGTGGTGGCGCTGCTGGCGGTGCTGTCCCCGGGCCGGGCCGGGTGGCCGGCGGCGGTCCTGGTCACCGTGCTCGCCGTGGTGTGCGCCGCCAACCTCCGGGTGCCGAACGCCCGGGCGGAGGGTCCGTCCTGGCGGCAGGAGGTGGCGGTGGCCCGGTCGGTGTGCACCGCCACCCCGACCGCCACGGTCGGGCTGCCCGTCCCGCCGGCGGGCTGGGAGGTCCGGCTACCCTGCCGCCACCTGCTCGACTAGCCGACGCGCGCTGGCCCACCCGGAGGAAATAGGCTGTTCTGAGCTGTTAGTTCGTGTTTGTCAGCACAATGGGTACATGCGCCATCATGTCCGGCACATCGCGATCCTCGTCGCCAACCTCCCGGCCGAGCGTGACCGACGGGTGATCCGCCAGTGCCTCACGCTGGAGGCGGCCGGTTACCAGGTGACCGTCATCGCGCCGCGCGGGCCGGATCGGCTGCGCAAGCTCCCGGGCAGCCGGAACGTGCGGCTGCGACCGTACCCGGTCCCGGTCCACGGGTCCGGACTGCTCACCTATCTGCTCGAGTTCACGTGGTCGCTGGCGTGGATCACGTGCCTGCTGCTGGCCGAGGTGGTGCGCGGACGGGCCCACGCCGTGCAGGTCTGCAACCCGCCGGACATCTACTGGCCCCTGGCGCTGCTGTGGCGCCTCCTGGGACGGCCGTGGGTGTTCGACCACCATGACCTGTCGCCCGAGGTCTACGCCACCCGGGCCGCCGGCCGGGCCAACCGCTGGGTGTTCCGGGCACTGGTCCTGCTCGAGTGGCTGACCCTGCGGACCGCCAGCGCGGTCATCGTGACCAACGAGTCGTTCCTGGCCAACGCCCGGCGCCACGGCGTTCCCGCCGACCGGCTGTGCGTGGTGCGCAACGGGCCGGCGGCGGCCGAGATCGGTGCCGGCGACCCGGCACCGTCGGACCGGAGCCGGATCGTCTACCTCGGGGTGCTCGGCCCGCAGGACAACGTGGCGACCGCGGTCCTGGCCGCGGAGGCGCTGGCGCGCCGGCGCGGCCGCACCGGCTGGCACCTGACCATCGCCGGGGACGGCGAGATGAGACCGGCGCTGGAGAAGCTGGTCGCCGAGCGCGGGCTCGCCGACGTCGTGGAGTTCACCGGCTGGCTGGACGGCCCGGCCGTGGACGCGCTGCTGCGGTCGGCGACGCTGGCCATCCAGCCGGACGCCCCCACCCGGATGAACCATCTGTCCACGATGGCCAAGACGGTCGAGTACCTGGCACGCGGGGTCCCGGTGGTCGCCGCCGACCTGCTGGAGACCCGGCGCACCGCCGCGGAGGCCGCCTGCTACGTCCCGGAGGCCACCCCGGAGGCGTTCGCCGCCGCCCTGGACGACCTGCTCGACGACCCTGACCGCCGGGAGCGGATGCGGACCGCCGGCCTGACCCGCTTCGCCGCCCAGCTGTCCTGGGAGACGCAGGCCGGCGGGTACCTGCGGGTCTGGCGGCGCCTGCTCGGACCGCCGGAGCGGGCATGACCAGCGTCGTCATCGCCGCCCGCAACGAGGCGGCCGTCCTGGGGCGCTGCCTGGACGCGCTGCTCGCCGCGCCGGACACACCGGGCGGCGGACCGCTCGACGTCACCGTGGTCGCCAACGGATGCACCGACGACACCGCCGCGGTGGCACGCGCGCGGCCCGGGCGTACGCGTCATCGAGCTGGCGGAGGGGTCCAAGCCGGCGGCCCTCAACGCCGGCGACGCCGCGGCCGTCGGGTGGCCCCGGGTCTACCTCGACGCCGACATGGTTCTGTCCGCCGTGGACATCCACCGGTTGGCCGCCGCGGTGGCGGAGGGGCCGGCGCTGGCCGCGGTACCCCGGCGACGGCTGGCACTGGCCGGCCGGCCGTGGCCGGTACGCGCCTACTACGCCGTCCACACCCGCCTGCCGGTGTTCACCACCGCGCTGTTCGGCCGCGGGGCCATCGCGCTGTCGGAGGCGGGACGGGCCCGGTTCGACCGGTTCCCGGAGGTCATCGCCGACGACCTGTTCCTGGACTCCCTCTTCCGGCGCGGCGAGAAGTGCGAGGTGCCGGAGGTCACCGCCTGGGTGGCGGCGCCGTGGCGGACGCGCGACCTGGTCTGCCGCCTGTCCCGGGTACGCGCCGGCAACGCCGCCCTGCGCGCCACCACGCCGGGCGTACCGCCGCCGCAGCGCACGAGCTGGCTGCGCGACGTGGTGGCGCCCCGGCCGTGGCTGGCACCGGCCGCGGCGTGCTACGTCGTCCTCACGCTCGCCGCCGAGATCCTGGCGCGCCGGGACACCTCGGGCGGGGCCCCGGGCACCGCCTGGGGCCGGGACGAGTCCAGCCGCACGGCCCGATGACCGCCCCGGACGGGGAGGTCGTCGCGGTGGTGGTGGTGACCTACCACAGCGAGCCCTTGCTCGCCGACCTGCTGGCGTCCCTGCCGGCCGGCCTCGCGGGCCTGGAGTGGCACCTGACCGTCGCGGACAACGGGTCCACCGACGGCACCGTGCCCACCCTGCGCCGGCTGGCGCCGGAGGCGACCGTGGTGGAGATGGGCGCCAACCGCGGCTACGCCGCGGGGGTCAACGCCGCCGTGGCGGCCGCGCGGCCCCACACCGCGGTGCTGGTGCTCAACCCGGACGTCCGGCTGGACCCCGGCTGCGTGCCCCGCCTGCTCGACACCCTGCGTCGGCCGGGAACCGGGATCGCGGTGCCGCGGCTGCGCGACGGCCACGGCCGGCTCATCCCGAGCCTGCGGCGGGAGCCGACGATCCTGCGGGCGGTGGGCGACCTGGTGCTGGGCGCGGAGCGGGCCGGGCGCCTCCGCGCGCTGGGAGAGGTCGTCACCGACCCGCGCTGCTACCGCCGGCCGGCGACGGCCGACTGGGCGGAGGGGTCGACCCTGCTCATCAGCGCGGACTGCTGGCGGGCCTGCGGCCCGTGGGAGGAGTCGTTCTTCCTCTACTCGGAGGAGACCGACTTCGCGCTGCGCGCCCGGGACGCGGGCTACGCCACCCGGTTCAACCCGGACGCCGGCGCGGTCCACCTCGAGGGCGACTCGCGCCGCTCGCCGGCGCTGTGGGCGCTGCTGGCCCGCAACCGGGTCCGCCTCTACCGCCGCCGCCACGGCCCGGTGGCCAGCGCCGGGTTCTTCCTCGCGGTGCTGCTGCGCGAGGGCAGCCGGGCGGCGATCGGTCGCCGGCAGAGCCGGGCGGCGGTCCGGGCCCTGCTGCGGCCCCGGGCGTCCGGCCTCCCCGGCCCGGCCGCCGTGCCCGACCGGTCAGCGCAGCCGCTTGACCACGCCGACGACGCCGGCGCGCACGCGGCGCACCGGACCGGGAGGCCGCAACACCGTCGCGCGCAACGACTCCGGGGTGTCGTCGGCCCGGACGCTGTGGCGGGGTTGCAACCAGGCGCCGGCCCGGGCGGGCCGTCGGTCGCTGGTGAAGACCCGGGTGTAGCCGAGCCGGCGTAGGTCGGCCAGCAGCCGCCGGTCGTAGCGGCCCAGCGGGCAGGCGGCCGTGTCGACGACGGTGCCGGCGGCGGCGGCGAGGCGGTCGCGAGCGGCCACCAGCTCCCGGTGGCGGGTGGCGGGATCCATGCGCCGCCAGGGCCGGTGGGACATGCCGTGGTTGCCGATGCCCATGCCGCACCGGCTCAGCTCGCGCAGGTCCTCCTCGGCGAGGCAGCCGGCGTGGCCGAGCCGGCCGGCCACCACGAAGAAGTCGGCCCGCAGCCCGCGCTCGACGAGCGCCGGCAGGGCGATCTCGACGTCGGAGCGGTTGCCGTCGTCGAAGCTCAGGCGCACCCGCGGCCAGGTCGCGACCTCGTCCAGCAGCCGCAGGAACCGGCCGTGGTCGACCCAGTAGGCGTCCTCGCCCGGCTCCAGCCGCCGCCGCGGCGGACCGATGCCGTGGAAACAGACGTTCACGACCCGGTCACCGCGCCGGTCCGCCGCCCCCCACACGTCCATGGCGCTTCTATCTATCTACATTCGTCCATAGTTCTGCGGACCCGTCGGCGGGCCGCATAGGCTCACGCTATCGCGTGCGGGGCGGGCCGGTGGCCGATCCCGCCGGACGGGCCGGTGCCGGGCGGAGGCGTCCGGGCAGGGCGCGACCACAGGGGGGAGAGGTGTGAGGTGACGATCCGGGTCCGACCGATCACGGAGGTCGACCTGCCCGCCGTCGCCGACTTCCTGCACCGGCACCTCAACCGTCGGATCCCCCCACAGGTGTGGGAACAGTCGGTGCGGGTGCCGTGGAAGGTCGACGCTCCCGACCACGGCCGCCTGCTGGCGGACGGGGACGAGGTCGTCGGCGCGTACCTCGCCTTCTACTCCGAGCGCGTGATCGACGGACGACCGGAACGGTTCTGCAACCTCGGGGCGTGGTGCGTCCTGCCCGCCTACCGGTTCCACGCCGCGCGGCTGCTCCGGTCGCTGCTCGCGCAGCCGGGGGTCCACTTCACCGACCTGTCCCCCAGCGGCCCCGTGGTGCCGATCGGTCTCCGGCACGGCTTCCAGCCCCTGGACACCACCACGGCGCTGGTGCCGCACCTGCCGTGGCCGCGGCGGTCCCGCCACGAGCTGGTCACCTCCGACGCGGCCACGATCGAGCGCACCCTCAGCGGCGACGACCTGCAGATCTACCGGGACCACGCCGGCGCCCAGGCGGCGCGGCACGTGCTGCTGGCCCGCGGAGACCGGTGCTGCTACGTGATGTTCCGCCGGGACCGGCGCAAGGGCCTGCCGGTGTTCGCGTCGATCCTGTACGCCAGCGACCCGCAGCTGTGGCGGCAGATGGCGCTCCCGCTCGGCGACCACCTGCTGCGGCACCACCGCCTCGTGGCGAGCCTGGTGCAGCGGCGGACCGTCCCCAGCCCTCCACCACCCTGGTCGGTCCGGCTGCGGTCACCCCGCCCGATGCTGTACCGCAGCGCCCACCTGCCGCCGGACCGGATCGACAACCTGTACAGCGAGCTGGTGTGCGTACCGTGGTGAGGCGACCGTGACCGGACCACCGATGCGGGCGCTCCTGCCCGACCTGCTGTCCGCAATGGCGCAGCAGCGCCCCGGGGCGCCCGCGCTGACCCACCGGAACGAGACCCTGACGTACGGCCAGCTGTGGCGCCTGGTCGACCGCACCGCGGCCGGCCTGCACCGCGTGGGCGTGCGGCGCGGGGACCGGGTCGCCGTGTTCCTCGACAAGCGGGTCGAGACCGTGTGCGCCATCTTCGGCGCCGCCGCCGCGGGCGCGGTCGCCGTCCCCGTGAACCCGCTGCTCAAGCCGCGACAGGTCGCCCACATCCTCGACGACAGCGAGGCGCGGGTGCTGGTTACCACGCCGGAGCGGCTGGTGGGCCTGGCCGCCGCGCTGGCCGGGTGCAAGCGGCTGGAGTGCGTCGTGCTGGTCGGGTCCGACGCGCCGTCCGGACCGGCGCCGGACGTGCAGGTGGTCGGCTGGGACGCCCTGTGCGGCCGTGGTGGCGACCCGGCGGACGCCGGGAGCACGGCGGATGCCGGGGGGACGGCGGACGCCGGGGGCACCGCCGGAGGCGGTGGTGGCCGCGGTGCCCGCGGCGCCGGCGTGATCGACGCGGACATGGCGGCGATCCTCTACACGTCCGGCAGCACCGGCGCCCCGAAGGGCGTCGTGCTGTCCCACCGCAACCTCGTGGCCGGGGCCGAGAGCGTCGCGCACTACCTGGACAACCGGCCCGACGACGTGCTGCTCGCGGCCCTGCCGCTGAGCTTCGACGCGGGGCTGAGCCAGCTCACCACCGGCTTCTACGCCGGCGCCCACGTCGTGCTGCTCAACTACCTGGTCCCCGGCGACGTCGTCCGGGCGTGCGCGGCGCACGGGGTCACCGGCCTGACCGGTGTCCCACCACTGTGGATCCAGCTGGCGGAGCAGCGCTGGCCGGCCGAGGCCACCCGTCGCCTGCGGTACTTCGCCAACACCGGCGGGCGGCTGCCCAGGCCGGTCCTGCAACGCCTCCGCGCCCTCTTCCCGCAGGCGCGGCCGTTCCTGATGTACGGGTTGACGGAGGCGTTCCGGTCGACCTACCTGGACCCGGCGGAGGTGGACCGGCGCCCCGACTCGATCGGCAAGGCGGTACCGAACGCCGAGGTCCTCGTGGTCCGGCCGGACGGCTCGGAGTGCGAGCCCGGGGAGGTCGGGGAGCTGGTCCACCGGGGCGCGCTGGTGGCGATGGGCTACTGGAACGATCCGCAGCGCACGGCGGAACGGTTCCGCCCGGTCCCCGGACGGCCGGCCGGGCTGTGCGTGGACGAGGTCGCGGTGTGGTCCGGCGACGCCGTCGTCCGCGACCGGGACGGGTTCCTCTACTTCGTCGGCCGCATGGACGACATGATCAAGACGTCCGGCTACCGGGTGAGCCCGACGGAGATCGAGGAGGCCGCCTACGAGTCGGGCCTGGTCCGCGACGCGGTCGCGTTCGGCCGCCCGGACGACCGTCTGGGCGAGCACATCGTGCTCGTGGTGACCCCGGCCGCCGGGGTGGAGCTCGACCGCGCCCGGCTGCTCGCCGACCTGCGGGAGCGGCTGCCGCGCTACCTCGTCCCGAGGCACGTCGTCATCCGCTCCGAGCTGCCTCGGTCGCCCAACGGCAAGTTCGACCGGGCCCGGCTGCGCAAGGAGGTGGCGGGGTGACGGCCACGCCCACCGCGCCCGACCGCCCCGCCGTCGAGCCGCCGCCCGGCGCCGCACCACGACCGGCGATCTGGGAGCGGCCGACGGTGGCCGCGTTCGGCCGGCGGGACGGGCGGCTCACCGTGGGCGGCATCCCCGTCGACCTGCTGGCCGAGCGGGTGGGCCGGACACCGTTCTTCGCCTACGACCGCAGGCTGCTCACCGAGCGGGTCCACCTCGTCCGCGCCGCCCTGCCACCGGACATCCAGCTCAGCTACGCCATCAAGGCCAACCCGATGCCCGCCCTGGTGAGCCACCTGAGCGCGCTGGTCGACGGGTTCGACGTGGCCTCGGCGCAGGAGATGCACACCGCGCTGAACACTCCCACGCCACCGGAGCTCGTCAGCTTCGCCGGCCCCGGCAAGACCCCGGCGGAGCTGCGCCAGGCGGTCGCGGCCGGGGTCACGATCGTGCTCGAGTCGGCGACCGAGGCGGCGCGGGTCGCCGCCATCGGGCGGGAGCTGTCGGTCCAGCCGCGGGTGGTGGTCCGCGTCAACCCGGACTTCGCACTCAAGGGCTCGGGGATGCGCCTCGGCGGCGGCCCGCAACAGTTCGGTGTGGACTGTGAGCAGGTCCCGGCGCTGCTGGCGCAGCTGGACCGCGCCGGCCTGGACGTGCTGGGCTTCCACGTCTTCGCCGGTTCGCAGAACCTGCGCGCCGAGGCGCTGGCCGAGGCGCAGCGCCGCACCGTCGACCTGGTCCTCCGCCTGGCGCGCACCGCCCCCGCCCCGGTCCGCTACGTCAACCTGGGCGGCGGCTTCGGCATCCCGTACACCGACTCCGACCGCCCGCTGGACCTGGACGCGGTCGGCCGCAACCTGGCCGACCTCTACGAGCACGCGCTGCGGCCGCACCTGCCGCAGGCGCGGGTCGTGGTCGAGCTCGGCCGCTACCTGGTCGGCGAGTGCGGCGTGTACGTGACCCGCGTGGTCGACCGCAAGCGGTCACGGGGAGAGGACTTCCTGGTCGTGGACGGTGGCCTGCACCACCAGCTGGCGGCGTCCGGCAACTTCGGCCAGCCGATCCGGCGCAACTTCCCGATCGCGGTCGGCAACCGGATCGACGAGCCGCCCAGCGGTCCCGTGACGGTGGTGGGCTGCCTGTGCACGCCCCTGGACGTGCTGGGGCACCGGGTGGAGCTGCCACCGGCCGGGATCGGCGACCTGGTCGTGCTGTTCCAGGCCGGCGCGTACGGCCTGACCGCCAGCCCCACCGCCTTCCTCAGCCACCCGGCCCCGCCCGAGGTGCTGGTGTGACCCGACGACCGGAGGTGTACCCGTGGACGTGACGAGCCCGGCGACGACCGGACAGGTGGCGGAGGTGCTGGCCGCCACGCTCGGGGTGGACCGGGAACGGCTGACCGCGTCCACGCCGCTGTTCGGCAGCCTTCCCGAACTGGACTCCATGGCGGTGGTCGAGATCGTCGTGGCGCTCGAGGAGCGGTTCGGCATCACCCTCGACGAGGAGGACATCACCGCCGAGGCGTTCGCCACCGTGGCGAGCCTGACCGAGCTGGTGGCGGCGCGGCAGGCCGCCTGACCCGGTCCGTGGCCACCGCCTGACCCGTCCGTGGCGACCGCCTGACCCGTCGGCGGTACACCGCCTGACCCGTCCGTGGACCCGGGCGGCCGGGCGGCAGGGGACCACGGGTCACGCGGCGGGCGACACCCGGTACTGGGCGAGGCAGTCCGCGTACGCCGGCAGCGGCGCGTCCGCCAGGCCGGGCGCGGTCGCGTCCCGTTCGGACAGTATGGGCTCGGCCACCGGCCAGGAGATGCCCAGTCGCCCGTCCAGCGGGTCCACCGCGTGCTCGGCCGCCGGCCGGTAGACCGTGGAGCACAGGTACGCCACCGTGGCGCCGTCGGTCAGGGCGCAGAATCCGTGCCCGAGCCCCTCGGCGAGGAACACCGCGCGCCGGTCCACGTCGTCCAGCCGTACCGGCTCCCACCGGCCGAAGGTGGGCGAGCCGCGCCGCAGGTCGACCACCACGTCCCACACCGCGCCACGCACGCACGTGACGTACTTGGCCTGCCCGGGCGGCACGTCCGCGTAGTGGATGCCGCGCACCACCCCCCGCCGCGAGGTGGACAGGTTGGCCTGGGCCACCGGCAGCCTCCGCCCGATGGCGGCGGCGAGCCGGTCGTGGCGGTACCACTCCAGGAAGCTGCCCCGCGCGTCCTCGTGGGGCGACGGGGTCACCTCCCACGCGCCCTCGATGCCCAGCGGCCGCAGCTTCACCGCTCCCGCCCCCTTTCCGGGTCGTCCAGCAACCGCAGCAGGTACTCCCCGTACCCGCTGGCCACCAGCGGCCGCGCCAGCTCGCGCAGCCGGTCGTCGTCGATGAGGCCGGCGCGCCAGGCCGCCTCCTCCACGCAGCCGATCTTCAGTCCCTGCCGCTGCTCGACCACCCGCACGTACTCGCCGGCCGCCTCCAGCGAGGCGAACGTCCCGGTGTCCAGCCACGCCGCGCCCCGGCCCAGCACCTCCACGCGCAGCCGTCCCCGCCGCAGGTACTCCTCGTTGACCGCGGTGATCTCCAGCTCGCCGCGGGCCGAGGGCCGCAGCCCGGAGGCGATCTTGACGGCGTCCGCGTCGTAGACGTACAGCCCCGGCACGGCGTACCGGGAGCGGGGCCGGCGCGGCTTCTCCTCGATGGCGTGGACCCGCCCGTCGTCGCCGAACTCCACCACGCCGTACGCGCTCGGATCCGCCACCGGGTACGCGAAGATGAGCCCGCCCTCCACGTGCGCGGCGGCCGCTCGGAGCCGCCGGCCCAGGCCCGTGCCGTGGAAGATGTTGTCGCCCAGGATGAGCGTCACCGGCCCGCCGGCGAGGAACTCCTCCGCGATGAGCAGCGCCTGCGCGATGCCCTCCGGCCGGGGCTGCACCGCGTAGTCCAGCCGCAGCCCCCACTGGCCGCCGTCGCCGAGCAGCCGGACGAACGCGTCCCGGTCCGCCGGCGTGGTGATGACGAGGATCTCCCGGATGCCCGCCGACACCAGGGTCGTCAGCGGGTAGTAGATCATCGGCTTGTCGTAGACGGGCAGCAGCTGTTTGCTCACCGCCCTGGTGACCGGCCACAGCCGCGACCCGGTCCCGCCTGCCAGCAGCACCCCCCGCACGCGGGCAGCCTAGCCGCTGTGTGACCGGTGTTGAGGCGGTTGAAGGGGAACTCACCTTTATGCCGGATTAGATGCCGTTTGCACCATCCACGGCTCCGGTGAGGCATACTCTCACCGTTCGTGAGGGTGCTGGTCACGGGCGGTGCCGGCTTCATCGGCTCGGAGTACGTGCGCGGCCTGCTCTCCGGCCGGTACGGGTTCGGGGAGCCCACCGGCGTGACCGTCCTGGACAAGCTCACCTACTCCGGCAACCAGGCCAACCTCGCGCCGGTGGCGGCCGACCCGCGGCTGCGCCTGGTGGTCGGCGACGTGTGCGACGCGGCGCTGGTCGACGCGGTGATGCCCGGGCACGACCTGGTCGTCCACTTCGCGGCCGAGACCCACGTGGACCGCTCCATCGTGGCCGCGGCACCGTTCGTGTCCACCAACGTGGTCGGCACCCAGGTGCTGCTCGACGCCGCCCTGCGGCACGGGGTGGAGCGGTTCGTGCAGGTCTCCACCGACGAGGTGTACGGCTCGATCGACCACGGCGCGTGGACCGAGGACCAGCCGCTGGCGCCCAGCTCGCCGTACTCGGCCGCCAAGGCCGGCGCCGACCTGCTCGCGCTCGCCTACCACCGCACCCACGGCCTGCCGGTGGTGGTGACCCGCGGGTCCAACACCTACGGGCCGTACCAGTTCCCCGAGAAGCTCATCCCGCTGTTCGTCACCAACCTGCTGGACGGCCGGCCGGTGCCCCTGTACGGCGACGGCGGCAACGTGCGGGACTGGCTGCACGTGACCGACCACTGCGCGGGGATCGCGCTGGCGGCCCACCGCGGCCGGCCGGGCCGGGTCTACCACCTCGGCGGCGGCACCGAGCTGACCAACAAGGAGCTCACCGGCAGGCTGCTGGAGGCGTGCGGGGCCGGCTGGGAGATGGTCGTGAACGTGCCCGACCGCAAGGGCCACGACCGGCGGTACGCGCTGGACACCACCCGCGCCCGCCGGGAGCTCGGGTTCGCCCCGCGGGTCGGCCTCTCCGAGGGGCTGGCGGCCACGGTCGCCTGGTACCGCGACCACCGCGACTGGTGGGAGCCGCTGCGCGCACGCGACCGCGAGGCCACCGCGGCGCCGGGCGTGCCCGCCACGGCCGGGCCGGCCCCGGCGACCTCCGCACGGACGGCGGCGCTGCCGTGACCCAGCCGGCTGGTGACGCCATGACCCAGAGAGTGGTACCGCCGTGACGCGCTGGCTGGTCACCGGCGCCGCCGGCATGCTCGGCCGGGACCTGGTCACGGTCGCCGGCGGGTACGGCGAGGTCACCGCCGCCACCCGGGCGGACCTGGACATCACCGACCGGGCCGCGCTCGCCGACGCGGTGCGCTCCCACGACGTGGTCGTCAACGCCGCCGCCTGGACCGGCGTGGACGACGCCGAGACGGACGAGGCGGCCGCCACCGCCGTCAACGGGCACGCGGTCGCCGACCTCGCCCGGGCCTGCGCCGCCACCGGAGCGCGGCTGATCCAGATCTCCACCGACTACGTCTTCGACGGTCGCCGGCGCACCCCGTACCCCGAGAACGCCCGCCCGCGGCCGCTCAACGCGTACGGCCGCAGCAAGCTCGTGGGCGAGCGGGCGGTGATGCGGCTGCTGCCCCGCACCGGGTACGTGGTCCGCACCGCCTGGCTGTACGGCGCGCACGGCGACAACTTCGTGGCGACCATGCGCCGGCTCGCCCTGCAGGGGGGTACCGCGGAGGTCGTCGACGACCAGCACGGCCAGCCGACCTGGACGCGGATGCTGGCCGCCCAGGTGGTGGCGCTCGGCGAGGCGGCGGTGCGCGGCGACGCGCCTGCCGGCGTGTACCACGGGACGGCGTCCGGCTCCACCACCTGGTACGGGCTGGCGCGGGAGGTCTTCGCCCTGGTGGGCGCCGACCCGGACCGGGTGCGACCGACCACCAGCGACCGGTACCCGCGACCGGCCGCCCGGCCCGCGTACAGCGTGCTCGGGCACGACCGGTGGCGCGCGGCCGGCGTGCCGCCGCAGCCGGAGTGGCACGAGCAGCTGTGGTACGCGCTGCGCCTGCTGCCCGCGGACCGGTCCGCGACCACCCCGGCGGCCGGCGGGCCCGCCGCGCCGGCCGGCCACCCCGGCTGACCGGCGCGGGCCGCACGAGCGGACCGCACACCCGACCGGCGCGCCGGCCGCCTCACCAGACCGGTCTGCGCCGCTCCCGGGCGCGCCAGCACCCGGAGTGCCAGTGCCGCCGGTCGTCCAGGCCGCCCTCGACCGGCCACGCCACCACGTGCGGCACGCCCGGTGGGATCTCGTGGTCACAGCCGGGACAGCGGTAGGTCTTGACCGTGGTCGTGCCGGTGAGCCAGCGGACCCGCCACGGCTCGCCGCGCCACTCCTCCACCGTGTCCACGGCACGCATCCGCGGCGCCGCGTCCACGCTGGCGTGTGGCTGCTGCCCCGCGCGGCGCCCCACCCGGTCCCGCCGCGAGGGTCGGTTGCGGCGCGGGCTCATGCGTCCAGGGTACGGACCCGCCACCGCCGGGTAGGCTCGACGACCGTGAGCGTGACGACGGCACCGTACGGCGAGTGGACGTCACCGATCTCGGCCCGCACCCTCGTCACCGCCGTCAGGACACTGAGCTACCCCACGCTCGTGGGCGACGAGGTGTGGTGGGCCGAGGACCGTCCCAACGAGGGTGGACGCACCGCGGTGGTCGCCCGCCGCGCCGACGGCACGCTGGTCGACCTGCTGCCCGCACCCTGGAGCGCGCGCACCCGGGTGCACGAGTACGGCGGACGCAGCTTCCTGCCCGTACCCGTGGGCACGGGAGTGGCGCTGGTCTTCGCCAACGCGGTCGACCAGCGCCTCTACCGGCTCGACCCGGGGGCCGACGTACCGGTGCCGCTCACCCCGCCGCCGGCGTCGCCGGGCTCCCTGCGCTACGCCGACCCGGTGCTGTCCCCCGACGGCATGCGGGTGTGGTGCGTACGGGAGCGCCACCGCGACGGCGACCTGGACCGGCACCTGGTCTCCGTGCCGCTGGACGGCTCGGGCGCGGACGACCCGGACCAGGTGCGCGAGATCGTCGGCGGCTCGCGCTTCCTCGCCCACCCCCGCCCGTCCCCGGACGGCACCCGGCTGGCCTGGCTGGCCTGGGACCACCCGAACATGCCGTGGGACGGCACCGAGCTGCGGGTGGGCCCGCTGTCCCCGGACGGCAGGGTGACGCAGTGGTCCACTGTGCTGGGCGGGCCGTCGGAGTCGGTGTTCCAGCCCGAGTGGGACGGCGACGACCACCTAGTCGCGGTGTCCGACCGTAGCGGGTGGTGGAACCTCTACCGCGTGCCGGCGTCCGGCGGCGACCCGGCCCCGCTGTACCCGGCGGCGGAGGAGTTCGGCGCGCCCCTGTGGCGGCTCGGCGCCGCGACGTGGGGCCGGCTCGGCGACGGACGGCTGCTGTGCGTCCACGGCACGGGCACCCAGCGGCTGGGCGTGCTCGACCCGGCCACCGGCACCATGGACGACCTCGACCTGCCCTACCAGACCCTGTTCCCG
>VSBZ01000200.1:0-5110 GCA_047459215.1 Micromonosporaceae bacterium | reverse complement strand
CGACGAGCATGCGCTGCTCGCGGCGCAGACGCACCGCCACGAGATCGACGAGCGATTTCTGTCCGCCGTGCGCGTTCAGCACGATCAGCTTGCGCACGCCCGCGGCGGCGACGCGCCGACCGACCTCGGTCCAGAGATCGAGCAGCGTCGAAGCATCCGCGCTCAGCGTCCCCGCGAACGACTCGTGCTCCGGGCTGTGACCGATCTCGAGCGCCGGGAGGACGAGGAGCGTAACGCCGGGCGGCACGCGGTCGAGCAGTGCGCGGGATGCGGCGTTCACGATCATCGCGTCGGTGCCGAGCGGAAGGTGCGGCCCGTGCTGCTCGACTGCCGCGACCGGCAACAGCGCGATCGAGGACTCGGGATCGACGTCCGCGAAATCGCTCGTCGTCATGTCTTGCCAATAACCGCTCTTCACGTCCGTGCTCCGGCTCGAAAGCGTCGAGTTTAGCTCCGCCAGGACGACCAACGTACCGAGGCTCGCGTCGGCCGGCCATCCCGGCACACCGTCTGATCCGCAAGATTGCCCTGTCGCCGCGCGCAGACAGGTTGGCGCGCGCCGAGCGACGCACTACCGTGACTCGTGCGGGTATCGGAGTCGAGGCTGATCAACTCGGATGAGCAGCCGCGAGAGCACACGGAAGTGCTCGCCTTTTTCGCCGATCCTTCAGCGCGCGAGCGTCGCGCTCTGGTCCGTCGCGGAAGCCCGCAACGTCACCGGACGCGTCGGCTCGCGCGTATCTTGCCGCTTCAAGTGACGATCGAAGAACTCGAGCATCGTCGCTGCGGTCGCGAGCACCGAATCCCGTCCGCGATACGAATGGCCCTCGCGCGGCAGCAGCAGAATATCGGCATTTCCGCCGTTGTGTCGAATCGCCTCGTAGAACTGGATCGACTGGATCGGCGGCGTGCCGGCGTTGTCGTCGAGCAAGCCGTGCACGAGCAGCAGCGGCGGTCCGCTGCCCCGCCGCTCCACGTGCAGCGACGGTTCACCGGCCACGGCCTGCTCCGGTGGCACGCAACGCCCGGACCTCCTCGTCCAGCCGCGTCACCAGCCGCCCTCCCCCGGTGGCCCGGGCGGTCACCCAGTCCACCAGCCGGCCGCCGGTGAGCACCCGCAGCGGCCGGACCAGGGCGACCGCTCGCGGCACGTACACCCGCCGCGGCCGCCGCACCAGCGCCCTCACCACCGCGGCGGCGCACTCCTCCACGGAGGTCACCGACCGCAGCGGCCACGGCAGGCGGGCCCGGGCGGCCAGGTAGACGTCCAGGGCCTCGAACTCGCGCACCATGTCCGTGTCCACCCAGGACGGATGGACGGTGCCGACGCGTACGCCCAGGTGGGCGACCTCCTGGCGGAGCACGTTGCCGAAGTGTTCCACGCCGGCCTTGCTGGCGCAGTAGGCGGCCATGCCGGGCATGCCGACGAACGCGGCGGCCGAGGAGATCAGCAGGGCGTACCCGCGGGCGGCGACCAGGTGCGGCAGGGTCGCGCTCACGGTGCGCAGCACCCCGGTCAGGTTGACGTCGATGGTGCGGGCGTGGTCGTCGACCGGTCCGAGCGCGATGGTGCCCATCGGCGCGATGCCGGCGTTGGCCACCACCGCGTCCAGCCCGCCGAGCGCGTCGACCGCGGAGGCGACCGCGGCGTCGACCGCCTCCTGGTCGGTGACGTCGCACTCGGCGACGTGGGCGTCGAGCTCTGTGGCGAGCGCGCGCAGCCGGTCCGGCTCGAGCCCGACCAGGGACAGCCGGGCGCCGGCCGCCGCCGCCAACCGGGCGGTGTGGGCGCCGATGCCCCTTGCCGCGCCGGTGATGAGGATCCGTTGTCCCGCCAGTGGTCGGTCCGCCATGTCAGCCCGTCCCGGTGGTGAGGGCCGCCGTCTTCGGCGGCGTGACGACGTAGTCCTCGGGGCGGAACCGGGCCAGCCGCAGCCGGAACCCGGTCGCGTACCCGGGCCAGATCGCCGAGACCCGGCCGCTGCCGTCGATGTACCAGCTCGCGCAGCCGCTCATCCAGACCGTGCCGCGCATCGCCCGGTCCACCCGCTCCACGAACCGTTGCTGGGCCTCGGCGGTCGGCTCGATCGCCGCACCGCCGGTGCGCCGCAGGTGGCGCAGCGCCTTGACCACCTGCTTGAGCTGTGCCTCGACCATGAGCACCACCGAGGTGTGGCCCAGGCCGGTGTTGGGACCCAGCAGGATGAACAGGTTGGGGAACCCGTGCACGGTGGTGCCCAGGTGGGCGCGCAGCGTCGGCGTCCACGCCTGCGCCAGCGGCACCCCGTCCCGCCCGTACACCTGGTGCATCACCGGCGGCTGGGTGACCGCGAACCCGGTGCCGCAGATGATGGTGTCCACCTCGTACCGCCCGCCGGCGGTGACCACGGCGTCGGCCTCGACGCGGACGATGGGGTCGGTCACCACCTCGACGTGGTCGGCGGTCAGCGACGCCCAGTAGTCGTTGGACAGCAGCACCCGCTTGCAGCCCATGATGTACGTGGGGGTGAGCTTGGCGCGCAGCTCCGGGTCGGGCACCTGCCGGCGCAGGTGCCGCAGGGAGACGCGCTGGGCGAGGGCGTTGAGGCGCGGGTGCAGGAAGCCGACCGCCCACAGCTCGCGGTTCCAGTACAGGGCGGTGCGGACCAGCCGCTGCGCGCCGGGCACGTACCGGTAGATGGCCTGCTCCAGCGGGGTGATGCGGCGCGAGCGGCGGGGCATCACCCACGCCGGGGTGCGCTGGAACAGCGTCAGCGACCCCACCTTCGGCACGATCTCGGGCACGAACTGGGCCGCCGACGCGCCGGTGCCGATCACGGCCACGCGCCGCCCGGTCAGGTCGTGGTCGTGCCGCCACCGGGCGGAGTGGAAGACGGTGCCGGCGAAGTCGTCCAGGCCGGGCAGGTCCGGCATCTTCGGCTGCGCGAACGGTCCGGTGGCGGCGATGAGGACGCGGGCGCGGTACTCGCCCTGGGAGGTGACGAGTCGCCACCGCTGCGCCGCCTCGTCCCAGGCCGCCTCGTGGACGGTGTGGGACAGGCGCAGGTGTGGCCGCAGCCCGAACCGGTCGACGCAGTCGCGGAGGTAGTCCCAGATGTCCTGTTGGGAGGAGAAGGTGTCCCGCCAGTTCGGGTTGAGGGCGAAGGAGAACGAGTAGAGATGGGAGGGTACGTCGCAGGCGCAGCCCGGGTAGGTGTTGTCGCGCCAGGTGCCGCCGACGTCGTCGTCCTTCTCGAAGATGAGCAGGTCGTCGAAGCCGTGGCGGCGCAGCATGACCGCGGCTCCCAGGCCGCTGAAGCCGGCACCCACGATCGCTACGTCGATGTCGTCACCGGCACGGGTCATTACTGATAAGTAACATATTGGTGGCCGGTGTCAAGACCTCTGCCGGTGCCAGGCATGCCGCGGCGGGGACACCGCCGGTGGCGTGCGCACGGTCGGTCAGGGGCTCGGCCCGGGACGGCGGTGGTCAGCGCCCGAGCACGCTGCGGCGTACGACCTCGCTGTCGCGCAGGCTGTCGGGGTGTCCGCTGGTGACGACCCTACCCTCGGCCAGCAGGTAGGCCCGGTCGGCCACGGCCAGCGCCCGCTCCACCTCCTGCTCCACCAGCAGCACGCTCACCCCGTCGGCGTTGATGGTCCGGATGGCGTCGAACACCTCGTCGATGACGATCGGCGCCAGCCCCAGCGACGGCTCGTCCAGCAGCAGCAGCCGGGGACGGGCCATCAGGGCCCGGCCGATGGCGAGCATCTGCTGCTCTCCCCCGGACAGGTTCATCGCCGGCTGGCCGGACCGCTCGGCCAGGCGCGGGAACAGCCGCTCGACGCGGGCCAGCGCCTCACGGTGCTCCGCCCGGGCGCCGCGCCGGTGGGCGCCGAGCAGCAGGTTGTCCCGTACCGACATGTGGGCGAACACCCGGCGCCCCTCCGGTACCACCGCCACGCCGTGGGCGCACACCTGGTGCGGCGGCAGCCGGGTGAGATCGGCGCCGTCCACGCTGACCCGGCCGCGGATCGTGCGCAGCATCCCGGCCAACGCCATGACCAGTGTGGACTTGCCGGCGCCGTTGGGGCCGATGACGCTGACGATCTCACCGTCGCGCACGTCGAGGTCGACGTCCCACAGTGCCTGCGCGTGGCCGTGGAAGGCGTCCAGGTGACGGACCTCAAGCATGCGTACCCTCCCGCTCGCCGGCCGCCGAGTCCGCGGGGTCATCGGCCGCCGGGGTGCCGCTCGCCGCGTCCGCCGGGTCGGCTGCCACCTCCGGGTCGCCGGTCTGTGCGGTCTGTCCGCTGCGGCCGAGGTACGCGCTGACCACCGCCGGGTGGCGCATGACGGTGTCCGGGTCGCCGTCGGCCAGCAGCCGGCCCCGGTCGAGCACCACGATCCGCTGCGCCAGCTGGTTGACCACCCGCAGCAGGTGCTCGATGATCACGATGGTGACGCCGGTGGCGTGGATGCGCCGTACCACCTCCACCGCGTTGTCGATCTCGGCCGGGTTGAGGCCGGCCAGTGCCTCGTCCAGCAGCAGCACCCGCGGGCTGGTCGCCAGCGCGCGTGCCATCTCCAACAGCTGCCGCTGGTGCAGGTTGACGTCGCCGGGCCGGGCGTCGGCCAGGTCAGCCAGGCCGACGAACTCCAGGTGGGCGGTGGCCCGCCGGCGCGCCTCGGCCAGGCCGTGCCGCTCGCGGCCGAACATCACCGCCACCGCCACGTTGTCGCGCAGCGTCATCGACTCGAACGGGCGCGGGATCTGGTACGTGCGGGCGATGCCGGCGTGGGCGAAGGTGTGGGGTGCCAGGCCGGCGGTGTCCCGGCCGCGGATGTGGATGGTCCCGCTGGTGGGGCGGACCGCCCCGGACAGCAGGTTGACCAGTGTGGTCTTGCCGGACCCGTTGGGTCCGACCAGGCCGACCAGCTCGCCCTCGTGGATGCGCAGGTCCAGCCCGTCCAGGGCGCGCACCCCGCCGTAGTGCCGCGCCAGTCCGCGGCACTCGACGACGACCTCGCGCCCGCCGGTCCCGACCTCGCGCCCGCCCTTCCCAGGGTCACGCCCGCCGGTCCCGGGGTCGTGGCCACCGGTGCGCGATGGGAGGTCCACCGGATCGG
>VSBZ01000199.1:0-5126 GCA_047459215.1 Micromonosporaceae bacterium | reverse complement strand
ACATCTTGATGATGCGTTCGCGGCCGCGAATGGTGGGAAATCCGACGTTCTGCCACTCGATGCCGTCGGCCAGCAAGCTGTCGCAGGTGTCGAAATCCTCGTCTTGCAGCGCGTACAGGAACGTCTCAACCGCGCGGACGTTGTCGACTTCGGTCAGTCCGGGAGCCTGGTCGGTCATGGCCCCCAGCGTAGTGGGGAGCCGCTGTGGCAGGGTAGGCGCGATGCGAGTCGCGGTGGTTGCCGGTCCCGATCCCGGGCACGCACGCCGGCCCTCCGCCCGGTGGTGACCGTGGCCGGCCGGCCGCCTCCGCCGGCCCCGACGGTGGGCACGGCGCCGCCCGCCCACCGGGTCCCGGCGCGACCGGACGGGAGGGCGTCGCCGGGCCCGGCCTCACCGGTGGCCCGGCCCGGGGTGCGGGTGGACCGGCCGGAGCCGGGGGTCGGCCGGGTCCGGCCGCGGGTGGGCCCGCGGGCGCCAGGGGTCGACCTGGTCCGGCTGCGGGTGGGCCTGGCGGGGCCGGGCCTGGCGCGGCCGGGCGTCGGCCGGGTCCGGGCGGTCCCGGGGGCCGATCCGCCGGCGACCGGCCGGTGGGGGCCACCGGGGAGCAGCCGGCGGTGCGCGGTCGTCCGGTGCCGGTCGCGCCGGTCCGCCGGCTGCTGTCGCTGGCGATCGCGGGGTTCGCCGCGATCCTCGCCGTCGGCCTGGTCGGCGGGGCACAGGCCGCCGGCGTAGGACTGGCGCGGCTGCCCTACGCGGTGGTGGTCTTCGGCATCCAGGTCCTGTTCGTGCTCGCGTTCACGGTGGCGATGCGTCCCCCGGGCGTGCGGGAGGTGGTGGTGGCCGGCCTGGTGGCCGCGGTCGCCGCCGACGCCGCAGCGGTGGTGCCGTTGCAGGCCTCGATCGAACCGCTCGGGTACGTCGCGGCCGGGGGGTTCGTGGTGGCCGTCGTGGCCCAGCTGATGCGTCGCGACGGCCGGATCCGCGCGACCGAGTCCCTGGGCTCCAGCCTGGTGATCGTGGTCGGCGTGGTGGCCCTCGCCTCGCTGGTGGTCCTCACCCGCCTGCCCAGCGGCACCCAGGCGATCAGCATCGCCCTGACCGCCGCCGGGGTCGCGCTGGTGGTGGCGAGGCTCGCGGACACGGTGGCGCCCTGGCCGCGGCTGGCACCGCAGGTCCCGCGCGGCGCGCTGGGGGTGGTGCTGGGTCCGATGCTGGGGGCGGTGGCGGCCGCGGTGCTCGGCAGCTACGTGCGCGGCTTCACCCCGATGAGCGCCGCGCTGGTCGGCACGGTCACCGCGGTGGCGGCGGTGCTGGCCGACCTGTCCGTCGGCTACGCCGAGGCCGGGCGACGGATCTCCGGCGAGCTTCCCACCCTGTGGATCGCCCGCCACCTGCAGGGCCCGCTGGCGGGGTACGCGTTGGCCGCTCCGCTGCTCTACGCGGTGAGCGTCGTCTACTTCGTCCCGCGCTACCTGTAGGGGTTCCTTCGTCCCGCGCTACCTGTAGGGGTTCCGCCCCCGCCTTCAGGGGTCCGCCCCGCGTCACCGTGGGTGCCGTCCCACGCTCCCGGTAGGGTGCATCCGATGCGACGCGTACGGCCGCTTGTGGTGTTCCTGGTGGTGCTGGCGGGCATCCTCCTAGTGACCGACCGGGTCGCCGCGTGGGCCGCCCAGCGGACGGTGGCGGACCGGGTCGCACGGGAGCTGGCCGCCTACGACGTCCGCAGCGCGCCGCCGGAGGTCCAGTTCGGGGGGTTCCCGTTCCTCACCCAGGTCGCCGCGGGTGAGTACGAGCACGTGGTGCTCCGGCTGCGGAACGTGGGGTCCGACCAGGTGAGGCTGCCGGTGGTGGAGCTGACCGCCAGCGGCGTGACCGCCCCGCTGGCCACCCTGGTCGAGTCCGGTCCGATCCACGCCGAGCGGATGACCGGCGCGGCCACCGTGGGGTACGACCAGGTGGCGGACCTCGCCGGGCGGCCGGAGCTGAGCCTGTCCGCGGACAACGGGCGGCTCGCCGTCCGCGTGCCGGCGGAGGTGCTGGGCACCACCGTGACCCTGGCGGGCACGGCCGACGTGGAGCTGGCCGACGGCGGGGTGTCGGTGCGGGTCGGCGAGCTGACGGCCGACGGGGGTGGCGGCCTGCCACCCGGGGCCGAGGCGGTGGTCGGGGAGATCGCGGCGGACCTGTCGGTGCACGTGCCGCTGCCGCCCCTGCCGTACGGCCTCTCACTGGAGTCCGTCCGGGCCGAGCCGGCCGGGATCGTGGTGACCGTCTCCGCCCGCGACGTGCCGCTGTCGCGCTGACCCTCCGGGTGGGCGACCCTCCCGGCGGGTCCTCCCGACCGGCGGTCCACCTGCCGGCGACCCTCCCGGCCGGCGTAGCGGCGATGCTACAGTACGGTGCCATGGGCACGATGCTCACGAAGCGGCGCGCGGTCGACCTGTGCCGCGTGGCCACGTGCCTGTGTTGCCCCGGCGCATGACGGCGGGGCCGACGTTCTCACGCTCATCCCACATCCGGCGCGGTCCCGCCGAGCCGGCGACATCCCGTCCATAGGGTCGCCGCGCGGCGTTACCGCGACGATCGTTGCTGCCGGGCGGTGGCCCACCAGCTGCCACAGGAGCAACGATGTCACGCGACAAGGTACTGGTTTCGGCCGACTGGGCCGAGAAGAATCTGGGCGCCCCCGGCGTCGTCTTCGTTGAGGTCGACGAGGACACCTCCGCGTACGACCGCGGACACCTGCCAGGAGCGGTGAAGCTCGACTGGCGTACCGAGCTGCAGGACCCGGTGCGACGGGACTTCCTCGACCGGGAGGGCTTCTCCAAGCTGATGTCCGCCAAGGGCATCAGCAACGACGACACTGTGATCCTCTACGGCGGCAACAACAACTGGTTCGCCGCGTACGCGTACTGGTACTTCCGCCTCTACCGGCACCGGGACGTGCGGCTGCTCGACGGCGGCCGCAAGAAGTGGGAGCTGGACGGCCGCCCGCTGGTGACCGACGAGGTGCGCCGGCCCCCGACCCAGTACGTGGCCGGGGAGCCGGACACGTCGATCCGGGCGTTCCGCGACGAGGTGGTGGCGGCGATCGGCACCCACAACATCGTGGACGTGCGGTCTCCGGACGAGTACGCGGGCCGGCTGCTGGCACCGGCGCACCTGCCGCAGGAACAGGCCCAGCGGCCGGGGCACGTTCCCACCGCGGTCAACGTGCCGTGGAGCAAGGCGGCCAACGAGGACGGCACGTTCAAGTCCGATGAGGAGCTTCGGCGCATCTACGCCGAGGCCGGGGTGGACCCGTCCCGGCCGACCATCGCGTACTGCCGGATCGGCGAGCGCTCGTCGCACACCTGGTTCGCCCTGCACGAACTGCTCGGGTACAGCAACGTGAAGAACTACGACGGCTCCTGGACCGAGTACGGCTCCCTGGTGGGCGTGCCGGTGGCCGTCGGCGACGAGCCGGGGTCGGCGTGAGCGGCTGCGGCGCGCCCGACCAGGCCGCCCCTCCGGCGGTCGACCCGTCGGGCACCCAGACGGTCATCGACGGCACGGTCCGGCTCGCCAGCGGCGACCCGGTGGCCGGCGCGTACGTGCGGCTGCTGGACTGCAGCGGGGAGTTCGCCGCCGAGGTGGTGAGCTCCCCGGCGGGCGGGTTCCGGTTCTTCGCGGCGCCCGGCAGCTGGACGGTGCGCGCGCTGACCCGCCACGGGACCGGTGAGGTGGCGGTCGCGGCCCGACCCGGGATCACCGAGGTGACGGTGACGGTCTAGCGTCGCCGGCCCGGTGTCCCGGGCGGGCCGGCGGCAACGCCGGCCCGCCCGGCGGGCAGGATGGCGAGGTGCGGTCCTTTCCGTGGCGCGGCGGCCGGCCCGGCCGGTGGCGGTGGCTGCTGCCGGCCGTGGCCGCCGCCTGGGCGGTGGCGCTGGTGGCGGCTGCGGTCTGGTCGGCGCACCACGACCCTCCCACGGTGCGGGCGCAGAGCGACCTGTCGCGTGGTCGCCAGGTGCTCGACGAGGCCGTCGACGCCGTGGTGGCCGCCGCGGGACCGGGCGTGGTGGAACGGGTCGGCGGCTACCGGGTCAGCACCGGGTGCCGGCTGTCGCTGGTGCGCCGCGGTACCGACGTGGCGCGGGTGGTGGTGCTGACCGTACCGCCGGGGCAGGAGGCGGCGCTGCTGGACAAGCTGGCCGACCGCCTTCCCAGGGAGTGGCGGCCGCGTCACCGCGGCGGCACCCTCTACGCCGACGCCGGCGAGTTCGTCCGCGTCGACGGCGAGGCGGTGGCGCCCGGCGAGGTGCACGTGACCGCCCGCACCGGCTGCCGGCCGGGGCGGGATCCGGTGCTGTCCGGGACCGGCAGCGCCGGACCCTAGGCCGCGGACGGCGGGTCAGTAGACCAGCGCCTGGGTGTCGTCGGCGAGGACCTCCTCCACGAACGCGGCCGCGCCGGCGATCCGGACCCCCGGCAGGACGTCGTCCTCGGTGATGCCCCGGCGGGCGGCGCACTGGGTGCACACGGTCACCGTGCCGCCGGCCAGCACCGCCGCCAGCAGGTCCTTCAGCGGAGCCGAGTGCGGCAGCTCGAACTCCTCCGCCCGGTCGGGCAGGGCGAACCAGGCCGACTCGCCGGTCAGCCACAGCGAGACCCGGGCGCCGGCGGCGACGGCGGTGGCGGCGACCGTGAACGCCTGCGCGCACCGCTCCGGGGCGTCCATGCCGGCGGTGGCCTTGACGACCAGGGTGCGCGCCATGGGCGACAGCATAGGATCGACGCCACGGGCGGCGACCGGCCGGCCCCCGGACGACAGGCGGTGTCATGGTCACCGAGATCGGGTTCGTCGGCCTGCTGGTGGCGGGCTTCGGCCTGCTCGCCGGCGGGCTGGTCTACCTGGCCGTGAAGGTGGGGCGGGGCGGATGAGCCAGGCGTCGCCACCGCCGCCCTGGCTGGACGCTCCCCCGGTGCCGCCGTACCCGTACCGGGACAGCCACGACCCGGCTGCCGGCGCGCCGGACCCGCATCCGGAGGTGCTGGCGCTGCTGCCGTTCGTCGGGCTGTGGCGGGGTCGGGGCCGGGGCGGGTACCCGACGATCGAGGAGTTCGACTACGCCCAGGAGATCCGCAT
>VSBZ01000198.1:0-5132 GCA_047459215.1 Micromonosporaceae bacterium | reverse complement strand
GGGGCAGGCGGTCGGGGCGGACCTCCGGCTGACCGGCGCCGACCCCCGACTGGACCCCCAGGTACGGGAGCTCATCGGAAACCTGTCGCAGGTGGACGGGTTCATGCCGGCCACGCGCGCGGTCACCAGGCTGCCCGACGGCAGCCGGGTGCCGCTGCTGTCCGTGGTCAGCGACCGGCTACCCGAGGTCGTGCGGCTCCGCGACGACCTCGTCCCGGCCGGCGGCATGCGCACGTTCGCCGCGCTGGGCGACGGCCTGCCCCGCCCGGACGGCATCGAGCTGCCGGAGGGGACCCGCCGTCTGGTCGGGACGGTACGGTTCGACGGGCCGAGGGAGTTGATCCAGACGTCGTACCGCGAGGCCTCCCGGGACGACTCCCTCCTTCCGATGGTGGTGCCCGGCCCGCAGAGCGGCCCGGCGACGCTGTACCTGGCGGACGGCGACGGCGTCATCCGCCCGGTGCTGCTCGGCCCGCTGTCGGCCGGGCAGGTGCTGCGCTTCGACGTCCCGGTCCCGGCCGGCTCCACCACCGTCGTGGGCGTGGGAGCCGGGATCAATATGCCCGCCGGGTTCGCGCCCGGCGAGGCCGAGCCGCAGGTGGCGGAGCTGAGCTGGCACTGGCGGGGACTGGCCGCGGTCGACGGCGCCGGGAACCGTACCCCGCTGTCACCGCCGGACAGCTGGCGGGTGTGGGCGAGACCCGGCCGCACCAGCTCCCACCCGCCCGAGCTGCGGCGCGCGGACGAGACGGAAATCCTGGTCGGCACCTCTCTCAACTGGTTCTTCATCCAGGACCCGCGGCTGCCGTTCCTGGTCACCGACCCGGTCGAGGTGCCGCCCGTGCCCGCGCTGTTCACCCCCGCGGCCCTCGCCGGCGTCGGCGGACGCCCGGGGGAGGACCTCACCCTCCCGGGACCGGTCACCGTCCGGGTGGCCGGTACGGTGCCCGCGGTACCGGGGGTGGCGGAGCTGGACGGCGTGGTGACCGACCTGGGCTGGCTGTCGCTGCAGCGGTACCTGAACCTGCAGACCCTGCCCACGGTCAACGAGTGGTGGCTGGCGACCTCCGACCCCGCGCCCGCGGTGACCGTCGCGCAAGGGCTCGGCCTGCAGGTGCACGACCGGCGCGCCGAGGAGGAACGGCTGCTCGCCGACCCGCTCGGCGGCGGAGTGCTGCTCACCCTCTGGACGACCGCCGCCCTGGCGGCGCTGCTGGCCGCGTTCGGGTCCGCGGTCGACTCCCGTGCCACCGCGGTCGGCCGCCGGACCGAGCTGGCGGTGCTCCACACGCTCGGCACCTCACCCGCGGCCGTCACCTCGGCGTTGGTCGTCGAGCAGGCGGTGCTCGCCGGGCTCGGGGTGGCGGCCGGGATCGCGGTCGGCCTGGGCGTGGCGGCCGCGATGGCCGCCTCGCTGGTGCTGACCCTCGCCGGCACGGTCCCGTTGCCCGAGCCGCTGGTGACGGTGGCCACGGACCAGTTGGCCGCCTACGCGGTGGGGCTGTTCGTGGTGGCGGTCCTGCTCGGGGCGTTCGTGGCCCGCCGGGCCCGCCGGGAGCTGGCCGCCGGAGCGCTGAAGATCGGAGACGAGTGATGGCCAGCCTGGTCAGGCTCCGTGCCCACGTGGGACTGTGGTCCATGGTGGCGCTGCTGTCCGCCGCCGTGGCACTGGTGCTGGCGACGGCTGCGCCGGCCACGAGGCGCCTCGAGGACCGGGCGCTGCGGGACGCCGTCGCGGCCGCCACCTACGTGGAGCGCGACATCATCGTCACCCGCCGGGACCCGTCGGTCGCGGGTGGGGACGTGCTCTCAACGGACGCGATGCAGGGGTACGCGCTGCGCCTGCTGCCCGAGACGATGCGCGAGGTGACCGGGGAGGTCTGGTCGTTCCAGCGCACCACCGTGTCCACCTTCGAAGGCGTGGGCGCGAGCCTCACCGGGGACGGGTTGCGCAGCGAGCCGGACGGGTTCGCGTCCGTCGTCGCGCTGCACCACCAGCCCGGGCTGGAGCGGGAGTTCGTCCTCACGCAGGGCCGGCTGCCGCGCACGGACGTCGATGCCGGCCGGCTCGAGGTCGTGGCGGCCGAGGCGGTGGCCGAGCGGCTGGGCATGACCGTAGGTCGGGACTACCTGTTCCACGCCGGTGACGTCACCAACTACCCCGACGAGGGTCCCGACCGGGACAGCGTGCCGGTGCGCCTGGTCGGCGTCTTCACGCCGCGCGACCCGTCGGCGCCCGTCTGGGACCACGCCCCGCTGCTGCTGGAACCCACGACCGTCCGCATTCCGGGCGACAACCCTCCCCCGGCGACCCTGCAGGCGACGCTGGTCACCGACGCCGACGCCTTCACCCTCCTGGCGGAGCGGCAGCTGGTCGGCGGGCTCCGGCCCCGGGTGGACACCCGGATCCGTTTCGATGCGGCACGGTTGGACGCCTCGTGGCCGGCGGAGGCGACCGCCGCGGTCCTGCAGGTTCTCAGCAGCCCGGTGCGGACCAGCGACACCTCGGTGACCACCCTGCTACCCGGGTTCCTGGAGGACTTCACCCGGCGGGCCGCGGCCGCCCGGGCGCTCATCGCCGTGACCGGTGCCGGCATCGTCGGCACCCTCGTCGGGCTGCTGGCCCTCACCGCCCTGCTGGTCAACGACCGGCGCCGGGAGGAGCTGCGGCTGCTGCGGGCACGCGGCGGCTCGCTGCTCGCGGTCGGGCGCCGGCTCCTGGCCGAGGGCCTGTGGCTGGTCCCGCCCGCGGTGGCGGCGGCGTGGCTGGCCGGCCGGACGCTGGGCGCCGGGCGGCCACCGTCCGCGGGGGCCGCGCTCGCGGAGGCCGCGTCCGCCGGGCCGGTGGCGGCGGCCCTGCTGCTGATCGTCCCGGTGGCCGGGGTCGCGGCGGTGTGGCGCACCGGGTCGCCGGCCGCGGGCCGGCGGTGGGCGCCGGCCCGGGTCACCGCGGAGTTGTCGGTCGTGGTCCTTGCCGGCCTCGGCGTCGTGCTGCTGCACCAGCGCGGCCTGACCCTGGCGGGCGTGGACCCGTACCTGTCCGCCGTGCCGGTCCTGCTCGCGGTGGCGACCGGGGTGGTCGCACTGCGCCTCTACCCGTTGCCGCTGCGGGCCGTGGCCGCGTACGCGCGCCGCTTGCGCGGCGCGGTGCTGCTGGTCGGGTCGGCCCAGTCCGGCCGCGCCGCCAACCGACCGGCGGCCGGCGGCGCGGCCGGGCTCGTGGTCCTGGTGCTGGCGGTCGTGGTCGGCGGGTTCGCCGGCGCCGTGAACACCGGGGTGGCCGTGGCCCGGGACGTCGGCGCGGCGCGCATCGTGGGCGCACACGTACGGGTCACCGGGCAGGCGCTACCCGAGGAGGCGGCGGCGCGGATCGCCGAGGTGCCCGGTGTCCAGGCGGTGGCCGTCGCGGGGCTGGGCGGGGCGGTGCTCGACGTGAGCCGCGACGTGAACCTGCTCGACTTCGAGGTGTTCATCGTGGACGCCATCGCCTACGAGCAGGTCCTGACCGCCGTGGACGTCCTTGCCGGCACCCTGCGGCTGCCGCCGGAGTGGCTGTCGGCGAGCCCCGACACCGATCCCGTTCCGGTTCTCACGACCGGCACGCCCGCGGGTCGCGACCGCCTGGTGGTACGGGTCGGCGAGCGGGACTATCCGGTGACCGTGGTGGGCGAGGTCGCCGGGATACCCGGGCTCGATCCGGGATTCACGTGGATGGTGGTGCCCCGCCAGGCGCTGCCGGACCCCGGCGAGGTGAACGAGCTGCTGGTCGCCGGGGCCGGTGTGGACCCGGACGCGGTGCGCGCGGCGGTCGCCGCCACCACCCCGGCCGGAGACCTGCGGGTGTCCAGCCTCGAGCAGGAGCGGGCGACGCTGGAGGCGTCCGGGTTCAACGCCGGCCTGACCATCGTGTTCGTCGCCGCCACGGTGGCCTGCGCGGTCGGCGCGGTGTTGGCACTGCTCATACAGGTGATCCTCCAGGCGGCCCGGCGCGGGCGGACGGTGTCGGTCCTGCGCACGCTCGGCATGTCCGGCGGGCAGGCGCGCGCGCTCCTGCTCGCCGAGCTGTTGCCACCCGTGGCAATCGCCATCGTGGTCGGTGGCACGGTGGGAGCCGTCCTCCCGCTCGTGCTGGCACCCGCGCTCGGGTTGGACGCGTTCGCGGCCGGCGTGCGGCCGCCGGTGACCGTCGGACCCACCACACTGCTCATCTTGGCCGGTCTCCTGGTGACCCTCGCCGCCGCCGCGGTTGTCACAGGTGACCTGGTCAACCGTCGGCTCGGCCTCGGCAACGTCCTGCGCGTCGGCTGAGGACCGGACCCGGGCCCGGGCGTGCGGTACCTGTCCGCCACCGCCGCGGACGGCGAGCGCCTGCGCGCCGTCCTCGCCGGCACCAGCGTGCTGCTGGTCGCCGCATGTGTGGCGCTCGTGGCCGCGGCGATCGCCGGCATCCGGGTCGTCCGGCGCACCGTGGAGATCCACGAGCCTGCCGCGATGCCCGCGACGACGTCGACCTGAGGTCCGCGTCGACCTGAGGTCCGCGGAGATCGCCGGGTCCACCAGTATGGCGCGGTCACCGGAACCTGGCCCGCCGCGTGGCGCCGATGTCCGTCAACGCCGTGATCAGCGCCGCGGCGACCAGGATGAGGGTAACGATCATGGCGTGTCCGAACGCGGACCCCCAGTTGCCGGTGGCGCCGAGCCGGGCGAACAGCACCGTACCGGCCAGCGCGATCCCGGCCGCGGAGCCCACCCGCTGGCCGGTCTGGAGAACCCCGGCGGCGCTGCCGCCCCGGCGCACCGGCACCTCGCTGAGGGTGAGGGTGACGTTGGGGGAGATCACCAGGCCACTGCCCAGACCGGCCAGGAGCAGCGCCGGGGCCACGGCCCACGGCGCCAACCGGACCGGCACGAGCTCAATGACCACGGCTGTCGCCGCCACGCCGACTCCGACCGTCACCAGGCCGGCGGCGACCAGTGGCCGCCCGACCCGGGTGACGACGCGGCCGCTGGTGGCGGCGGCCACCGCCGACCCGAGGGCGAACGGGGTCAGCGTCAGGCCGGTCGCCAAGGCGGAGTACCCGTGTCCCTGCTGCAGGAACAGGCTCAGCACGAACGGCACCGCGGTGAAACCG
>VSBZ01000030.1:0-29435 GCA_047459215.1 Micromonosporaceae bacterium | reverse complement strand
GCACCGTCGACGTCCCGGGCCAGCCGCAGCACGCTGGTGCCCGCCTCGAACGTGCCCGCCTCGGTGACCCCGAACAGGTCCGCGGCGAACCGGCCGTCCTCGTCCCCGAGCGCCTCCCGCAGCTGCCGTGGGGTCCACACGTACGTGGCCCCCTCCCGACCCTCGGTGTCCGCGTCCAGCGCGGAGGCGAACCCGCCCCCGGGCAGCCGGAGGTCGCGCAGCAGGAAGCCGGCGGTCTCGGCCGCCACCCGGCCGGCGAGCGGGTCGCCGGTGAGCCGCCACAGCTCCGCGTACACCCGCAGCAGCAGCGCGTTGTCGTAGAGCATCTTCTCGAAGTGCGGCACGGTCCAGGTCTCGTCCACGGCGTACCGGGCGAAACCGCCGGCCAGCTGGTCGTAGATGCCTCCCCGTGCCATCCGCTCACAGGTGTGCCTGACGATCTCCAGCGGTGTGGCCAGGCCGGTGCGCTGGTGGTGCCGCAGCAGGAACAGCAGGCACATGTGCGGCGGGAACTTCGGCGCCCCTCCGAAGCCGCCGTTGATCTGGTCGAACTCGGCGGCCAGGCGCTCGGCGGCGGCGTGGAGCTCCGCCGGCCCCACGGTTGCGCCCCCGGCCCGCGGGGCGGTCAGCTGCGACAGCGCCTCCACCACCGCCGTGCCCTGCCGCAGCACGTCCTCGCGGCGCTCCCGCCACGCGGTGGCGGCCGCTTGGAGCACGCGGATGAACTCGTCGCGGGGGAAGTAGGTGCCGCAGAAGAACGGCTCGCCCTCCGGGGTCGCGAACACCGTCATCGGCCACCCGCCCTGGCCGGTCATGGCCTGGGTGGCGGTCATGTACACGGCGTCGACGTCGGGCCTCTCCTCCCGGTCGACCTTGATCGCTACGAAGTCACGGTTGATCAGCTCGGCGACGGTCGGGTCCTCGAACGACTCGTGCGCCATCACGTGGCACCAGCGTCTCGTCAGAGGCGTAACCAGTGGCAGGACGCGTACCCCACCGAGATCAGCAGGGGTACGTCCCGCCTCGCCGCCTCTGACATCGCCTCCTCTCCCCACTCCCACCAGTCGACCGGGTTGGTCGCATGCTGGCGAAGGTACGGTGACACGGCGCTCGCCAACCGGTTCACCCCTCCACCTTCTCACGCGGAGCGGGGCCAGTGCGCGGGGTCCGTCACGCCGGGACCGTCCTCGTCCTCCGGCCCGGGGATCCGCGGGACGGGGACGTGGACGAGCCGGGGCGTCGGTGGGGCGAACGGTGCCGGGATGGCGACGGCCGTCGGCGTGGTCGCGCACGTCGGCGCCGCTCGTCCGGGTCGCCGGCCCGGCCCCGGGGTCACCGGTGGTCGCCCACGACCGACCCGGCCGACCCGCCGGAGCAGGGCGCCACCAGCGTCTGCTCGGCCCGGGCGCGCCACGCGCGCAGGAGGTCACCCGCCCGCTCGACCGGCACCGGCTCGGCGAAATGGAAGCCCTGTGCGGCCTCGCACCCGATCTGGACGAGCATCTCCCGCTGCACCGCCGTCTCCACGCCCTCGGCGACCACCCGCATGCCCAGGTCCCGGCCGAGCCCGACGGTGGTCCGCACGATCGCCGCGGCCTGCGGCGAGTGCACCATGTCCGCGACCAGGGAGCGGTCGACCTTGACCTCGTCCACCGCCACCCGGGTGATGAAGGTCAGCGAGGCGTGGCCGGTGCCGAAGTCGTCCACGGCCAGCCGGACACCCAGGGAGCGGAGCCTGGTCAGGGCGTCGTCGAGACCGGTGGGCTCGGAGCTCATCACGGCCTCGGTGATCTCCAGGATGAGCCGCGGACCGGGCACCCCGTGCCGGCGGAGCAGCCGGGCGATCTGTGCGGGCAGCTGCGGGTCGAGCAGGCTGCGGGGCGAGAGGTTGACCGCCACCGGGAGCGGGTCGCCGGCGTGGGGAAGGGCGACGGCCGCGGCCAGCGCGCGGTCGATGACGTACCCGGTGAACCTGCCGAGCAGGTCGCTGTGCTCCACCAGGCGGATGAAGTCGCCCGGGGCCAGCACCCCGCGCCGGGGGTGCCGCCAGCGGACCAGGGCCTCCACGGCCAGCGGTACGCCGGAGCGCAGGTCGACCACCGGCTGGAGCAGGAGCACCAGCTCGTTGTCGCGGTCGAGGGCGGACCGCAGCTCCGCCAGCAGCGCGGGCCGGTCGGGCCGACCCTCGTCCCGGTCGCCGTCGTACCAGCCCACCGGGTCGCTGGTGCGCTTGGCCTCGGCGAGCGCCGCGTCCGCCCGGCGGAGCAGCTCGCTGACCTCCGCGGTGCCGGCCGGCGCCACCACCACCCCGACCGAGGCCGCGATGGACACCGGGACGCCGTTGATGTCGGCGGGAGGCTCGGCCAGCCGCTCGACGAGCTCGCGGCCCCGGCGCCGCGCTTGCTCGACCGCCTCACCGTCGCCGGTCCACGAGTCGGTGACCAGCAGCGCGAACTCGTCGCCACCCAGCCTCGCCAGCAGCTCGCCCGGACCGGTCGCCGCCTGCAGCCGCGCCGCCGCCACCCGCAGGACCTCGTCCCCGGCGGCGTGGCCGAGATTGTCGTTGATCTCCCGGAAGTGGTCGATGTTGACCAGCAGCAGCGCCACCGGCCGGGCGTGCGGGACCAGCTGGATGGCGGTCTCGCCGCGGGTCATGAGCGTGGCCCGGTTGAGAAGACCGGTCAGCGGGTCGTGCTGCGCGTCGTGGGCGGAGCGGGCGAGCAGCTCGTGCAGCTCCGCGTGGGTGACCGTGTCGTGGAGGGCGGCCGCCACGGCGTCGGCGTACGCCTGCAGGGCGGCGTCGTCCGCCGGCCGGGGTCCGAGGTCGCTGGGGAAGTGCACCCGCAGGGTCCCGATCCGCTCGCCGGCCACCTGCAGCGGCACCGCCACGCCCACCGGTTCGTCGGATCCCCGGGGCGGTGCCGTGGCCACCACGCCGTTGTGGTCGCCGACCCAGCGGCGGGGGCCGCCGGCGCCGTTGAGCTCGATCTCGGCCCCGCCGACCGCGAACACCTCGAGCGCGCCCCGCACCCCCGCCACCGCGACCGCGGCCTCCTCCGACTGGTTGAGGGACTTGGTCGCGCCGGCGAACGCGCGCCACATGCGACGGTGCTCCCACACCCGCAGCCGGCTGGCGTACGTGGCGTGCAGGAGGGTGAGGATCAACGGCAGCCCCACCAGCCACCGGAAGTCCATGTCCGTGGCGATGACCACGAGCAGCCCCACCACGACGTTCCCGGTGAACATCGGCACCTTGCGCCGCACGGCCTGCGCGTACAGCGGCCGGAACGCGGTGCCCTGCCGGATCGCGGCCAGGCCGGCGGTCACGCCGGTGGTCACCAGCAGGTATCCGACCGCGCCCAGGAAGAGCCCGACGACCACCTGGACCGTCAACGGCCCGCCGTACGGGTCGGCCACCGCGTCGCTGATGCCGGCCCCGGTGGCGGCCGCGAGGGTCAGGGTGGCCAGCACCCGGGGAACCGAGACGTTCTCCGGCCGGCGGCGGACCACGGCGCGGACGGCGAACGCGAGCGCGGTGCCGGTCAGGTACGTGAGCGGGACCCAGCCGGCGGGGACGAGGTAGAGGTCGACGATGAGGGCGGCCTCACCCCAGGCGGCGTGGAACACGCCGGCCTGGGAACGGAACCGGACGACCAGCAGCTGCGCCAGACCCGCCGCCGCGACCGCCGGCACCACCCGCCAGTCCGGCAGGACCGGTGCGGCGACGACCCCGACCAGGGTGGCGACCGCGGCGGCGACGATCACCGCGGTCTGGGCACGTGTCACGCGTCGTTCCTCCCACCGTCGGCCGGAGACCCCGGCCATCGACGGCCGTGTCATCGGCCGTCTAGCGGAAGGCTAGGGCATCGCGGCCCGGGGCGACAGGGCTGGCAGCGAACTTTCGGCCAGTTTACGGCTCGCCGTCAGACTCTTCCCGGTTTCGTTCCGACCGCTCGGTCTGGTCGGGGAACCGGTCGGGCAGGCGGCGCAGCCGGGCGTTCATGTCGCGGATCAGCAGGACGGTCACCACGGCAAGGAGGGCGATGATGAACCCCCCGACCGGTCCGGCGAGGCTGCCCGACCGCGTGTCCCCGAAGTTGTTCTGCGCGAGCAGCTCGACACCGACCGTGCCCTGCCCGAGCAGCTCGACAATGACCACGCCGCCAGGCTACCCGGGACCGCCTCAGCGGGACAGGACCGAGTCCCTGATCCCGGCGAAGAGGTCGTCCTCCAGCTCGCCGCCGGTCGGCACCTCCCCGACCAGCGACCTCGCCAGCTGGTAGTCCTCGGTCGGCCACACCCGCTGCTGGATCTCCATCGGCACCCGGAACCAGAAGCCGTCCGGGTCCACCTGGGTGGCGTGAGCCCGCAGCGCGTCGTCGCGGACCGGGAAGTACTCGGCGCAGGGCACCCGGGTGGTCACGCGGTGGCTCAGGTCGGGGCGGTCCCTCCACCGGGTGAGCCACTCGTGGTAGGGGGACTCCAGCCCGGCGTCGATCATCGCCTGGTGTAGGGCCAGCACCCGGGCCTTGGTGAAGGTCATGTGGTAGTAGAGCTTCAGCGGCTGCCACGGCGGGCCGGCCTGCGGGTACCGGTCCGGGTCACCGGCGGCGTCGAAGGCGGCCACCGAGATCTTGTGGCACATGACGTGGTCGGGGTGGGGGTAGCCGCCGCTCTCGTCGTAGGTGGTCACGACGTGGGGGCGGAACCTGCGCATCACCCGGACCAGGGCCTCCGCCGCCACATCCACGTCCTGGCGGGCGAAGCAGCCCGAGGGCAGCGGCGGGGGAGGGTCGCCCTCCGGCAGGCCCGAGTCGACGAAGCCGAGCCACTCCTGATCGACCCCGAGGATCGCCCTGGCCGCGGCCATCTCCTGCCGGCGGATATCGGCGATGTTGTCCCGGATCTCCGGCCGGTCCAGCTTCGGGTTGAGAACGCTGCCGCGTTCGCCCCCGGTGCAGGTCACCACCAGAACCGACACGCCCTCCGCGACGTACTTCGCCATGGTCGCGGCACCCTTGCTCGACTCGTCGTCGGGGTGCGCGTGGACCGCCATGAGGCGCAACCGCTCGGTCACTGACTCTCCTTCGCAGACCGGCTCGGACGGTGAGGCGTTGACGTCGGGCGACGTCGGGCCCGCCCGGCGAAGGGCGACCCGCGACGGGCCACCCGCGTGGACACCGACCACCGGTGTCGGACCGGGCCCATTGTCGCCGATACCGCTGACAACGTCGGTCGGGCGGTCACCATGCCGCTGCGGCCAGAGACGAACACCACACACCGCCCGGTGCGGGTGTCGTCCGCCGGCCCGACCGGGTGACCACCGCGGGTGCGCAACCGTCGACCGCCGACGCCGTAACCCGCTGCTGGTAGCTTGGAGGTTTGCCCTACGACCTGACCTGCGTCGATCGAGGAGGATGTCGGTGTCAACTGATAGCGAGGGTCCGGTCACCTGGCTCACCCAGGAGGCGTTCGACCGGCTCCGGGCAGAGCTCGACGAGCTGATCGCGAACCGTCCGGTGCTCGCGGCGGAGATCAACGCCCGCAGGGAAGAGGGCGACCTTCGGGAGAACGGCGGCTACCACGCCGCCAAGGAGGAGCAGGGGCGGCAGGAGGCCCGCATCCGCGCCCTGCAGGAGCTGCTGCGCAACGCCCGGGTGGGCGAGCCGCCGAGCAACGGCACCGTGGAGCCGGGCACCGTGGTGACGGTCCACTTCGACGACGACACCGACGACACCGAGACGTTCCTGCTCGGCTCCAGGCAGCTGGCGGGCACCACCGACCTGACGGTCTACAGTCCCGAGTCGGCGCTGGGCCGCGCCATCCTGGGCGCGCGGCCCGGCCAGACAGTGACCTACACCGCGCCCAGCGGGGCGGAGATCAAGGTGACGGTCACCAACGTGGAGCCGTACCGCGGCTGAGACCGGCGGCCCGCCCGCTCACGGCCCGCCCGCTCACGGTCCGGTTGCCAGCGAGACCTCGTAGCCGGCCTCGCGGAGCGCCCCGAGCAGCTGGTCGGAGTGGGCGGCGCCGCGGGTCTCCACCGACAACGCCACTTCCACCTCGCCCAGGGCCAGCCGGGGGTCGTGGCGCTGGTGGGCCACGTCCACCACGTTCGCCCCGTGTTCGGCGATCATGGCGAGCACGGCGGCGAGCTGGCCCGGCCGGTCGTCACACCGGACGGTGAACCGCAGGAACCGGCCGGCGGCGGCGAGACCGTGCTCGATGACCCGCAGCATGAGCAACGGGTCGATGTTGCCACCGGACAGGACGGCGACCACCGGCGGCTTCGCCCGGACCGCGCCGGACAGCAGCGCCGCGACCGCGACCGCACCCGCCGGCTCCACCACGAGCTTGATCCGCTCCAGCAGCATGAGCAGCGCCCGGGAGATGTCCTCGTCGGTCACCGTCACCACGTCGTCGACCAGCTTGCTCACGTGCGCGAACGTGAGGTCCCCCGGGCGCCCGACGGCGATGCCGTCGGCGATGGTGGCGTACGACGGCAGGCGTACCGGTCGGCCGGCGCGCAACGAGGGTGGGAACGCCGCCGCCCCGGCCGCCTGGACCCCGATCACCCGCACCTGCGGTCGCAGCGCCTTGGCCGCCACGGCGATGCCCGACACCAGGCCGCCCCCGCCGACCCCGGTGATGATCGTGGCGACGTCCGGGCACTGCTCCAGGATCTCCAGACCCACGGTGCCCTGACCGGCGATGACGTCCGGATGGTCGAAGGGGTGGATGAACACCGCGCCCACGCGCTCGGCGTACTGTCGCGCCGCGACCAGGGCCTCGTCGACGGTTCGGCTGCCCAGCTCCACCGTCGCCCCGTACCCCTTGGTGGCCGCCACCTTGGGCAGGGCCGCGCCGGCGGGCATGAAGACCGTGGCGGCGGTCCCGCACAGCCGGGCGGCCAGCGCCACGCCCTGGGCGTGGTTGCCGGCACTGGCGGCGACCACCCCCTTTGCACGCTCCGCCTCGGACAGCCGGCTGATCCGTACGTACGCCCCGCGCACCTTGTAGGAGCCGGCACGCTGCAGGTTCTCGCACTTCAGCCAGGCGTCGCCGCCGAGCGCGGCGGCCAGCGGCCGGCACGGTTCCAGGGGCGTGGTGCGGACGACGCCGGCCAGCTCGTGGCGGGCGCGGCGCACGTCGTCGAGGGTGACCAGGGTCGTCATGGTCCGATCGTGCCATCGCGGGGTGCCCGGCAGGACCCCCGGCGGGTCCCGCGCGCCCGGCGCGCCACCGGGCCCGCCAGCCCCTACGCTGTGGACCGTGAGCACGTTCCTCAACGCCGTGCACGTGCTGCTGGCCGTGCTGGTCGTCGGGCCGCTGGTGGCGGCGCCCCTGGTGGCCCGGCGGGCGGTCGCGCGCCGTGAGCCCCGGGTGGTGCGGCTGGCCGCCAACCAGGCGGCGCTGTTCGGCGCCGGGTCGGTGGTCGTGGCACTGCTGGGCGTGGCGACCGTGCTCACCGGCGACCGGTGGACGATGACCACCCCGTGGGTGCTCATCTCCGCCACGCTGGTCGTGGTGGCGTTGGGCCTGACCTGGGGTTACCTGGTACCGGCGCTGCGCCGGGCGGCGGCCATCGCCGCCTCGCCCGGGCCGGCGGACGGCCCCGCCCCCGGGCCGGACATCCGCCCGGACGGCGACGCCGGACCGGAGGGGGACACCGGGCCGCAGGCCTCGGCGACGCCGCGGGCGGACGCGGGACGGGAGGAGGCGCGCCGGCTCCGCCTGGACCGGATCGCCGCCCGGATCACCGGTGCCGGCTGGCTGCTGGTGCTGACCTACGCCGCGATCGTGGTCCTCATGACCGTCCGCCCCTTCTCGTGACGGTCCGTTTCCCCGCCCGTCGGCCGCGTCCGGCACGACCGCCAGGTGCGCCTCACGCCGGTGACCACCGCGGCCAGCCGGGGGCGTGGCGGCGCCACGGCAGCTGCTGCTCCAGCTGGCCGGCGACCGCGAGCAGCAGCAGCTCCGCCCCGGGTCGGCCGACCAGCTGGACCCCCAGCGGCAGGCCGTCGGGGCGGGTGCCCACCGGGACCACGAGGGCGGGCAGGCCGGCCACGTTCCACGGCGCCGCGTACGGGGCGTACCTGACGTTGGCCACGAGGTTGGCGGCCCAGGGCCGGCGGTGCCAGGCGATCGCCCGGGGCGGTGCGGCCGCCAGTGCGGGCGTCATCAGGACGTCGTAGCGGTCGAAGAAGGCCAGGCAACGCTCCCGCCACCGGTCGCGGTCGGCCTGCCGGACCAGCCCCCAGCGCCACGCCAGCCGACCGAGCGCGGCGTGTCGGCGGGTGCGCGGCTGCATCGCCTCCCGCGCCAGGCCGAGCTCCTCGGCGACCACGTACGCGCCGGCGAGCCAGGTCGCCAGACCGACCGGGCTCAGCCACACCGGGTACGCGGGGTCCGCCCGGACCAGGTCGTGCCCCGCCGCCACCAGGGCGCGGCCGGCGACGGTGACGGCCTGCCGGTTCGGCTTGTCCGGGGGCAGGCCGGTGGGACCGCGCACCGACACCGCCACGCGCAGCCGGCCCGGCCCGGCCAGCGCGGTCGGCCGCTTCCCGGCCAGCACCGCGAAACCGACCACGGCGTCGGCGACCGTGGTGGCCAGGACACCGTGCTCGACCAGACCGAACCAGTCACCCGCACCCAGGTCACGGGGCACGCTGCCCCGACCCGGCTTGAGGCCCACCAGGCCGCAGCAGGCGGCCGGGATGCGCACCGAACCCAGGCCGTCGGTGCCGTGGGCGAGGGGTACCAGGCCCGCGGCGACCGCGGCGGCCGCGCCGCCGGACGAGCCGCCCGGGGTCCGCCCGGGATGCCACGGGTTGCGGGTCACCGCGCTGGCGTCGTCCGTGGTGGCCCACAGGCCCAGCTCCGGCATGCGGGACAGTCCAACCACCACCGCGCCGGCGCCGCGCAGCCGACGGACCACCTCGTGGTCGGCCTCGGCCACCGCCGTCCGGGCGGCGGCCGACCCGTGCCAGACCGGTAGCCCGGCCACGGCGGCGTGCTCCTTGACCACGACCGGCACGCCGGCCAGCCAGGCCCCGGACAGGTCCTCCTGCTGGTCGACCTGCTCGGCCTCGGCCAGCGCCTCCACGTCCCGCACCCTGCGCAGCGCGCCCAGGGTGCGCTCGTGGGCGCGGATGTGGTCCAGGTGGTCGGCCACCACCTGGGTGGCCGACACGTCACCGCGGCGCACCGCGCGGGCGATCTCCTTCGCGGTCGCCCCCACCCAGCCGGAACGTTCCACGGGTCCCTCCCGATCCGACCGTCAGCGTGGCACCCGCGTACCGCCCTGGTCCACCGCCGCGGCCAGCGCCTGGTCCAGGTCGGCGAGCAGGTCGTCGATCGTCTCGATCCCGACCGACAGGCGCACCAGGTCACCCGGCACCTCCAGCGGCGAGCCGGCCACGGAGGCGTGCGTCATCCGGCCGGGATGCTCGATCAGCGACTCCACCCCGCCCAGCGACTCCGCGAGCGTGAACAGGCGGGCCCGGTTGCAGACCGCCACCGCTGCCGGCTCGCCGCCCGCGACCCGGAACGACACCATGCCGCCGAACCGGCGCATCTGGGCCGCGGCGGTCTTGTGGCCCGGATGGTCGGGCAGGCCCGGGTAGAGCACCCGGGTCACCGCCGGGTGCCCGGCGAGGAACTCCGCGACCCGTTCCGCGTTGTCGCAGTGCCGCTCCATCCGCACCCCCAGGGTGCGGATGCCGCGCAGGGTGAGCCAGGCGTCGAACGGGCCGGCGACCGCGCCCATCGCGTTCTGGTGGAACGCCAGCTCCTCCCCCAGGCCCGGGTCGGAGACGACGAGTGCGCCGCCCACGACGTCGGAGTGGCCGCCCAGGTACTTGGTGGTGGAGTGCACCACGACGTCCGCGCCGAGCGCCAGCGGCTGCTGCAGGTACGGCGAGGCGAAGGTGTTGTCGACGACGAGCAGGGCGCCGCAGGCGTGGGCCACCTCCGCGAGCGCCGCGATGTCCGCGATCCCCAGCAGCGGGTTGGTCGGGGTCTCGACCCAGACCAGCCGGGTGGTGGGCCGCATGGCCGCCGCGACCGCGTCCGGGTCGGTCACGCTCGCGGCGCTCCACTCCAGGCCCCACCTCTGCGCGACCTTCGCGAACAGGCGGTAGGTCCCGCCGTACGCGTCGTCGGGGATCACCACGTGGTCGCCCGGCCGGCACACCGTCCGCAGCAGCGTGTCCTCCGCGGCCAGGCCGCTGGCGAACGCCAGCGCGCGGGCCCCGCCCTCCAGGGAGGCCAGGCACTCCTGCAGCGCGTCCCGGGTGGGGTTGCGCGTCCGGCTGTACTCGTACCCCAGCCGGGGTGCGCCGACCTCCGGCTGGGCGTACGTGGAGGTCTGGAAGATCGGTGGCACCACCGCGCCGGTCCGCGGCTCCGGGTCCTGCCCGGCGTGGATGGCCCTGGTGTCGAAGCCGTGCGAGCTCACCCGCCGATCGTAGACCTCGCCGGGCCCGGCGATCCTCCACTAGGGTCGGGCCCGTGGACGGCTGCCCCTTCTGCGCGATCGTGTCCGGGTCGGGCGACGGGTACGTGGTGCTCGACCACCCCGACGCGGTCGCGTTCCTCGACATCCGGCCGGTGTTCAAGGGCCACGTGCTGGTGGTCCCCCGCGACCACGTGGAGACGCTGGTGGACCTGCCGCCGGAGCGGCTCGGCGCCTACTTCGGCCAGGTGCGGCGGCTGGCGGCGGCGGTGGAGTCCGGCCTGGGGGCCGGCGGTACGTTCGTCGCGATCAACAACCGGGTCTCCCAGTCCGTGCCCCACCTGCACACGCACGTGATCCCGCGGACCCGGGGCGACGGCCTGCGCGGCTTCCTGTGGCCGCGGCGCCGGTACGCCGACGAGGCGGAGGCGGTCTCGTACCGGGACCGGATCGCCGCCGCGCTCGATGGTCGCGAACCCGACCCGGCGACATAATTGGGGAATGTTCGGACCAGCCGCGAAGCTGACCCTGCCCACGCCCCAGGAGGCGCTGCCGGGGCGCGACACCCCGATGCCGGTGCCGGAGCGGCACGCCGTGCTGGGCACGCCCATGCAGGGCCCGTGGCCGGAGGGGCTGAAGGTGGCGGTGTTCGGCATGGGGTGCTTCTGGGGAGCCGAGCAGCTGTTCTGGCGGATGGACGGGGTGTACTCGACCGCCGCCGGGTACGCCGGCGGCATCACCCCGAACCCGACGTACGAGGAGGTGTGCACCGGGCTGACCGGGCACGCCGAGGTGGTGCAGGTGGTCTTCGATCCCGTCCGGGTCGGGTACGAGCAGCTGCTCAAGGCGTTCTGGGAGAACCACGACCCGACCCAGGGCATGCGGCAGGGCAACGACGTCGGCACGCAGTACCGCTCGGTGATCTACGCGACCGACGACGCGCAGCTGGCGGCCGCCCGCGCGTCCCGGGACGCGTTCGCGCCGGTGGTCGCGAGGGCCGGGTACGGGGAGATCACCACCGAGATCGGCAGGCTGGACCGGTTCTACTACGCCGAGGAGTACCACCAGCAGTACCTGCACAAGAACCCGGGCGGGTACTGCCACACCGGACCCAACGGCATGACCTGCCCGATCGGCGTGGCCAGGACGGGCGGGTAGCGGTCGGGCGCCGCCGGATGAGTCCATTCGGGACCGTCCGGGTCGTCCGGCGCGCCGGTTCCGCGGCGGCGGCCCGGGAGCCTGCGGTGGTGGCAGCGGCGTCGCGTCCACGCGACCGGCGCTCACGACACGGACCCTGATCGACGCACGGCGATGGGAGCGGCGGTCCGCCGGGACGCCCGGCGCTGCTCGACACCCGCCGTGCGGCGGCGCTGGGAGGACCCGTTCACCGAGCTCGCCGCCTCCCGCGGGCGCCGGAAAACGCGTTGCCGCCGGTCCGCGGCATCCGTAGTGTCATGGCTCCGCCATGGCCGCCTCCTCCTCCGTCCGCCGTACCGTCCTGCGCCAGCTCGCGCCGGGACGGCGTGACGCCGTCCTTCTCGCCGCCGCGGTGGTGGCGGCCACCGTCCTGCCCCTGCTGGCGCCGCAGCTGACCCGGCGGTTCGTCGACGGCGCGATCGAGGGCGCGAGCATCCAGGGCCTGGTGATGATCGCCCTCGGGTACCTCGGGCTCGCGGTCTCCGGCCAGCTCGCCCGGATGCTCACCGCGTGGCTGGCCAGCCGGCTGGCGTGGGACGGCACCAACCGCCTGCGGGAGGCCCTGGCCGAGCACGCGCTCGGGCTGGACATGGCCTACCACGGCCAGCGCACCCCCGGCGAGATGATCGAACGGGTCGACGGGGACGTGGTCGCGCTGGCCGAGTTCATCGTGTCGTTCCTGCTCGACGTCGTCGCCAGCCTGCTGCTGCTGGCCGGTGTGATCGTCGTGGTGTTCGCCGTCGACCCGCGCATCGGCACCGTCCTGCTCGCCTACTGCGCGCTGGTCGGGTACGGGATGGCCCGGGCCCAGCGACTGGCGGTGCCGGCGATGACCCGGGAGCGCCAGCGGTTCGCCGCACTCTACGGGTTTCTGGAGGAGCGGCTCGCCGGAGCCGAGGACATCCGCGCCAACGGCGCCGGCCACCACACGGTCAACCGCTTCCACGCCACCAGCGCCGAGGTCTACCGCGCCAACCTGCGGGCGGAACAGGTCGGCGGCGGCCTGTTCGCGGGCACCACGGTGGCGTTCGCGGCCGGGACCGCGGTGGTGCTCGGGCTGGCGGCGTGGACCCAGCGGTCGGGCGCGCTCACGGTCGGCACCGCGGTGCTGCTGTTCCAGTACACCCAGATGATCCGCACCCCGTTCGAGCGGCTCATCGACCAGCTGCCGCAGTACCAGCGGGCGCTGGCCGCGGTCGCGCGGGTGGGCGAGCTGCTGTCGCAGCGACCGAGCCTGACGGTCGCGGCCCGGCCCCGGCGGCTTCCCGAGCACGGACCGCTCAGCCTGGAGCTGGACCGGGTGAGCTTCGCCTACCCCGACGACGACGAGCCGGTGCTGTCCGATGTCACCCTGCGGCTCGCTCCCGGCGAGACCCTCGGCCTGGTGAGCCGCACCGGCAGCGGCAAGACCACCATCGCGCGGATGGTGCTGCGGCTGTACGACCCGACCGCGGGCACGGTCCGCGTGGGCGGGGTCGACCTGCGCGAGGCGGACCCGACCTCCCTCCGCCGCCGGATCGCGGTGGTGACCCAGGACGTGCAGTTGTTCGCCGCCAGCGTGCGGGACAACCTCACCCTGTTCCGGCCGGGCCTGGCCGACGACGCGCGCCTGCGGGAGGTACTGGAGGAGGTGGGCCTGGGTGCGTGGCTGGCCGGGCTGCCCGACGGTCTGGACACCGAGCTGGGCCCGCAGGGTGGCGGGGTCTCCGCCGGCCAGGCGCAGCTGCTCGCGTTCGCCCGGGCATTCCTCACCGACCCGGGGCTGGTGGTACTGGACGAGGCCTCCAGCCGACTGGACCCGGCCACCGAGGAGCGGGTCGAGGCCGCGGTGGGCAGGTTGCTGCACCGCCGGACCGGCGTGCTGATCGCCCACCGGCTGTCGTCGCTGTCCCGTGTGGACCAGATCGCGGTGGTCGAGGGCGGCCGGGTGGTGGAGTACGGGCCGCGGGCGACGCTCGCCGCCGACCCGGACAGCCGGTTCGGGCGGCTGCTGGACGCGGCCGGAGTGGCGCGATGAGCCGCCCGCAGGCGACGCACCGCGCGCCCGGGACCACCCGCTCGCAGGTGTGGCTGGTGGTGCGCCGCCTGATCCGCGTCGCACCCGGCAGGTACGTGCTCGGCGGCTGCCTGTGGGCGCTGTTCTGGGTCGCCCCGCTCGCCTCCGGCCTGGTGCTCAAGGTCCTGTTCGACGTGCTCAGCGGGAACCGGCCGGCCGGCCTGGACGCGGCGCTGTGGCTGTGCGCGGGGTTCGTGGCGGCCGAGGCGGTCCGCGGTGCGATCTTCGTGGTCGCGATCAGCCTGTGGCCGTACTGGTGGCAGGGTGGGGAGACCACCCTGCGCGCGAACATCCTCCGGTCGGTGCTGACCGCCCGCGGCCCGGCCGCCACCCGGCTGCCCCACTCCTCCGGCGAGGCCGTCGCCCGACTGCGCGATGACGTGCGGGACCTGCAGATCCTCAGCGACAGCCTGGTCGACCTCACCGGTGCGGTCGCGTTCGGCACCGGCGCGTTCGTGATCATGGCGTCGATCGACCCGGTGGTGACGCTGGTGCTGGCACTGCCGCTGACCGGCGTGCTGATCCTCACCCGGCTGCTCAGCGGCGTGATCCGCCGGGTGCACGCGCGCGCCCGCCAGCTGGGTGCGGTGGTCACCGCGTTCATCGGCGACATGTTCGCCAGCGTGCTCGCGGTCAAGACCTCCGGGGCGGAGGCGGCGCTGCTGCAGCGCCTGCGCGAGCACAACCGGCGACGGCGGGCGGCGGCGGTGAAGGACCGGCTGGCCATGGACATGGTCGACACCGTCACCGGGGCGTCGATCGAGGTGAGCATCGGCCTGGTGCTGCTGCTGGCCGCCTCGGCGATGCGCACCGGCGACTTCACCGTCGGCGACTTCGCCCTGTTCACCAGCTACATCGGATGGCTGACCATGCTGCCGCGGTTCCTGGGACGGATGCTGTACCGGGTGCCGCAGGCCGCGGTCGCCACCCAGCGGCTGACGCGGCTGATGGCCACGCACGAGAACGCCGACCACCTGTCCCGACCCACGCCGCTGTGGTTCCGGGGTGCGCCGCCGCCCGACCGGGCAACCCGGCCGGTGCGCGACGATCCCCTGCGCGTGCTGGAGGTGGAGCGCCTCACGGTGCTCCACCCCGACGGGACGCCCGGCGTGACCGACGTCTCGCTGCGCCTGGAGCGCGGCTCGTTCACCGTCGTCACCGGGGCGGTCGGCGCCGGGAAGACCACGCTCGTGCGCGGTCTGCTGGGGCTCCTGCCCGCCGCCGGCGGGACGATCCGCTGGAACGGCCGGGTGGTGGAGGACCCCGGCACGTTCCTGGTGCCGGACCGTGCGGCCTACGCGGGCCAGGTGCCGCGGCTGTTCTCCGAGTCGCTGCGGGAGAACCTGCTGCTGGGCTGGCCGGTGGACGACGAGGCGTTGCGCCACGCCATCGAGCTGGCCGCCCTGGACGAGGACCTGGCGGCGATGCCCGACGGGCTGTCCACCGTGGTGGGTCCGCGCGGGGTCCGGCTGTCGGGTGGCCAGGTGCAACGGGCGACCGCCGCCCGGGCGTTGGTGCGGCGACCCGACCTGCTGGTCGTGGACGACCTCTCCTCCGCTTTGGACGTCACCACCGAGAAGCTGTTGTGGGACCGGATCGCGGGCGCCGCCGCGAGCGGGACCGGGCCGGGCACGCTGCTGGTGGTCTCGCACCGGAAGGCGGCGCTGGAGCGGGCCGACCAGGTGGTCGTGCTCGACCGCGGGTACGTCGTCGGCACCGGGCCGCTGCCGGAGCTGCTGCGCACCTGCCCGGAGATGCGCCGGCTGTGGCGCGAGGAGCTGCTGCAGGAGGCCGAGGAGGCCCGGGATGCCGCCGCGCCGCCGTCTCCCGCGGGCGGGCCGGGTGGTCCGGTCCGCGCCCGCAACCTGCTTGCCCGCCCTGCCCCACCCGGCTAGGTTGGGCCTACACGGGAGAGGAGGTGGTCCGAGGTTGTACAGCTGTAGGACTCGTGAGGTGGCTGTCCGCTAGTCGCCGTTCCCTCGGACATCGTGCCGGGACCGCGTGACGGCGACGCGGCGAATCCCAGGCAGACACCCGGCCCCCGGGGCACCGGACCTTGTCCAGCCGGTGCCGCGCGCCACTGGCGTGCGGAACCCCGGGGGTCGCCCGTGCCCGGACGCTGGTCCGGGGACCGGACGCCAGCGGCGGCGCTCCCGCGGGTCACCCCGAGCCGACCAGATGCTCCTGATCGGCGTCGCGGGCCGCCGGTACGCTCACCGGCGAGCCGACCGCGCCGGCGCCGTCCGTGGGGCCCGCACGACCATTCGTATCGACGTCGTTCCATCCCGCCGGTAGTGTCCGCGCCCAGGCGCGCGACCGTTCCTCGTCCCAGCCGTCGGGCCGCGTGTCGCTCCAGCCCGCCGGCCGTGGTGCCCGCCACCGGACGGGATGCGGGTCGCCGCCGGCACCGCGCCCCGGCTCGTTCCACCCCGCCTCACCGGCGTCGCCCCCGCTCACCATCCCGGCAGCCTCGCGCTCGTCGCGACGCCGGCGACCGCCGTCGGCACCCTGGTCGTGGCCGTCGGTGCGGTACGCCTCCTCGGTGCGGTACGTCTCGTGGGTCCGGTACGCGTCGGTCCCGGTCCGGTACGGGTCCTCCCCGGGCCGGTAGAGGTCCGCATCGGACCGGTGGGCGTCCTCCGCGGACCGGTAGGCGTCCCCCTCGCGGCGGTACGTCTCGGACCCCGGGACCTCGGGCCCGTGTCCGGCGCGCTCGGACACGTCCGGCCGGTACCCGTCCGGCTCTGACGCCTCGGGTCGGTAGCTGTCGGTCCTGTGCCCATTCACCCCCCGGTGCGGCCGGCACGCTGCCCTGAGCGCGCGCTCGGCCAGCCGCCGCGCCGGGCACGGCCACCGGAAGCCGCACCACACGCACCGGTCGTCGTATCCGGGCTCCGCATGCCTCCCCAGCATGAGTTGCGCGTCACGCCACAGCAGCGGATCGATGATCTCTGACCGTGCCGGCGTCCCTTCTCCCATGATCGGATCACCCCCATGCGGACAGACCCCTAGCTCTCCGCAACCTGCTCAACGGGCGTACCCGCGAGCGGGTGCCGCACCTTTTGAGAGGTCTTGCGCGTTCGCGCTAAGCGGACGTCCGGCATGCCCGGACCGGCCCGCGCGTTGTCGCGGACATGGACGTCCCCGACCGCGAGCGAGAGGCGCTCGACGCATACAGCCGAATTGTGACCGCGGTGGCCACCCGGGTGCTCCCATCTGTGGTGGCGCTCACGGTACGCAGCCGACGCGGTGCGGGCGCCGGCTCGGCGATCGTGTTCACCGCCGACGGTCTGCTGCTGACCAGCGCTCACGTCGTCGCCGGGGTCGCCGGCGGCGGCGCCACCTTCAGCGACGGCGAGGCGACCCGCTTCGACGTGGTCGGTGCCGACCCCCTGTCGGACCTCGCGGTACTGCGGGTGCGCGCCGCCGGCGGCCCGCCGGCTCCGCTCGGCGACGCCGACCGCCTGCAGGTCGGGCAGCTGGTGGTCGCGCTGGGCAACCCGCTGGGGCTGGCCGGGTCGGTCACCGCCGGAGTGGTGTCAGGCCTCGGGCGGTCCCTGCCGGCGCACGACGGCCGGCGGTTGCGGCTGATCGACAACGTCATCCAGACCGACGCCGCTCTCAACCCCGGCAACTCCGGTGGCGCTCTGGTCGACTCCTCCGGCCAGGTGGTGGGCGTCAACACCGCCGTGGCCGGCTACGGCCTGGGCCTGGCGGTCCCGGTCAACTCGACGACGCGGATCATCATCGGCGAGCTGATCAGCCACGGCCGGGTCCGGCGGGCCTGGCTCGGCGTCGGCGCCGTCCCGGTGCCGCTGCCCCCGCCCGTCGCCCGGCGACTGGGCCAGCGCAACGGGCTGCGGGTGGTCGAGGTGGTGCCGGGCAGCCCGGCCGCGACCGCCGGCATCCACCTGGACGACATCATCGTGTCCGCCGGACGCCAGCCGACCCAGAACGTCCAGGCGCTCCAGCGGCTCATGCTGGGAGCCGGCGCGATCGGCCGGGACCTGCCGGTGACCGTGCTGCGGCGCAACGCGTTCGTTGACGTCATCACGACGCTCGCGGAGCTGTGACCGGGCCGCCGCGGCCCGCGGGCCACCGGGCTGCTGACGCCGTCGACGACGCGTGCCCGGACCGCGCTGCCGGCCCGCGGCGCTGCCGGCCGAGGGAGCACGGCCGCGCGTCAGCTCGGCACGTGACCGAGCAGGTCCTGCCGCGTGATCACCCCGGCCGGCTTGCCGTCGATGAGCACCATGGCGGCGTCGTGCTTGGCCAGCAGCGCGACCGCCTCGGAGACCGGCTGACCCCCACCGATGACCGGCAGCGGCGGGTCCATGTGGGCCTCCACCATGTCGTGGAGGTTGGCGCCGTCGCGGAACAGGGCGTCCAGCAGCGCCCGCTCGGAGATGGACCCGACCACCTCGCCGGTGACCACCGGGGGCTCGGCCTTGAGCACGGGCAGCTGCGACACGCCGTACTCGCGCATGACGTCGATCGCCTCCCGCACCGTCTCGCTGGGATGGGTGTGTACCAGCGGCGGCAGCGTCCCCTGCTTGCCGGCGAGGATGTCCGCGACGGTCTCACCGGGGCTGGACAGGAACCCGTACCGGCTCATCCACTCGTCGTTGAAGATCTTCGACAGGTAGCCACGGCCACCGTCGGGCAGCAGGACCACGACCACGTCGTCGGGTGACGCGGCGGCGGCCACCTTCAGCGCCGCCACCACCGCCATGCCGCAGGAGCCGCCGACCAGCAGCCCCTCCTCGCGGGCGAGGCGGCGGGTCATGGCGAACGACTCCCGGTCGGTCACTTCGATGATCTCGTCGCAGATGGTCCGGTCGTACGTCTCCGGCCAGAAGTCCTCCCCCACCCCTTCGACGAGGTACGGACGGCCGGTCCCTCCGGAGTAGACCGAGCCCTCCGGATCGGCGCCGATGACGCGTACCCGGCCGCCGGAGACCTCCTTGAGGTACCGGCCGGTGCCGCTGATCGTGCCGCCGGTGCCCACGCCCGCGACGAAATGGGTGATCCGCCCCTCGGTCTGCTCCCACAGCTCCGGTCCGGTGGACTCGTAGTGGGACGCCGGGTTGTTCGGGTTGGCGTACTGGTTCGGCTTCCACGCCCCCGGGATCTCCCGGGCCAGCCGGTCGGAGACCGAGTAGTACGAGCGCGGGTCGTCGGGAGCCACCGCGGTGGGGCACACCACCACCTCGGCGCCGTAGGCGCGCAGGACGTTCAGCTTGTCCTCGCTGACCTTGTCCGGGCAGACGAAGACGCACCGGTACCCGCGCATCTGCGCCACCAGCGCCAGGCCCACCCCGGTGTTGCCGCTGGTGGGTTCCACGATCGTGCCGCCGGGACGCAGGAGTCCCTCGCGTTCGGCGGCTTCGATCATCTTCAGGGCGATCCGGTCCTTGACCGAGCCACCGGGGTTGAAGTACTCGACCTTGGCCAGCACGAGGGCCGGTATCCCCTCGGTGACCCGGTTCAGCTTCACCAGCGGGGTGTTGCCGATGAGCTCGACGACGTTGTCGTAGTAGCGCACCCTGGCAGCGTATCGCCGGACGACCCGCCAGGCCGACCCGTGCGAGCCCGCAGTGCCGCCCATCCGGCCACCCACGTGGCCGACAGCGCCGCCCGCGCCGTCGCCGCCGTACCCCGCCGGTTCACCGGCGCGCCGCGTGGCGGTCGTCGCCGGAAACGCCCGCCCGTCGCCGTCGCCGCACGCAGCGGTCGTCACCGGAAGCGCCCGGCGGCCGCCGCCGCGGCGCGTGGGAGTGGCCCTCGGTACACCCGCCGGTCGCCGCCTGTGCAGCGGCCCGTCGCGGCGGGCTAACCTCACGTCGTGGGAAACGCAGAGCTGGTACCGGTGGGTCGGCTGCTCCGTTACGCTGCTGCGGTGACGGTCAGCACCGCAGTGGCCGGTGCCGGTCTCCTGGCCGCGCAGGTGCGCCAGGCGCGTCGCGACATCCCACGCGCCGAGGCGCCGCCGCCGCGGGCCAGCGGCTTATACGGGGGTCCGCGCGGGCGGCCCCCGCTGGTGCTGGCGATGCTCGGCGACTCGTCGGCCGCCGGGTACGGGGTCCACAAGCCCCGCCAGACCCCGGGAGCACTGCTGGCCACGGGCATATCCCGCCGGCTGGGGCGTCCGGTGCAGCTCCACTGCCTGGCCGTGGTCGGCGCCACCTCGAGCCGGTTGGCGCCGCAGGTCGAGGCCGCCCTGGAGCTGTCCCCGGACCTGGCCGTGATCGTGGTGGGTGGCAACGACATCACCCACCGGGCCAACCGGGCCGCGGCCGTACGCCACCTGGCGCGGGCGGTCCGGCAGCTGCGGGAGGCCGGCGCGCAGGTCGTGGTGGGGACGTGCCCCGACCTGGGCACGATCCGGCCGATCCGGCCGCCGCTGCGGTGGATCGCCGGCCACTGGAGCCGCCGGCTGGCCGCCGCCCAGACCGTCGCGGCGGTGGAGGCCGGCGCGTGGACGGTGTCCCTGGGTGACCTGCTCGGGCCCAGGTTCGCGGCCGAGCCGGCCCGCATGTTCAGCTTCGACCGGTTCCACCCGTCGGCCGATGGTTACGCCGCGGCCGCCGCGGTCATGCTGCCGACCGCGCTGGCCGCTCTCGGCGCGGTCGACCCGGCGGTGCTGCCCGCGCAGAAGGTGCGGTCGCTGCCCCGCGCCGCGGCCGAGGCGTCCCGGCACGCCGGCACCGAGGTCAGCGCCACCTCCGTGGCCGGCGACCGGCGCGGCCCGGGTGGGCGGTGGGCGCTGCTGCGGCGGCCCACCGGGTCGATGCTGGTGCGCCGCGTGCTGGAGATGGTGCGCCAGCGCGGACCGGACGACAGTGAGATCATGGCGCCCACCGGTCGCACGGACACCGCGGGCCCGACCGAGGCCGACGGCGGGGCCAGCGCACAGGAGCAGTTGGAGCCACGATGAACCGGACGGACCTGGGCCACCGGCTGCGCCGCACCGCCGCGCTCGTCGCGGGGTCCGCGGTGATCGGCGGTGCGGCGCTGCTGGCAGGCCAGGTCGTCGCCGCCCGGTTGCACCGGTACGCCCGCCCGACGCTCGACCTGGCGGTCCGCGCGAGCGTCGGTCCGCCGTCGGCGCGGCCGCTGCGGCTGGTGCTGCTCGGCGACGCCACCGCGCTCGGGGTGGGGGTGGAGGCCTCCGGCGACAGCGTGGGCGGGCAGCTGGCGCAGCTGCTGGCCAGCAGCGACCGTCGCGTGGAGCTGTCGAGCACGGCGGTGGCGGGCTCCCGCTCGGCGGACCTGGCACCGCAGGTCTCCCGTGCGCTGATCGGCCCGGTCCCCGACATCGCGGTGATCCTGGTCGGTGCCGGCGACGCCACCCGCTTCGGCGACCCGGAGCGCGCCGCCGACCACCTCGCCGCCGCGGTGCGCCGCCTGCGTCAGGCCGGCGTCGAGGTGGTCGTGGGTACCTGCCCGGACCTGGGGGCGTTGCGGGCGTTCGCCTCCCCGCTGCGCCACCTCCTGGGCTGGTCGGGCCGGCGGATCGCGGCGGCCCAGGCGAGGGCCGCGCGCGCGGCCGGTGCGCACGTCGTGGACCTGGCCGCGGAGACCGGCCCGGTGTTCCGGGCCGACCCCGGCGCGCTCTGCTTCGACGGGTTCCACCCGTCCGCGGACGGCTACCGCGTCTGGGCCCATGCGCTGTACCCGGCCGTCGCCGCCGCCGTCCAGTCCCGGCCCCACTCGCGCTGACCGCGGCCGGCGAGCCCGCCGGTCGGGCGTCGGCTACCGCCCGGTTAGCCTGGAGGCGTGCCGGAAGCCGTCATCGTCGCCACCGCCCGCTCGCCCATCGGGCGGGCCCACAAGGGCTCCCTGAAGGACGTCCGCCCCGACGACCTCGCCGCCACCATCGTGCGGGCCGCGCTGGACAAGGTGCCCCAGCTCGACCCGACCACCATCGACGACCTCTACCTCGGCTGCGGCCTGCCCGGCGGCGAGCAGGGGTTCAACATGGCCCGGGTGGTGGCCGTCATGCTCGGCCTCGACACCGTCCCCGGCTGCACCGTCACCCGCTACTGCGCCTCGTCGCTGCAGACCACCCGGATGGCGTTCCACGCGATCAAGGCGGGCGAGGGCCACGTCTTCGTCTCCGCCGGGGTGGAGTGCGTGTCGCGGTACGTCCGGGGCAACTCCGACTCGCTGCCGCCGGAGGCGGCGGCGCTGGTCGGCGGCGGCTGGCAGAACCCGAAGTTCGACAAGGCGCGGGAACGCACCCGGCGGCGCGCGGCCGGCGGCGCCGAGCCGTGGCACGACCCCCGGGAGGACGGCGAGCTGCCCGACATCTACATCGCCATGGGGCAGACCGCCGAGAACGTCGCCGAGTACCACGGCATCACCCGCCGGGAGATGGACGAGTTCGGCGTGCGCTCCCAGAACCTGGCCGAGAAGGCCCTCGACGCCGGCTTCTGGCAGCGGGAGATCACCCCGGTCACCACCCCGGACGGCACCGTGGTGAGCGCCGACGACGGGCCGCGGCGCGGCACGACCCTGGAGAAGGTGTCCCAGCTCCAGCCCGCGTTCCGGCCGGACGGCCGGGTCACCGCCGGCAACTGCTGCCCGCTCAACGACGGCGCCGCCGCGGTGGTGATCATGAGCGACGTCCGGGCACGGGAGCTCGGCATCACCCCGCTGGCGCGAATCGTCTCCACCGGCGTGTCCGCCCTCTCCCCCGAGATCATGGGCCTCGGACCGGTGGAGGCGTCCCGGCAGGCGCTGAAGCGGGCCGGGATGACCATCTCCGACGTGGACCTGGTCGAGATCAACGAGGCGTTCGCCGCGCAGGTGATCCCGTCCTACCGCGAGCTCGGCATCCCCCTGGAGAAGCTCAACGTCATGGGCGGGGCGATCGCCGTGGGCCACCCGTTCGGCATGACCGGCGCCCGCATCACCGGCACCCTGATCAACGCCCTGCAGTGGCACGACAAGACCATCGGCCTGGAGACGATGTGCGTCGGTGGTGGCCAGGGCATGGCGATGATCATCGAGCGCCTGAGCTGAGGCGTTCCCCGAGCGGCACCTGGGCACGCGCCGACGCGGGAGGGCCGGCCCGTCGCCGGGCCGGCCCTCCCGCGTCGACCTCCGCGCCCGGAGGCGTCACTCAGAGTTGAGGTAGCTGAGCAGGCGCAGGATCTCCAGGTACAGCCACACCAGGCTGACCAGGATCCCGAAGGCGGCGTGCCACGCGTACCGCTCGGGAATCCCGTGCCGGACACCCTGCTCGACCTCGTGGAAGCTCACGATGAAGCTCAACGCCGCGAGCACGATGAAGACCAGGCTGACGATGATCGCGATCGGACCCCCGTCGCGCAGGAAGGTCGGCGACCCGGTCACCATCGTGATCACAAAGTTGATGAGAATGACCGCGGCGGCGGCGGCCAGCGCGCCGTACATGACGCGGAGGAACTTCGGCGTCGCCCGGATGACGCGGCTCTTGTAGAGCACGCTCATGAGCAGGAACACCATCACCGTGGCGAGGACCGCCTGCAGCACGATGCCATTGAGGAAGGCCTCGTAGTACTTGCTGACGCCGCCGACGAAGACTCCCTCGATGACCGCGAACGTCCCCAGGACGTACGGGTTGGTGACCCGCTTGAACCCGATCACCAGGCCGAACACGATGTTGACGACCATGGCGACGAACCACAGCCGGCTGCCCACCGGCATCAGCGCCCAGGTCGCGGCGCCCGAGAGCGCCACGAGGGACAGCAGGCCGATGGTGCGGACGACCACGTCGTCGACGGTCATGGCGCGTACGGCCGGTGGAGCGGCCCCCGCCAGCCCGGGTTCGGTGGGATAGCCGACGGCCTCGGGCGCCGCGGTCCCTCCGGCGGCGTGGGCGCTGAGCCGGGTCAGCACCGGGTTTGATGTCCTCACGTCACACGCCTTTCGATCGGATCAGGACACGACTGCCTTCACAGCGTAACGGGACCCGCGGGCCAGCGTGGGCCGTGCACGGCTGCCTCCCGGACGCGTCACCATCCCTGGACCCTGGGACCGCCGACGCTGCCCGGTCCGCTCGCGTAGGCGGCGCCTCTCCGGACGCACCCCACACCACGGGCACCAGGCGGCTGACACGGCCGCGCCGACCGCGTTCAGCCAGACCAGTGCACGCACGTGGGCAGGTTGGCGGGGCGGGTCGTCGGCGAGGGAGGCCGGAAGCCCTGCCCGTCGCGCGCCCGGTCCTCATGCGACACAGCCGGCCGACGGTCGAGTCCGGGGTCGCCGCATGGCCGTGCGGCGCCCGCGTGCGGCACCCCCGCGGTCGGCCGGGCGTGGCCGGAGCCCCTCCACACAGGAGTCACCGCGGTCGCGGTCTCGTCACCGTCCACATCCGCCGCGACGGCGCGGCGTGTTCGGCTACGCGCCGCCGCCGGAGCCGACGTTCCGGGAGGCCTCCGGTGGCTCGGCCCCGGTGTTGACGACGCAGAACAGGTTGCCCTCGGGGTCGGCGAGGACCACGAAGTCGGCGTTGTCCGGATAGTCCCAGTCCACGCGCCTGGCACCCAGCGAGATGAGCCGTTCGACCTCGGCCTGCTGTTCCTCCTCGGTGTCCACCCACAGGTCGAGGTGCATCCGGTCCTCCTCGTCCAGGTGCAGGGGTGGACCTCCGCCGCGTTCCGGTTGCAGGAACGCCGGGTTGTCGGGCGAGGGGGCGTATCCGAGCGCCCGGCTCCAGAACACGGCTGCCCGACCGAGGTCACCCACCCTCATCACGACCGAGCCGACACGCACCATCCCGACAGCATCCCATGACGCGCAGGATCGTCCCGTGACCCGCAAGATCGCCGCGTTGTCCCGTGCCCACTGTCTGGATGGCGAGGTTCTTGCTGCTTCCGGACGATGAGCGCGAGTTCCTGGGACGCGTGGCCCGCCACCTCACGACAACGTTGATCTTGTTCGGGCGCCGGGAGAGCTGCCACCCCCGCAGCGGCCGTGGGGCGCGCCCCACCGGACGCGGCGGCGGGCCGCGTCCCCCTCCCCCGTGATCTTGGCGTGGGCAGCTCCGCGTGCCCGGGGCGGGAGTCGAACCCGCACGCCTCTCGGCAGCCGCTTTTAAGGCAGCCGTGTCTGCCGTTCCACCACCCGGGCCGGCTCTCTGCCACGGTAGCCGGCTCCGGCGGGCCCCGGCATCATCCCATCCGCTGCATACCGGGTCGGTGAGGATGAGCGACCGGTCCCCCGTCGCGGGCGGTACGGCTAAGGTCTGTGCCGATGGGAACGACCACCACCCCGGACCGTACCGGAGCGGCGGGCGCATCCGCGCACCGGCTGGCCGAGATCCTCCGCCGCCACCCGCTCGCCATCGACCTCGGCGTCGTGCTGCTGTACTCGGTCGGCGCGGTCTGGTTGCTGAAGGGCCTGTGGCCGGACCCGGCCCACCGGACGCTGTCCCTCAACCCCGAGGACCAGATCCTCATCGAGTGGTTCCTCGCCGTGGACACCCGGGTGCTCACGTTCGACCACGGCCTGGTCAGCGACCGGCTCAACGCACCGGACGGGGTCAACCTGCTGGCCAACGCCACCTCGCTGACGCTGGGCACGCTGCTGGCACCGGTCACGCTGACGCTGGGCGCGCCGGTCTCCTTCGCGGTGCTGACCGCCGGCAACCTGGCGGCCACCGCGGCCGCGTGGTACCTGCTGCTGTCGCGCACGTTCCGGCTGGACCGGACGGCCGCCGCGGTCGGTGGCGCCTTCTGCGGTTTCGCTCCGGCGATGATCTCGCACTCCAACAGCCACTGGCACATGACGTCCCAGTGGCTGGTGCCGGCCATCGTCTGGAGCGTGGTGCGGATGGCCCGCGCCGCCGAGGCGGGCAACCGCCGCCGGGCGGTGACCTCCGGCCTGTGGCTGGCCGGGCTGGTCGTGGTGCAGGTGTTCCTCGGCGAGGAGGTGCTCTACCTGACCGCCCTGAGCCTGCTGCTGTTCGCGGGCACCTACGCCGCCCTGCGGAGGGAGTGGGCGCGCCGGGTGGCACCGCTGTTCCTGACCGGCGGCGCGGTCGCCGTCGCCGTCGCCTCGGTCGTCCTCGCCTACCCGCTGTGGGTCCAGTTCCGCGGCCCGGGCAGCGTGCCCAACGGCCCGTTCCCGCCGCACTACTACTCGGCCGACCTCCTCAGCTTCGTGACGTTCTCGCCGCTGAGCATCGCCGGCTCGCCCGCGGCGGGGCGGCTGGCGACCGGGCCGGCGGAGTACAACACCTTCCTGGGCTGGCCGCTGCTGCTGGTCGCGGCCGCCGCCACGGTGTGGCTGCGCCGGCGGCCGGCGGTGCTCGCGCTGGCGGTGACCGGCGTGGTCATGGGTGTGCTGTCGCTCGGCCCCGAGCTGGTGGTCAACGGCCAGCGGCCGGGGCTGAGCCTGCCCTACCAGATGCTGGTGGACGTGCCGGTCATCGACGGTGCGCTGCCCCAGCGGTACGCGATGGCGCTGGTGCCGGTGATCGCGGTCGTCCTGGCCCTGGCGCTGCACCGGGCCCGGCGCGAGACCGGGCGGGCACGGGTCGCGCTGCCGGTCGCGGTGACGGTGGCGCTGCTGCCACTCGTGCCCACCCCGCTGCCGACCGAGCCGCGCTCACCCGTGCCGCAGTTCGTCAGCGAGGGGCACTGGCGGCAGTGCGTCGAGCCGGGCGGCGTCCTCGTGCCCGTCCCACCGCCGACCCCCCGCTCCCCGGAGGCGATGCGGTGGGCGGCCGCCGCCCACGCCCACTTCGCGCTGCCGGAGGGCTTCTTCATCGGCCCGTACGGCGCCCGCGGCCGCGCCTCGGTCGGCACCTACAAGCTCCCCACCTCGCAGCTGCTGGCCGAGGTGGCCGAGACCGGGCGCATGCCGGAGCTGACCGAGGAGCACCGCCGCCAGGCGCAGCGGGACCTGGCGCACTGGGGGGCGCAGTGCGTCGTGCTCGGCACCGGCCAGCAGCACGAGACGCAGCTGCGTGAGGTGCTCGGCCACCTGCTGGGACCCGGGGAGCGGATCGCCGACGTCTGGGTGTGGCGGCCCTGACCGGGTCAGTCGGCCGACACGGCGGCGCGGGCGTCCGGCTCCTCCACGCGGCCCTCCGGGCCCGCCACGCCGGCGTCCCGCCCTCCCGCGCGGGCGTCCGGGCCCTGCGCGCGGGCGCCCGGTGCGGCGGCCGGTGCCGGCGTGACCTCGGTGAACGGCCCGCGGGGACGGTGCAGCTCCCCCAGCGAGACGACCTCCCGGCGCAGGAACAGCGCCAGGGTCCAGTCCGCCACCACCCGCACCCTGCGGTCCAGGGACGGGATCCGGGTCATGTGGTACGTCCGGTGGAGGAACCAGGCCGGCCAGCCGCGGACGCGGATCCCGTACACCTTCGCCACGCCCTTGTGCAGCCCGAGGCTGGCGACCGTGCCGGCGTGCCGGTGCCGGTACGGCCGGGGCGACCGGCCGCGCATCACCGCCAGGAGGTTGTCGGCCAGGCGGGCCGCCTGGCGTACCGCGTGCTGGGCGTTGGGCGGGCAGGTCGCGCCGGGCTCGGTGGCGGTGAGGTCGGGGACCGCGGCGCAGTCGCCGGCGCTCCAGGCGCCGGGCACCACCCGGTCACCGTCGGCGACCTGGAGGGTGGGCAGGCAGGTGATCCGGCCACGCTCGTCGCGCGGCAGGTCGGTGGCCTCCACCAGGGGGTGGGGGCGGACACCCGCGGTCCACACGATCGTGTCGGCCTCGAAGCGGTCCCCGTCGGACAGCTCGACCACACCGTCCACACACGACTCCAGGCGGGTGCCCAGCCGGACGTCGACGCCGCGGGACCGCAGCTGCGACACCGTGTACGCGCCCATGTCCAGACCCATCTCCGGGAGCACCCGCTGGGTCGCCTCCACGAGCACCCACCGCATGTCCCGGTCGCTCAGGTTCGGGTAGTAGCGCAGCGCGGCGCGGGCCATGTCCTCCATCTCGCCGAGCGCCTCCACGCCGGCGTACCCGGCGCCCACGAACACGAACGTCAGCGCCCGCCTGCGCACCCGCGGGTCGTCGGTGGCCGCGGCGATGTCCAGCCGTTCCAGCACCCGGTTCCGCAGCCAGATCGCCTCGCCCATGGTCTTGAACCCGACCGCATGCTCCCGCAGGCCCGGAATGGGCAGCGTCCGGGAGACACTGCCCGGAGCCACGACCACGTGGTCGTACTCGAGCTCGCGCGCCGGGCCGGCCACCGGCTGGAACGTGGCGGTCCGCCGCGCGTGGTCGATGGCGGTGATCCGCCCGGTGAGGACGTGGCAACGGCGCAGCACACGCCGCAGCGGGACGACCGCGTGGCGCGGCTCGACGCTGCCGGCCGCCGCCTCCGGCAGGAACGGCTGGTAGGTCATCGTGGGCTGGGCGTCGACGACCGTCACCTCCGCCTCCCCGCGTCGCATCCGGCGGGACAGGCGGAGCGCGACGTACAGGCCGACGTGGCCGGCGCCGACGATGAGCACCCGCTGCGGTGTCACGCGCCCATCGTGTCGCGTGCCGGAGGCGGGCCGCCATCGCGGGCAGGGTGGCGCCGGACACGTTGCGGCACGCACCGGAGCGTCACGCTGCGGCCACGCGCGACGAGCGGCGCGCCAGGGGTCGCGCGCCACGGGCGTGGACCGGCAGCGGCGCGCCGGCGGAGCGGCCTACGCGAGGCCGGCCAGCTGGCGGGCGCGGGCCAGCACCTCGTCCAGCATGGCGTCGGTGAGCCGGCCGGTGAACGTGTTCTGCTGGCTGACGTGGTAGCAGCCGAGCAGCCGCGGCGCCCCGCCGGCGAACCACAGCTCGCCGTGACCGAACCGCGGCCGCGGGGTGGGGGCCGGCAGCCCGTACACCGCGGTCAGCGTCGGCCACCAGGCGTTCCACGCGAACTGCCCGAGCGCCACGACCACCCGCAGGGTGGGTCGCAGCAGGGCCACCTCCCGGTGCAGCCAGGGCGCGCAGGTGTCCCGCTCCTGCGGCGTGGGCTTGTTCGCGGGTGGGGCGCAGCGGACCGCGGAGAACACCCGGGTGTGGTACAGCTCCAGCCCGTCGTCGCGACCGGTGCTGACCGGCTGGTTGGCGAGGCCCGCCCGGTACAGGGCGGCGAACAGCACGTCACCGGACCGGTCGCCGGTGAAGATCCGACCGGTACGGTTGCCGCCGTGCGCCGCCGGGGCGAGCCCCAGCAGCGCGATCCGCGCGTCGGTGGGGCCGAAGCCGGGCACGGGACGGCCCCAGTAGACCTGGTCGGCGTACGCGGCACGCCGGGTGGCCGCGACGTGCTCCCGCCAGGCGACCAGCCTCGGGCACGCCCGGCAGTGGCTGATCGACTCCTCCAGCGTGGGAAGATCCGCAGCCGCGCTCGCCGAGGCGACGACCCCGCGTCGGCTGCGGGGAACCGCCGGGCCGGTCAACCGCGCCCCGTCCGCGGCGAGTGGGGACGGCGCCCGGCAACCGTCGAGCGGGCCGCACCGGCGCGCACGGAGGCGACGTCGTGAGCCATCGCATCCCTTCCTCGTATCCGGGGCGCCCGCGCGCCCCGCGAGACCAGCGGCGACCTTGCCGACCGACCGGCAGGGGGCGCGCCGGTGCGCCCGCCGGTCGGGGTCTTCCGTGCCGGCCCGACCGGTGACCGGCCGGCTGTCGACACCTTACGGCGCCCGCTCAACCGGCCGCCACCCGGGCGTGGGGCAGGCGGGCGAGGGGGGACGGCAGATACCCCAGGTACGGCCGCGACGTCAGGCCAGC
>VSBZ01000197.1:0-5179 GCA_047459215.1 Micromonosporaceae bacterium | reverse complement strand
ACCAGGGCCCGGTGCGTGCCCTGGTGCGGGACGTGGTCGACTCCCGCCGCACCACCGGCGCGTGGTTCTTCGCCGGGGCCCTGCTGATCGTCCTCGCGGCCTCGGTGCCGATCGCCGAGGTGATCCTCGTCTCCAACGCCCTGTTCCTGGTGCTCGTGACCGCCGTGGTGGTCGACCTGGTGGTCCTGTGCCGTCGGGTCGGGCGCCTGGTGCGCGAGCGGCACCCGGACACCACCGAGAAGCGGTCCTCGCTGTACTTCTACGCGGTGATGCGGGCGATGAGCTTCCGCCGGGCGCGCATCCCGCAGCCGCGGGTCTCCGTCGGCGACCGGGTCTGACGCCGGCCTAGCCGCTGGCGAGGACGTACGCCGCGAGGTCGTCGAGGTCGGCCGGACCGGGGCGCTGGCCCGCGGACAGGGCCGCGGCGGCCAGCTGCAGACGCACCCACTGCGCGACGGTCAGCTCCCCGGTGAGCCGGGGCGGGCGTCCGTTGGGGGCAGACCAGGTGCGCGCCGGGCGGCGCCCGGAGAACCGGACGGGCGCCGCTGCCGACCGGCTGAGACGTTCCACCGCCTCGTCGCGGTCCTGGCGGAGGTCGGCCAGCTCCTGACGGGTGAGCCGCCACTCGGCCACGGGCACCACGACCACCTCCTCCACCGGCCCGTACGCGGCGGTGATGCCGGCTTCGGTGAGGTGCGGCCCGTTCCCCCGGTGCCACAGGTCCGAGCCCGCCGACCACCACACGCTTCCCGCGCTGTCGATCAGTGCGCGGCGATGGTGGTCGGCCGACGTGGCGCTCTCCTGCGTTCCGCTGCGGTCGCGTTGCCCGGCGTGCGTCATAGCGAGTCCCCCTTCTCCGGGAAGGTCCCGCAGCCCGGCGAGGCGGTTCCCGCCTGCATGCCGGCCTGTCGGTCGGTCCGGTGCGCCACGACCGCGATAAGGCCGCGACACACCGTGTAGCGATGTAGACACGGATTGTTCCACGGGCGTATCGTTGTCGCAACGCTCAGTGATGGGTCCCATACTGAGAGATGTGGCGATCCGACACGGTCGTTAGGGTTCTCGCATGAGAGGCGCAGACGCCTCTGGCTGGGGCACCTGGATCGCCACGCTCCGTGAGCAGGCGCGGTTGTCCCGCACCGAGCTCGCCCGGGCGGCCGGCGTCAGCCGCGTCACGGTCCACCGGTGGGAAACCGGACGGCAACGACCGGAACGGGCACACCTGGTGACCCGGGTGGCCGAGGTGCTCGGCGCCGACGCCACCCAGGCGCTCGCGGCGGCGGGGATGTACCCGCCGGCGACCGGGTCACCCGGCCGCCGGGCCGCCGGCCACGACCTCCACCCGCTGGCGCGGGAGCTGGACCAGCTCCTTCGGACCCTGGGACGCCACGACCGGGACCGCCTCGAACTCCTCGTGGACGCGCTCCTGACGCCCTACCGGCCGCGTCGGCGGGGCCGCCGCCGGACCGCGTTCCCCCGCCGCGTACCCGCGTGAGGACGACCGCCCCGAGCGCACCGTCCGGACGGTGCCCGGGCCGCCCCGGCCGACCGCCGGTCAGCCGGCGGTCGGTCCCGGCGCGGGTGACGACGCACGCCGCGAGCAGCCCGGACCCGGCTCCGCGTCCGTGGCGGCCGGCTGGCCCGGGCCGGGCCCCTCCTCCCTCGTGGCCGGGCCGCTCGGCCGGGACCCGGCCGCGTCCCGCTCCCCGGCCGTGTAGAGCCGGGCGACGACCGTCTCGATCGCCGGCTCCACCACGGACAGATCCCGCAGCGTCGCCACGGCGGCGAGCCGGGCCACCAGCGCACCCGCGCCGACCCCGTCGAGAGAGAACGTCAAGCGCCGTCCCTGGGCCGCGGTGTCCACCAGCGTCACACCCGGCAGCTCGACCGGCACCGCCAACGGCTCGTCCAGGTCCACCACCACCCGCCGGGTGGACCCGTACCGCTCGTGCAGCGACTCCAGCGAGCCGTCGTGCACCACCCTCCCCCGGTCGATGACCACCAGCCGCCGGCACAGCCGCTCGATGTCGTTGAGGTCGTGGGTGGTCAGCACCACGGTGGTGTCGCCGCGCGCGCCCAGCTCGGCGATGAACCCGCGCACGGCCTCCCGGCTCACCAGGTCCAGGCCGATGCTGGGCTCGTCGAGGAACAGCACCTCCGGGCCGTGCAGCAGCGCCGCGGTGATCTCCCCGCGCATCCGCTGGCCCAGCGACAGCTGCCGCACCGGGACGTCGAGGAACCCGTCGAGCTCCAGCCGCTGCCGGCACAGGCGCAGCCGGGCCGCGTGGTCGGCGGCCGGCACCTGGTAGATGTGGCGCAACAGCTCGAACGACTCCCGCAGCGGCAGGTCCCACCACAGCAGGGAGCGCTGCCCGAAGACCACCCCGATGCGGCGCGCCAGCCGCCGCCGCTGCGGCACGGGCACCAGCCCGCACACCCGCACCGACCCGCCGGAGGGCGTGAGGATGCCGGTCATCATCTTCAGCGTCGTCGACTTGCCGGCGCCGTTCGGTCCGATGTAGCCGAGCAGCTCTCCCCGCTCGACGACCAGGTCGATGCCGTCGACCGCGGTGACCGTCCGCCGTGTCCGGCGCAGCCGGCCCGTCCGTACCCGGACCGTGAACTCCTTGCGCAGCGCCGACGCCTCGATGACCACGCTCATGACCCGGTGCTCCGGTAGTGCCTGATCCCCACCCGCCACGCCACCGCGGCCACGCCGGCCGCCGGCAGCGCCACGGCCGGTGCCACCCACCCGACCCACCCGGGCAGGCCCAGCGGGTCGTCCCGGCCCAGCAGCGCCAGGGCGGGATAGTACGCCACGAACGCGAACCCCAGCACGAACCCGAACAGCCGCCGGAAGACGCCCTCGTAGACGGTCATCGGGTAGTAGGCGGTCTCCCGACCGCCGTACGTCACCGAGCTGGCGAGCTCCCCGGACTCGATCCACCAGAACGCCACCGTGGCACCGGCGACGAAGACGGCGGCGAAGAACGCGGCGCCGCCCACCGGCGCGACCACCGCCAGCACCACCTTCGACGGTGTCCAGTCGATGTCGGCCAGCACCAGGAACACCACCAGCACGGCCACGCCGAACACCGCCCGGGACACCTTGCGCAGCGGCAGGTCCATGGCCAGCAGCTGCGGCAGCGCGCCCAGCGGCCGTACCAGCAGCGCGTCCAACAGCCCGGTCCGGACGTACCGGCGCAGCTGGTCGATGTTGCCCACCGCCAGGTCCGCGCAGGCGAAGGCGCACGCCGACAGGCCGACCATCACCAGCGCCTCGCGGCGCGAGAAGCCGGCCAGGTCGGTGGTCACCCGGAACAGCACCAGGATCGCGATGACGTCACCCACCGTCACCAGCAGGTTGCTGACCAGGTCAACGGTGAAGGACGCCCGGTAGGAGGTCTGGGAGCGGACCTGGCCGCGCAGCAGGGCGAGGTACGCGCGCAGCGACGCCCCGCGGGCGGCCACCCGCCACTCAGCCACCCTGGATCACCAGCCTCCGCTCGGCCCGGCGCTGCACCACCACGCACGCGGCGAGGACCACCACCGCCCAGGCGGCCTGCACGCCGACCAGCCCGGCCTGGACGTTGACGGGGTCCCGTTCGACCAGCACGTCGAGAGGGATCTGAACGATCGACGGGAACGGGGTGGCCAGGTAGACCGCCGTCCACCACGCGTCGGGCAGGAACCGGAGCGGGAACAGCATCCCGCCCAGCAGGGTCACGGCGAACACCCACGCGGAGACGACCCCCCGGGTGTCCAGCAGCCAGTACCCGGTGGCGTTGACGAGGTACCGGCATCCGTAGCAGACCACGACGGCCAGCGACAGCGACACTGCGTACAGTGGCCAGGTGCCCGGCCGCACCGGCAGGTACAGGTCGAACGCGAGCGCACCGACGAGCACCTGCGGCAGGAAACGGGTCAGCACCGCGTAGGCGGCCCGCCCGAGGTCCGTGGCGAGGTACAGGCCCACCGGCCCGACCGGGCGGAGCAGGTCCACGGCCACGTCGCCGGTGCGGATGCGGTCGGCGAGCTCCGTCCAGCCCCACAGCATCACCACCGCGAGCATCCCCTGGCCGAACCAGACGTACGTGGCCAACTGGGCGGCGTCGTAGCCGGCGGCGACGCCACCGGCGCCGGCCGCGACGGCCAGCATGACGTAGCAGCGGACGAAGCCGAAGACGGTGTTGGTCACCGCGCCGGCAACGGTAGCCTGACGGTAGGTGGCCCACCGGCGGAAGCCGGACCGGGCCAGATGAGCGTAGATGGAAATGCGCCGGAGCCGGAGGAGCATGCGGGACGTGTGGCCGACCGCGGTAGCGGTGAGCGAGTTCACGCCGCTACCCTCCTCACGCAACGATGAGTCCGCCGGGCTGGACGACTGTATCGAAGACCGGCTCGGGCACACATCCGGATTGCCGGGGAGGTGGCCGCTCGCGTGAGCGAGGAGAAGAAGCGGCGGCGGCGCAAGGGCGATCCCGGGACGGACACCGGCCAGGCACCGCGGCCGTCGGGTCGGGTACGGCTCATGCCGCCCGCACCCGGCACCGTGCCCGGCTCCCCGGCGCACGGTGGCCCCGTCCCACCCGGCGCGCCGCACGCCGGACCGCCCCGGTCGGCACCTCCCGGCCCGACCCCGGGTCTACCGCAGGCGCCCGTGGGACATCCGCCGGCGCCCCCGGCCCACCTCGGGTCACCACCGCCGGCACACCCCGGGTCAGCGCCACCGCCGCCGGCACATCCGGGTCCGCCACCGCCGGCGCATCCGGGTCCGCCACCGGCACATCCGGGTCCGGCTCCGGTGCATGCGGGTCCACCGCCGGGCAGCCCTCCGGGGCCACCCCGGCCGGTCACCACCATGCCGGGCGGGCAGGCGCCGCCGGCCGCGGCCCTCGGCACGCCCCTTCCTCACCCGGGTGTGCCCGGTCCCCAGCCGGGTGCACCCGTTCCCCAGCCGGGCGCACCCGGTGGCGCCATGGGCCCTCACCCTGGCGGCGCGCCACCGGCGAGCGCGCGGCCCGGCCCGTTCCCGCCGGTGATCCGGCACCCGGAGGCGGCGGCTCCCCCACCGTCCGTGCCGCCGTCTGCCGCGCCGCCACCGCCGCCCGTACCGGGGTCACCGCCCGCCGGGCCGCCGGGCCCGGCGCCGCCCCCACCTCCGTGGTCGGCACCGCCG
>VSBZ01000196.1:0-5199 GCA_047459215.1 Micromonosporaceae bacterium | reverse complement strand
CCGTTCGTCGTCCTGGAGGAGTCCCGCGAGCTGGGGCTGCACACCACGGGGCGGCACCCGTGGGCGATGAGCTTCGAGGCCCGGGAGGGGCACGGCGAGCGCGGCCCGGACGGCCGGCCGGAAGGACAGATCACACTGGACGATCTCATCGCGTTCGCGCTGCGCATGTCCGCGCCGCGCCTCATCGTCGGTGAGGTCAGGAGCCACGAGATCGTCGCGATGCTCAAGGCGATGCGCTCCAGCCTGGGCTCCATGTGCACCATCCACGCCCGGTCGGCGGCGTCGGTCGTCGACCGCATCGTCGAGCTGGCGCTGTCCCACGGACCGGGCATGTCGGCCGAGCTGGCCGAGCGGATGGCCGCCGGCTGCCTGGACCTGATCGTCTACCTGACCCTGCGGGACGAGCGGCCCTCCGGCGGCGGCAAGCTGCGCTACGTCTCGGACATCCTGGAGGTCCAGGACGGGTTCGCCAACGGCCGACTCGTCACCACCCGGGTGTTCGGCCCCGGGCCGGACGGGCGGGCCGTGCCGCGGCACCTGCCCGAGCGGCTGACCGACCGGCTCAGGGCCGTCGGGTACGACCCGCGCGAGCTGCTGCCGTTCATCGAAGCGGAACAGGGTGCCTGGCGGTCACGGGAGCGGTCGGGATGACGGCGCTGCTGCTGGCCGCGGCGGTGGCCGCCCTGGCCACCGGTGGGCTGCTGCTGATCGTGGCCGGCCTGCGCGGTGCCCCGGCCGGCCCACCGGGCCGCCGGCCGACCGGCGGCGGACGTCCGTGGTGGTCGCCTCGCGCGCTTCCCGCTGCATCGCGGGTGCGAACGGCGCTCGCCGTCGGGGCGGGGCTTGCCGGGTACGCCCTCACCGGCGTCCCCGGCATCGGCCTGCTCGCCGCTGCCGCCGTACCGGGCCTGCCGTGGCTGTGGCGGGTCGGCCGCGCCGAGCAGGTGGCCATCGCCCGGATGGAGGCGCTCACCGACTGGATCCGTCGGCTGCGTGACCAGCTCGCCACCGGGAGCGGGCTGGTGTCCGCGGTGGTGGCGACCGCCGGCGCGGCTCCCGCACCGGTGGCGCCGGCCGTCCGCAGCCTGGCGGTCCGCCTTCGGGCCGGGACCGACCCGGCCGGCGCGCTCCGGGCGTTCGCCGAGGATCTCGCCGACCCGGTCGCCGACCAGGTCGTGGCAGCGCTGCTGCTGCACCTGCGCGACCGCGGCGAGCACCTGCGGGAGGTGCTCTCGGCGGTGGCCGCCGACGCCGCCACCCAGGTGGCGCTGCGCCGGGAGATCCACGCCCGGCGCACGCAGCCCCGCGCCACGGTGCGATTCATGATCGTCTTCGGTGCGGTGGTGGCCCTCGTCCTGGCCCGCACCGACCTGCTGAGCGTCTACACCACCCCCACCGGCCAGGTGGTGCTGGTGGTGCTCGCCGCCGCGTTCGTGGGCACGCTCGCCTGGGTACGGGCGATGAGCCGGCCCGGGCCGCAACCCCGTTTCCTGTCCGGGGACGGCTGATGGATCCGATCCTGCTCGGCTCCCTGCTGGTGGGTGCGCTGGCGGCCACCGGTGCGGCGCTCGTCGTCGGCGAGCTGCTGCCGGCACACCCGCGGCTCGGGCCGGCGCTGCGCCGGCTGCACGGCGACCTCGGCCCCGTCCCGGGGAGCCCTTCCGTCCAGGGTGGGCGGTGGCGGCGGCTGTGGCACCGGTTCCCGGTGCCGCGGCAGGACCTGAGCCTGCTGGGCCACGGCACCGACCGGTACGTCACCCTGCTGCTGGTCGCGGCCGGGGGCGGTGCCCTGCTGCCGGTGGTGGCGGTGGTGATGTTCACCGCCGCCGGGCGGGCGCTGCCCGGCTCGGTGGTGGCCGCGGTGCCCGCGCTGATGGCCGCGACCGCGGCCGCCGCCGCGGTGGTCGTGCACCGGGACGTCGCCTGGCGGGCGCGGCGGGTGCGGGAGGAGTTCCGCCACGCGGTCGCCGTGTACCTGGTGATGGTGGCGATGGAGCTGGCGGCCGGGCACGGCACCGTGGAGGCGCTGGAGCGGGCCGCCCAGGTGGCCGACAACCGCGCGGTCCGCCGGATCCGGGACGCGTTGCTGCGCGCCCGCTCGCACCACCGTCCACCGTGGGGGGAGCTGGCGGCGTTGGGGGAGCGGATCGGCGTCCCGGAGCTGACCGACCTCGGACAGATCATGCGCGGCTCCGGCCAGTCCGGCGCGCAGGTGCACCGCACGCTGCTGGACCGGGCGGCGTCGCTGCGCGACCAAATCCGCACCGACGCGCTCGCCCGGGCCGAGGCGACCACCGGACGGCTGGAGATCCCGGGCGCGGTGCTGCTGCTCGTGCTGGCCGCGTTCGTCATCTACCCGATCACGCAACGGATCACTGTGGGCATGTAGGCACGTAGGGAGGAGACCGGGGTGAGCCGGATCGTCGGCGGACGGCGACGGGTCCCGCCCGGGCTGCGGGACCGGGGAGAGGTCGGGCCGATCGGCTACGCGGTGATGGTTGCCGGCATCGTGCTGCTGGCGCTGGCCGTGGTCGCCTGGGGGAACGACCTCGCGGACCGGTTCATGGGCAGGCTGGACGACATCGACGTGCAGCAGGACGCGGGATGAGCGGCCCGGCGGGTCGGCGGGCGGTCGCGCGGACGGCCCGCGGGCGGGTGAGCCGGCCGGTGGCCCTCGGTGAGCCGGTGGCCCTCGGTGACCGGGGTGGCGGCCCGATCGAGTTCGCGATCATGCTGCCGCTGCTGCTCGTGTGCGTGTTCGCCACCGCGCACGCCAGCATGTACGTGCTGGCCCGGCAGGCGGCGACGGCCATCGCCCAGGTCGCCGTCGACGCCGAGCGCAGCTACGACCGCGCGCCCGGCGACGGGCTGCGACGCGCGGAGCGTTTCGCCTCCCGGCTGCCGTCGGTGCTGCGTGAGGTCCGCGTCACCCTCACCTGCGACGGCGAGCCGCTGGTCGGCACCTGCGACGGTGAGCAGGTGACCGCCACGGTGACCGGCACCGCGGTCGCGGTCATTCCGTGGCTGGAGCACCGCGTCTCCCGGACCGCCACCGGTCCGGTGGAAAGGGTGACCGCGCCGTGACCCCGCGAGGTCGCCCGGACCGGGGGTGGGCCGGACGTTTCCCGAGCACCGGGCCGTCCCGGGGAACCAACCCCGCACCGAGTCGCCCAGACCGCGGGTCGGCCGGACGTCGCCGGGACCGCGGGTCGGCCGCGCTCGAGACGGCCGTGCTCATGCCGTTGTTCGTGGCGCTGATCTGCGTCGCCCTCGCGCTTGGCCGCACCGCCGGGGCACTCGCCGCCGTGGAGATGGCCGCGTACGCGGGGGCGCGTACCGCGTCGCTGGCGCGGCAGGCGGCCGACGCCGAGGCGGCCGCCACGGCCGCCGTCACCCGCACCCTGGCCGATCAGGGGTACGCCTGCCGGGGCGGCCCGCAGGTGACGGTGGACACCCGCGGGTTCGCCGAACCGGTGGGCACGCCCGCGTCGGTGACGGTCCGGGTCTCGTGCCGGGTGTCGTACGCCGACCTGGGCCCGCTGGAGCTGGGGGACCGGGTGGTGTCCGCCGAGTTCGTGTCCCCACTGGACGTGTACCGGGGGCGGGGATGAGGCGGGTGCGGACCGGCGGCGACCGGGGGCGGGTCAGCGTGTTCGTGGCGGTCGCCATGCCGGCGATCCTGCTGTTCCTGGCCCTGGCCTGGGACGTCTCCGGCTACCTGCGTGCCCTGTACCGGGCCGACGCGGTGGCGTCGGAGGCCGCCCGCGCGGCCGGCCAGGCCGTCGACCTGCCGCGGCTGCTGCGGGGGGACGGGATCGGCGTGGACCCCGACGGGGCGCGCCGCGCCGCCGAGGCCTACCTGGACGAGGCCGGGCTGGTGGACGCCAGGGTGAGCGGGCGGGTGCAGGTCAGCGGCGGCGGCAGCCGGCTGTCGGTGACCGTGGAGGTGGACTACCGGCCGCTGCTGGTCCACGCGTTCGGGTTCGGTAGCCCGCCCGTGGCGACCGGGCAGGCCGAGGCGCTCCTCGTGGCGGGGTGAGGGCACTGTTCCGGCTGGTGCGGTTGCTGGTGGCGGTGGCCGCCGTCGCCGTCGGCCTGGCCGTGCTCGTCGGGGTGCCTCCGCTGCTGCTCGCCCTGGGCGGCAACCCGCTGCCCCGTCGGGTGCCGAGCCTGGACGACGTCACCGGCCTGCTGACCGGTGTGGACGCCGGTGGCCGGGTGCTGCTGTGGGCGCTGGCCGCCTGTGGCTGGGTGGCGTGGGCGGTGCTCGCCGCCTGCCTGCTGCTGGAGGTCGGTGCGCGCCTGGTAGGCAGGCGGGCACCGCGCCTGCCCGGGTTGGGCGGTCCGCAGCGGCTGGCCGGGGTGCTGGTGGCGGTCACGGCGGTGGAGGACGCGAACGCCGACCCGGCCGGGCCGACGGCGCCGCTGGTGCACGAGGTGGCCCCGGGCGACTGGATGTGGCACATCGCCGGCAGGTACCTCGGCGACGAGCGCCGCTACCCGGAGATCGCCGCCCTCAACCCGCGGTACGCGGCCCGGTACCCCGGGTTCCCGGACCACATCCGACCCGGCGACCTGCTCGTTCTCCCCGCCGACGCGTACGACCGGGGCGAGCGGCCGCACGCCACCGGCGCGCTGCACGGGTCGCCGCCACCCGCGCCGTCGGAGAAGGGACCGCCGCCGCCCGGGCCGGCGGGGGAGGCGGGCCCGGAGCGGGATCCGGTGGGGTCGGGCACGACGCGGGAGGTGCCCGATCCGGAGCAGGTGCAGCCGGAGGAGGAGCGACCGCCGGTGCCGTCCGGCCCCGAGCCCCCGGACCCGGAGCCGGTCCGGTGGCCGTACCCGGGGCCACGCGCCACCTCCGGTGCCACGCCCACGCCCGCGGCCACGACGGCGCCCGGCACGGCCGGAGTGACCGCCCGCGGTGGCGCCGACCAGCCCGGCAGGCCGCTGGTCCCGGTGGCCGGTGGGCTGATCGCCTCGGCGCTGGCCGCCGGCGCCGTGGCGCGGTGGCGTCGCCGGGCGCGCCGGCCACGCGGCGGGGCGCCCCGCGACCCGGTCGCCGCGCCGACCCCGGTCGCCGGGCCCGGCGGCACGGACACCGGCCGCCTGGACCGGACCCTGCGCTGCCTGCCCGCCGGCGGGACGGTGGCGGACGTCGCGGCGGTGTGGGTCGCCGGCGGGGACATCCATCTCCTC
>VSBZ01000029.1:0-30026 GCA_047459215.1 Micromonosporaceae bacterium | reverse complement strand
GTGCACGAGCGCCCATGTGCTGGTCGTGACCGATGCCAACGTCTCGGAAGGATGGAGCGGCTGGATCACGACGAACAGAACACCCGCGGCCATGGCGGCGAGTCCTCCCAATCTGAGGAGACTGTCCCGGGTCATGCCGATCCTCCGTCCTCCGTCGGTTCCAGCACGACGACAGGCGTCTCCCTCGTACGCAGATCGGCGAGCGAGTCGAGGTCCGCCCCCCAGCCGGGAAAGTCCCGGAACCGCGCCCACAGACGGGAGCGCTCTCTGCCGACAGCCTCCCGAGCGTGGACCCGGCGCAGACCGTCGGCGAGCGTCACGGTCGTCTCGGGATGCGCCTCGAGGTTGGCGTACCAGTCGGGGTCGCGGTCGCCGCCCGACTGCTGTGGGTGACCGGCGCCTCCGCGCTGGAGGTGGTCCGTGACCGCCGGCGCCACCGCGACCTGCTGACGCTCGTGGGCCGACGGGACCCGGCCGTGCCCGGCGCCCTCGTGCTCGACCACCCCACCGCCGCCGCGTACTGCCTGCCCGGGCTGCGCCCGACGGTGGTGGTGAGCGCCGGTGCGCTGGCGCTGCTGCGCCGGGCCGAGCTCGACGCGGTCCTCAGCCACGAGCGCGCCCACGCCGTGGAGCGCCACGACATCGTGCTGCTGCCGTTCCTGGCACTGACCCGGGCGTTGCCGCCGCTGGGCTGGTTGCTGGCCGCGTCCGAGGCGGTGGCCCTGCTGGTGGAGATGCGCGCCGACGACCGGGCACGCCGCCACCACGCCGGCGCCCTCGCCGCGGCGCTGCGCCGGTTCGCCGAGGCCCCGGCGCTCCACGCCCCGGCCGGGGCGCTGGCCGTGGCGGACCGCGCGATCGCGGCCCGGCTGGAGCGGCTGTGCGACCACCGCCGGCCGCCGCTGGCGCGCGGCGCCGCCACGCTCGGGCTGTGCGCCGCGCTGGCGGCCGTGCCGCTGGCGCTGTTCCTGGGAGGGTGACCACGCGTCCGTTCGACCCCCGCCTGCCGCGCCGCATCCCGGAGGTGCGGCGCCATCTGGCCGTGCTGGGGTTCCTCGGCGCGGTGGCCGCCGCGATCGTCATCACCCAGGCGGCCACCCTGGCCGCCGCCCTGACGGCGGCGGCGCAGGGTCGGCTGGACCCGGGAGCACTGGCCGGCTTCGTGGCGGCGGTCGCGGCGCGGGCGGGATGGGTGTGGCTGTCCGGAGTGGTCGCCGCCCGTACCGCGGCGCGGGTGAAGCTGGCCGTGCGTGACGAGCTGTTCGCGGCGGTCGGGCGGCGCGGACCCGGGTGGCTGGCCGGCCAGCGGGCCGGTGAGCTGGCCACGCTCGCCGGCCGGGGCCTGGACGGGCTCGACCCCTACTTCACCGGCTACCTGCCGCACCTGGTGCTGGCGGTGACCGTACCGGTCGCGGTGCTCGCCCAGCTCACGCTCGCCGACTGGCCGTCGGCGGTGATCGTGGCGCTGACCCTGCCGCTGGTGCCGGTGTTCGGGATTCTCGTCGGGTGGCAGACGCGGGCGGCCACCCGGCGCCAGTGGCGCAGGCTCGCCCGGCTGGGCGGCCACTTCCTGGACATGGTCGCCGGACTGCCGACGCTCCGGGTGTTCGGGCGGGCCCGGGCGCAGGTGCGTGCCGTGCGGGAGATGGCCGACCGGCACCGGGTGGCGACCATGCGGACCCTGCGGATCGCCTTCCTGTCCGCCCTGGTGCTGGAGCTGGTCGCGGCGGTGGCGGTGGCCCTGGTCGCGGTGCCGGTGGGGCTGCGGCTGCTCGCCGGCGCCATGTCCCTGCACACCGGCCTGCTGGTGCTGCTGCTCGTGCCCGAGGCGTTCGCCCCGCTGCGCACGGCCGGTGCGAGGTTCCACGCCAGTGTGGAGGGGCTCACCGCCCTGGACGAGGCGTTCGCGGCCATCGGCGACCCACCGGCCACCTCCGGAAGCCGGACGACCACCGCCTCCCGGAGCGTCGTCGACCCGGTGGCCATCCCGGCCGGCCCTGTCACCCCGGCCACCCCGGCCGGGCCGAACGGTGCGGTCGCCCCGGCCACCCCGGCCGGCTCGAACGGTGCGGACCCCCGGGCCGTTCCGGCCACCACGTCCGACCCGGCCGTCCCGATCCGCCGGGCCTCCCGTGTCGGCCCGGCCGGCCCCGGTACGGCGCCCCTCGTCACCGACGCGCCGCTGGTCGAGCTGGTCGACGTGACCGTGGCCTACGACCGGACCGTCGCGCTGTCGGGGGTGTCGCTGCGGATCATGCCCGGGGAACGGGTGGCGCTCATCGGGCCGAGCGGATCCGGCAAGAGCACCCTGCTGGCACTGCTGCTCGGGTTCGTCACCCCGACGGCGGGCCGGGTGGTGGTCGGCGGGGTGGATCTCGCCGACGCGGACCCTGACGCGTGGCGGCGCGCCGTCGCCTGGGTGCCGCAGCGACCCCACCTGTTCGCCGGCACGCTGGCCGACAACATCCGCCTGGGCGCCCCGGACGCTCCTCCCGAGGCGGTACGGGCGGCGGTGTCCGCGGCGGCGCTGGACGAGGTCGTCGCCGGGCTGCCGGACGGGCTGGACACGGTGCTCGGCGAGCGGGGCTACGGGCTGTCCAGCGGACAGCGGCAGCGGGTGGCGCTGGCCCGGGCGTTCCTGCGGGACGCCCCGCTGGTCCTCCTCGACGAGCCCACCGCGCAGCTGGACGCGGCGAGCGAGGCGGCCGTGTGCGAGGCGACCGCGCGCCTGGTCGCCGGCCGGACCACGCTCCTGGTGGCGCACCGGCCGGCGCTGCTGCGGCTGGCCGACCGGGTGGTGCGCCTGGTCGACGGCCGGGTGGTCGCCGACGTTCCCACCGACGGCCGGACGCCGCCGGTGGGTGCGGTCCCGGCCGGGGCGGGGGTGGTGCGACCGTGAGGGCGGTGCTGGCCGTCGCCCGGCCGTACCTGTGGCGGCTGGTGGGCGCCGGTGCGCTCGCGGTGGCCGCGGACCTCGCCGGGCTGGCGCTGATGGCGACGGCCACCTGGCTGCTGGTGACGGCCGCCGGCCAGCCACCGCTGGCGGCCCTGACGGTGGCGATCGTGTCCGTGCGGGCGCTGGCGGTCAGCCGGGGCGGGCTGCGGTACGCCGAGCGGCTGACCGGGCACGACGCGGTGCTGCGGGTGCTCGCCGAGGTGCGGGCGCGCATGTTCGCCGCGCTGGTCGACGCCGGGCCACCCGGCCCGGAAGGTGCCCGCGCCCGGGGGAGGGCTGTCCCCGCCCGGTCCGGTGACCTGCTGTCGCGGCTGATCTCCGATGTGGACGCGGTCCAGGACCTGCTGCTGCGGGTGCTGGTGCCCGGTGCGGCCGCGGCCGTGGTCGGCGTGGCCGTCGTGGCCGGTGCCGCCGTCCTGGCACCGCCGGCCGCGCCGGTCCTGGCAGCCGCCCTGCTCGCCACCGGGGTGCTGCTGCCGGCCGTGGCGGCGCGGACGGCGCGGCGCGGTGCCGAGCTGGTGGCGCCGCTGCGGGCGGCGGTGGCCACCGACGCCGTCGACCTCACCCGGGGCGCGGCGGACCTGGCCGCGTTCGGGGCCACCGCGCGGTTCACCGCCCGGGCGCGGGCCCGGGCGGCGCGTCTGTCGCGGGTGGAGTCCCGCCTGGCCGCCGCGGCCGTGGCGGCCGACGCCACCGGCACGCTCGTCGGCGGCGTGGCCGCCGCGTGGATGGTCGTGGTGGGCGTGCGGGCGGGCGTCCACGGCGCGGTGGTGGGTGCCCTGGCGGTGGGCACGCTGGCGGCGGTGGAGGCCAACCTGGCGCTGCTCGCCGCCGCGCGTCGGTGGGTCGAGATCCGCACCCCGCTGGCCAGGGTGGCGGCACTGCTGGTCCCGGCCGCCCCGGCGTCGGGGATCGACGGCGCACCGGACGGCGGCCGTGCCGTGCCGGACGGGCCGGTGACGCTGTCGGCGCGCGGCATCCGCGTCCAATCCCGGGACGGCTCGGCGCCGGCGCTGGACGGCGTCGACCTCGACCTGGAACCGGGACGGCGGGTGGCGGTGGTCGGCCCCAGCGGGGCCGGCAAGAGCACCCTGCTCGCGGTGCTCGCCGGCCAGCTGGCCCCGGACGCGGGCACGGTCACGGTGGCCGGGATGCCGCTGTCGGCGTACCGCCGTGACGAGCGGCACCACCTGGTCGGCGGACTGCTGGCCGACGCCCACGTGTTCCACACGACCGTGCGCGAGAACCTGCTGCTGGGCCGGGCGGACGCGACCGCCGCCGATCTGGACGCCGCGTGCGCCGCGGCGGGGCTCGACGGCTGGCTGCGGGAGCTTCCGGCCGGCTACGACACCGTGGTCGGCGAGGAAGGGGCGCAGCTGTCCGGCGGACAGCGGCAGCGGCTGGCGCTCGCGCGGGCGCTGCTGGACGCGCCGCGGGTGCTGCTGCTGGACGAGCCCACCGAGGGACTCGACCCGGCCGCCGCCGCCCGCGTGCTGGGCCGGGTCCTGGCGGCCGCCGGCCCTAATCGGGCGGTCGTGGTGGTGACCCACCACCTGTCCGGGTTGGAGGACTTCGACGAGGTGCTCGTGCTCGACCAGGGGCGGGTGCGCCAGCGGGGACGCCACCGGGACCTGGTGGAGCAGCCGGGCTGGTACCGGGACAGCTACCTCGCCCAGCGGCTGGCCGAGGAGGGCTACCACGCGCTGGCCGCCGCGTGAGCCTGACCACACCCGCGTCCGGGCAGGGAGCATCTACTACGAGTCGTAGTAGCTTAGGGGCTAAGTACTACGTCCCGTAGTAGTGGTTGGCACCCCACCGCGAGGAGGCCCGCGGCATGGATGCTCTCGAGCTGGCGCGCTGGCAGTTCGGCATCACCACCGTCTACCACTACCTGTTCGTCCCGCTCACGATCGGCCTGGTGTTCCTGGTCGCGGGCATGCACACCGCCTGGCACGTCACCGGCGACGAGCGCTGGCTGCGGCTCACCAAGTTGTTCGGCAAGCTGTTCGTGATCAACTTCGCCATGGGCGTGGTGACCGGGATCGTGCAGGAGTTCCAGTTCGGAATGAACTGGAGCAACTACTCCCGGTTCGTCGGCGACGTGTTCGGCGCGCCGCTGGCGATGGAGGCGCTGCTGGCGTTCTTCCTCGAGTCCACGTTCATCGGACTGTGGATCTTCGGATGGGACCGGCTGCCGCGGCGCGTGCACCTGGCCACGATCTGGGCCGCCGCGGTGGGCACGCTGCTGAGCGCCTTCTTCATCCTGGCCGCCAACTCCTGGATGATGAACCCGGTCGGCTTCCGGATCAACGCCGAGGCGGGCCGGGCGGAGCTGACCGACGTCGGCGCGGTGCTCACCAACCGGGTCCTCCTGGTCACCTTCCCGCACGTCATCGCCGGCTGCTTCATCGTGGCGGGATCGCTGCTGGTGGCGGTGTCGCTGTGGCACCTCATGCGCCGGCCGTCCCCGGACACCGACCCGGCCTGGCGCTCGGCGCTGAAGCTGGGCGGCGTGGTGGCCGTGCTGGCCAGCCTGGTCCTGGTGGTGACCGGCGACCTCCAGGCCAAGGTCGTGACCGAGACCCAGCCGATGAAGATGGCCGCGGCCGAGGGGTTGTTCGAGACCGAGTCGCCGGCGGCGTTCTCCCTGCTGACCATCGGCACCCTGGACGGCACCGAGGAGGTGTTCTCGGTGCGGGTGCCGGGCCTGCTGTCGTGGCTGGCCACCGGGGACTGGCACGGCGAGGTGGCCGGCATCAACGACCTGCAGGTCCGGTACGCCGAGATGTTCGGTCCCGGCTCGTACGCGCCGAACCTGCCGGTCACCTACTGGAGCTTCCGGTTGATGATCGGGCTGGGCGTGCTCACCACGCTGATCGTCCTGTGGGCGTGGTGGGCCCAGCGGGGTGGCCGTACCCCGATCTCCCGCTGGCTGCTGCGGGCCGCGCTCGTCCTCCCGGTGCTACCGCTGGCCGCCAACTGCTTCGGCTGGATCATGCGCGAGATGGGTCGCCAGCCGTGGGTGGTGTTCGGCCAGATGCTGACCGCCGACGGGGTGTCGCCGAACGTGTCCGTGGGTGAGGTGGCCACGTCGCTGACCGTGTTCACCCTCATCTACGGGGTGCTGGCGGTGATCGAGGTCAGGCTGCTGCTCACGTACGCGCGCCAGGGCCTGCCGGACGTGTCGCCGCCGTCCGAGGAGGAAACGGAGTCCGAAGAGGACCGACCGCTGGCGTTCGCCTACTGACGGGGAGCCACCGTGGAGCTGAGCACCATCTGGTTCATCGCCATCGCGGCGCTGTTCACCGGCTACTTCGTGCTGGAGGGTTTCGACTTCGGGGTCGGCGGCCTGCTGCCGGTCCTCGGCCGCGACGACCGGGAACGGCGGGTGGTCATCAACACCATCGGCCCGGTCTGGGACGGCAACGAGGTCTGGCTCCTCACCGCCGGCGGGGCGATGTTCGCCGCCTTCCCGGAGTGGTACGCCACCCTGTTCTCCGGCTTCTACCTGCCGCTGCTGGTGATCCTGATCGCGTTGATCGTCCGCGGGGTCGCCTTCGAGTACCGCGGCAAGCGGGACGATCCGGCCTGGCGCGCGCGGTGGGATTGGGCGCTCGTGGCCGGGTCGCTGGTACCGGCGGTGCTGTGGGGCGTGGCGTTCGCCAACATCGTGCGCGGGGTACCGGTGGACGCCAGCGGCGAGTACGCCGGCGACCTGCTCGACCTGCTCAGCCCGTACGCGTTGCTGGGCGGTGCCACCACCCTCGGCCTGTTCCTCACCCACGGCGCGGTGTTCGTCGCCCTCAAGACGCGCGGTGAGGTCAGGCGGCGCGCCGACCGGCTGGTCCGCCGGCTCGGCCCGGTGACCGCGGTGGTCGCGGTGGCGTTCCTCGGCTGGACGATGGTCGACGTGGAGGCCCGCGGTGCCGCGCGGCTGCTGGCGGTCGCCGCCGCGCTCGCGCTGGTGGCGGGGCTCGCGGCGAACCGGGCCGGGCGCGACGGCTGGGCCTTCGCCGGCACCGCCGGTGCGATCGGGCTGGCGGTGGCGGCGCTGTTCACCGCCCTGTTCCCGAACGTGCTGCCGTCCACCATCGACCCGGCGTACAGCCTGACCACCGCCAACGCCTCCTCCGCGCCGTACACCCTGCGGATCATGACCTGGGTGGCGGCGGTGTTCCTGCCGGTGGTCATCGCCTACCAGGCCTGGACGTACTGGGTGTTCCGTCGGCGGCTGGACGTCCGCATGATCCCGGACGACGGCCCGCGTCCACGCAGCGGCCGCGTCGCCACCGACGTGCCGGCTCAGCGGTAGGCCCGCGACCGGGCGGTCCGGGCGTCGACGTCCCGACCGGGTCGGAAGTGTCCGGCCTCGTCCAGGTAGCGGTGGAACGCCTCCTACCGCACGGTGGTGCTCGGGGTGGAGCCGGTGGGGGCGCTGCTTGGCGGCGCCGCCGCCGGCCGCCTCGGCCTGCGGGCGCCGATCCTGCCGGGAGTCCCGGTGCCGCTCGCGGTCGCGGTGGCGGGGTGCTACGGCGCGACCGGGTCGGTTGACGCCCCGGTGCGACCCGCCGGCCCGGACCGGCCGGCTTCAGGCGCCTCGCCGGGCTCCGGACGCGCACCGGTCGCCGCCACCGCCACCCCGACGACGAGCACCACCATGCCGGGCAGGGTGGCCGTCGCCGGCGCCTGCCCGAGCAGCAGGAGCGCCAGCGCGGCGGTGCCGGGCACCTCCAGCAGCGCGACCACGCTGACGACGGTCGCCGACAGCCGGCGCAGCGTGAAGTTGAACAGCGAGTGCCCGAGGAACTGGGGTCCGACGGTCAGCAGCCCGATCGCCACCCAGCTGGCCGGCGGGTATCCGGCGAGCGGGGCGCCCGTGGCCGCCACCGCCACGAACAGCGCGGCCGCGCAGGTGCCGTAGCACAGCGCGGTGTAGGTCGTGGTGCTCACCTGCTGGCGGACGCGTTGCCCCAGCGTGACGTACACCGCGCCGGCCATCCCGCCGGCGAGCGCCAGCAGGTCGCCCAGCACCGCCCGGCCGGACACGGTCACGTCGCCACCCGTGGCGAGGGCCGCGCCGGTGACCGCCACGGCGACGCCCAGCCAGGTCCGGCGGTCCAGCGGCCGCCCGGTCGCCGCCGCGAGCAGGCCGGCCCACACCGGCTGGGTGCACACCAGCGCGGTCGCGGTGGCGACGCTGGTCAGCGTCAGCGCGGACATCCAGGTGCCGAAGTGCACGGCCAGGGCCAGCCCCGCCGCGGCCGACCGTGCGACGCCACCGGGTCCCAGCGCGGCGATCTCCCCCCGGTGCCGGACCAGGGCCACCGGCCACAGCAGCCCGGCCGCCAGGGCGTTGCGCCAGAACGCCACCGCCAGCGCCGGTACGGCCGCGAGCACCACCAGCGGACCGGAGCTGGAGACGGCGACCACCGCCACGGTGAGCGCGACCACGGTGAGCAGGTCCGCCCGCGCGTCCACCGCAGCATCCTCGCACCCGGGGGCGCGCCCGGTGCCGGCCGGTTCGGCCTGTCCCGACCACATCCGCGGGTGTGCCCGGTGGCTGCCGGCCTGTCCGTCCCCGCTCTCCGCCAGCGGGCCGGTGCTCGCCTCGCTGGCCTGGGCGGCCGGCATCGCGGTGGTGTTCGCGCCGCTGTCGGTGCGGGCGTTCAAGCGCCGCATCTGACCGCAGGCGCCGACGCGCAAATTGGCTGGAGTGGCCGGTGGGAGCGCCCCACACTGTCCGGCATGGGGCACCCCACCTGGCCGCTGTACGACCTGCGGTTGCGCACACCCGACCTCGAGCTTCGCCTGCCGGACGAGGACGTGCTGGTGAGGCTGTGCCAGGTGGCGCGGGCCGGGGTGCACGAGCCGGGCCAGATGCCGTTCCCGGTGCCGTGGACGCAGAAGCCCAGCCCGCACTTCGAGCGGGAGTTCATGCAGCACCACTGGGAGGCGCGGGCGACATGGACACCGCAGCGGTGGACGTTGATGCTCGCGGTCTTCCACGACGGTGCGCCGGTCGGGTGCCAGGACGTCGCGGCCAAGGACTTCGCACTGCTGAGGGAGGTGCGCACCGGTTCCTGGCTCGGTCGAACGTTCCAGGGGCGCGGGTTCGGCAAGCAGATGCGCGCGGCCGTGCTGCACCTCGCCTTCGCCGGCTTAGGGGCGGCGGCGGCTCGGACGTCGGCCTTCGCCGACAACGCCGCCTCGCTCGCGGTGACCCGCGCGCTCGGCTACGAACCCAACGGCGTCACCCGCGGCCTGCGCGAGGGCGCGCCGGCCGAGCACCTCCACTTCGTGCTCACCCGTGACCGTTGGCAGGCTCACCGGTACTGCGAGGTCGAGATGGAGGGCCTGGAGACCTGCCGGGACATGTTCGGAGCCTGACTCCGTCATCCGGTGGCTTCCGACTGTCCGGCCACCACTGTCGCCCGATGACTCGCGGCTGTCCGGCGACCACGGCCTCCCGGTGACGTCGGTCGCCCGGTGACGTCGGTCGCCCGGTGACGTCGGTCGCCCGGTGACGTCGGTCGCCCGGTGACGTCGGTCGCCCGGTGACGTCGGTCGCCCGGTGACCCCGGCTTCGGTCGACCCCGGCTACCCGGCCGGCTCGGGCACCGGCCGCGGCTGCACCGGCTCCCCGGCCCCGTCCGAGGCCGCTTCCGGCCGGTCGCGGCGGGCCAGGACCACCGCCAGGCCCGCCCACGGGACCCATACCAGCTCGATGGCTATGCGCACCACCGAGGGCGGCACGGGCAGGTAGGGGATCATCGTCAGCCCGCGGTCCACGGCGCCCAGCAACGCGAAGACCCCCACCGCCACCGTGAGCCACCCGAGCCCCCGGTCGCCGCTGCGCCGGACCGCCAGGCCCAGCAGCACCGCGCCCGCACCCCACAGGCCCAGGCCCACCGGCAGCAGCGGCCCGGCCTCCTGGGCGGTGCCGACCACGCCGACCGCCAGCCCGGCCACGCCCACCAACGCGCCCGCGAGCCCGGCCCGCCAGCGGCGCGCCTGCCGGGCCCACAGCGCCAGGGTCAGCAGCCCCACCAGCACCGCCTCGCCGGCGGCCACCTGCACCTCCAGCCGCTCCAGCCCGCCGGCGCCGTACCAGTCGCAGTTGGCGGGCATGAACTGGTCGTCCCGGGAGTACTCGGCGCAGACGTACAGCTTCATCAGCTTGGCCGGCTCGGCGACGTACCGTGCGACCGGCAGGCCCGCCGGCAGGCCGTCCGACCCGCACCGCGGCAGCGCCAGCGGCTCGCTGACCACGCCATCGCCGTTGTCCCAACAGGAGCCGCGCCCCTGACCGTCCCACCAGAAGTCGATCCGGTTCGGACGCACCTCACCGTCCGGCGTCAGCCCCATCCGGTTGCCGAGGTAGCGGTTGTGGTGCGAGGTGTCGAACTGTCCGGCGAGGCTCGTCTCGCCGCGCACGAACCCCGGCACCCAGGAGGTGACGAAGCCGGCGTACTCGTGGCCGTAGACCCAGTTCTCCCGCCAGGTGTTGTAGTTGCCGCCCGGGTTGATGACGCCGGTGCCGACCGGCAGCCCCACGGCCGGGCAGACCACACCGTGCTCGTAGCCGCGTTCCTCCACCGGTCTCAGGCACGTGCCGTCGCGGACGTACCGGTAGTAGTCCTGGTTGTTGTCGCCGATGACGTTGTGCTCGAACAGCGCGTGGTTCTGCGGCATCCCCGGGTGCCCCAGGAACGCGGAGTCCATCGCCACCCCGGCGGCGTTCTCGGTGAAGACGTTGTCGTGCGCCCACACCGAGTTGCCGGCGGTGCCGGAGTAGCCGAGCAGGTTGTGGTGGGCGTAGCACCCGGTGATCTCGATCGCGTACCGCTCCACCTCGTGTCCGGCGTGGCGGTTGATGTCCGATGCCGACCCGGGGTAGATCGCGGCGTCGCCGGCGCCGTACCCCTCGCAGTTGGTGAACAGGCCGTGGTCGTTGGCGAAGCTGAGGAACCCGTACTCGTCGCTCCACCGCGCCAGCACCGTGTCGATGACGAAGCCGTCGGTCTGCAACACGTACACGGCGTTGAAGGTGGTCCGCTGGACGGTGAGGTTGCGCAGGTAGAAGCCGTCCGCGCGGTCGGCCCGGATGCCGTTGAGCCGGCGGTACGCCGCGTCCACGACGACGTCGGTCGGGTGCTCCCCGGTGCCCTCGATCTGCAGGTCGTGCTTGCCCAGCACGGCCACCAGGTTCTGGTTGTGGGGACAGGACACCTGCTGCTCGAAGGAGAGGATCTGGTAGCTGGCGCGGTGCCGGTCGTTGGCGTCCTTGCCGGAACCGCCGCTGTCGACCCACGGGGCGTCCAGGTCGGCGCACTCGCCCGACGGCGGTGCCAGGCTCGGCTCCTCCCGGTAGACACCCGGCAGCACCAGGATGTTCGTGCCCGCGGAGGCGGCGTCGACCGCCTCCTGCAGGTGCCGGAAACCGCTCTGCAGGCACTGCTCGAACAGCGCCAGGTTCCGGGCGCGCACCGCCGGGCTGAACCCGCTGACCCGGCGGTGGAAGTCGGTCCGGTCGGTCTTGCAGACCAGCAACCGTGGGCCGTCGGACCGGTAGGTCGGCACGCTGCCGCTTCCGTCGGGGAAGGCGACCTCGCGTTCCTCGTGAGCCCACGCCGCGGGCCCCACGGCGACGCCGGCCGCGGCGGCGAGCGCGGCGGCGAGTACGCCCACCACGGCGACGGCCGGCCGTCGCGGGTAGGGGTCCATGAGCGGACAGGGTAGAGGAGCTTCGGCGCCGCCGGTAGATCTTGTGGACGACCGCGACGGGTCGGGCGCTGGACGGGTCGGACGTGAGCCGGACGCGAGACCGTCGGACGCTGGACGGGTCGGAGGCTATCCGTCCCCGTTGCGGCGGCGGTCGTCCTCGCGCCGCTTGCGGTCCTCCTCCCAGCGGCGCAGCATCTCCTCGTCCCGGCTGGTGAACGTGGCGGTGTCGAGGGAGCGCAGGAACTCGGGGTCGTCGTCCGGCGCCAGCGGCCGGGACGTGCCCACGCCGCCGCCCTGCCAGAGCCCGCTCGTCCAGGACCGCCCCTGGGGCAGCGGGCGGCCGGCGACGAAGTACGCCACCGGTCCCAGCGTCGGCACCAGCAGGATCACCAGCACCCACGCCCACCGGGGCAGGCCCCGCAACCGGCGCCGGTCCTCCACCGACAGGCAGCTGATCAGCGCGAGTGCGGCCAGCACCACGCTGGCGAGAAAGAGCAGTACAGCGGCGCGGAACATGACCCCATCATGGCGCGCCGGGCGCCGTTTGTCGCCTGCACCCCGCCGACCGGCCCACCCCGGCCGGCGCGTCGGGTCAGCGTGCCGCCACCAGGGCCACTCCCACCAACGCGTAGCCGAACGTCACGAACGCCACCACCGGTACGGCGGACCCGACCGGTGGTGGGACCGGGGCGGTGAGGGCGGCGGTGCGGCGCCTGCCCGCCACCAGCGCGACCACCCACCCGGCCACCGCGGCGGCCCCCGCCAGGACGCCCGCGGGCGGGGGTGGCGCCAGGACCACCGCGGACCTGCCCACCAGCAGTGCCACCAGCGTGACCACCAGCAGGGTCCGTACCCAGGACATGGCGGTGCGCTCGGGCTGCCTGGCCGGGTCACGGGCCGGCGGGACCCGCCCGCTCACCGGGGCCCCGCCACGAGCAGCAGAACCAGCAGCACCAGCGCGCCGGCGGCCACCATGACCGCCAGCACGGCCGGGAACCGGGACTGCGGCAGGTCCTCGCCCAGCCGGATCGCCCGCTCACACCGCAGCCAGTGGTTGAGCGCCCGCAGCGACACGGCCGCACCCATGACGAGCAGGACGACCGCCAGGGTCTCGCGCAGGTAGGCGATGGTCAGCTCCGGCAGGAGCTGCGCGGCCAGCAGGCCGCCGGCCACCAGGGCCAGGGCGGTGCGGATCCAGGCGAGGAAGGTGCGCTCGTTGGCCAGCGAGAACCGGTAGTCGGGGGTGCTGCCGACCTGGCGTACCCGTTCGGGATCGAACCAGTCCCGGATCACCGGTCGATTATCCGGCCGTCCCGCGGACGGGACCGGCGGTTGCGCCGGTACGGCCGCTCCGGGCGCGGGTGGTCGCCGGCGGCCTCGGTAGTGACCGAGGCCACGTACCGGGGCCTCGGCGGTGCGGCGACTGCTACCGTCGGGTAACCTCACTCCTCCCGGGAGGCGGGACCCGGCTACGGATTCCCGGCCGTGCCGGGGGAGAATGCGAACGGCCGTGTGAGCCGACCACGAGGGCGGGAGAGCGCAGGCGATGAACATCGTCGTACTCGTCAAGCAGGTGCCGGACTCCGGTTCGGAGCGCACCCTGCGGGACTCCGACCACCGGATCGACCGGGAGCACGCCGACAACGTCATCAACGAGATGGACGAGTACGCCATCGAGGAGGCGCTGCGGGTGCAGGAGGCCCACGGAGGGGAGGTCACCGTCCTCACCATGGGGCCGGAGCGCGCCACGGAGTCGATCCGCAAGGCGCTGTCCATGGGGCCGGACCGTGCCGTCCACATCCGCGACGACGCCCTGGCCGGCTCCTGCGCGGTCGCCACCTCCGCGGTGCTCGCCGCCGCCCTGCGGACCCTCTCGCCGGACCTGGTGCTGTGCGGCGCGGAGTCCACCGACGGCAGGGTGCAGGCCATGCCGCACATGCTGGCCGAGCGTCTGGGCATCGCCGCCCTCACCGGCGCCCGCAAGCTCACCATCGACGGCACCACGGTCACGATCGAGCGCCAGACCGAGGAGGGGTACGAGGTCGTCACCGCCACCATGCCGGCGGTGGTCAGCGTCTGGGACACGATCAACGAGCCCCGGTACCCGTCGTTCAAGGGCATCATGGCCGCGAAGAAGAAGCCGGTCACCGAGCTGTCCCTGGCCGACCTCGGAATCGACCCGGCCACTGTGGGCGAGGCGGGGGCGACCAGCCAGGTCCTGTCCCACCAGCCCCGGCCGCCGCGGTCCGGCGGCGTGAAGGTCGTCGACGAGGGTGACGGCGGCATCAAGCTGGTCGAGTTCCTCGCGTCCGAGAAGTTCGTCTGAGGGGTGGCGTCGATGTCGGAAGTTCTCGTCGTGGTCGAGCAGGCCGCCGGCACGGTCAAGAAGGTGACCCTCGAGATGCTCACGCTCGCCCGGAGCCTCGGTGAGCCGGCGGCCGTCGTGCTGGGCGCCCCCGGCAGCGCGGCCGCGGTCGCCGACCGGCTGGCCGAGTACGGCGCCACCCGGATCTACGCCGGGGAGAGCGAGGACATCGACGGATATCTCGTGGCGCCGAAGGCCGCGGTGCTCGCCGACCTCATCCGTCGCGTACAGCCGGCGGCGGTGCTGCTCGGCGCCACCCAGGAGGGCAAGGAGATCGCCGGCCGGCTCGCGGTGAAGCTCGACAACGGCCTGCTGTCGGACATCACGTCCCTGTCCGCGGACGGGACCGCCACCCAGGTGATCTTTGCCGGCTCCGTCACCGTCACCTCCCGGGTCACGCGGGGCCTGCCGCTGGCGACCCTGCGGCCCAACTCGGTCACCCCCGAGCCGGTCGCCACTCCCACCCAGCCCGAGATCACGCAGCTGGACGTCACGGTCGACGAGTCCGCCAAGCTCGCCCGCGTGGTCGAGCGGGTCGCCGAACCCAAGGGCGCCCGGCCGGAGCTCACCGAGGCGTCGGTGGTGGTCTCCGGTGGGCGCGGCGTCGGCAGCGCGGAGAACTTCGCGCTCGTCGAGGAGCTCGCCGACCTGCTGGGCGGCGCGGTGGGCGCGTCCCGGGCGGCGACCGACGCCGGGTTCTACCCGCACCAGTACCAGGTCGGCCAGACCGGCAAGACGGTCTCGCCGCAGCTGTACATCGCGCTCGGCATCTCCGGCGCGATCCAGCACCGGGCCGGCATGCAGACCTCGCGGGTCATCGTGGCGGTCAACAAGGACCCGGAGGCGCCGATCTTCGAGATCGCGGACTTCGGCGTGGTCGGTGATCTGTTCAAGGTGGTCCCACAGGCGATCGAGGAGATCCGCAAGCGCGGCAGGTGACCGCGCCGGGCCACCGGGTGCGGGCCGGCCCCCGTCACGGGCGGGCGGCGCCGGGGTGTGGGCGGCGATAAGCTCTGTGAATATGGCCTACCTCGATCACGCTGCGACCACGCCCATGTACCCCGAGGCGGTCGCCGCCTACGTCGCCGCGGCCGGCGAGGTAGGCAACGCGTCCTCCCTGCACTACGCCGGAAGGTCCGCCCGCCGGCGGGTGGAGGAGGCGAGGGAACGGGTGGCGGCCGCGCTCGGCGCCCGGCCCTCAGAGGTGATCTTCACCTCGGGCGGCACCGAGAGCGACAACCTCGCGGTCAAGGGCCTGTACTGGGCGCGGCGGGAGGCGGACCCGCGGCGAGACCGGGTGGTGGCCAGCGCGGTCGAGCACCACGCCGTGCTCGACGCTGTCGCCTGGCTGGCGGCCCACGAGGGCGCGACCGTGACGTGGCTGCCGGTGGACCGGCTCGGGCGGGTGGACGTCGACGCGCTCGCCGCCGAGCTGGAGCGGTACGGCGACCGCGTCGCCCTCGTCACGGTGATGTGGGCCAACAACGAGGTGGGCACGCTCCAGCCGGTCGCGGAGCTGGCGGAGCTGGCGGCACGGTACGCGGTGCCGTTCCACACCGATGCGGTACAGGCGGTCGGACAGGTCCCGGTCGACTTCGGCGCCAGCGGTGCGACCGCCCTGACGGTCTCCGGGCACAAGCTGGGCGGCCCGGTGGGCGTCGGAGCCCTGCTGCTGGCCCGGGACCAGGCGTGCACCCCGCTGCTGCACGGCGGCGGCCAGGAGCGGGAGATCCGGTCCGGCACGCTGGACGTACCCGGCGTGGTCGCGTTCGCGGAGGCGGTCGAGATCGCCGTCAAGCAGCAGCAGGAGCTGGCGGAGCGGCTGCGCGGGCTGCGCGACCAGCTGGTCGACCGGATCCGGGCCGCGGTGCCGGACGCGGTGTACCACGGCGACCCGGTCGACCGGCTGCCCGGGAACGCCCACTTCTCCTTCCCCGGCTGCGAGGGCGACGCGCTCCTGCTGCTGCTGGACGCGGAGGGCATCGCCTGCTCCACCGGGTCGGCGTGCTCGGCCGGGGTGGCCCAGCCGTCGCACGTGCTGCTGGCCATGGGCGCCGACGAGCGGCTGGCCCGCGGCTCCCTGCGGTTCACGCTGGGGCACACCTCCACCAGCGCCGACATCGACGCCGTCGTGGCGGTCCTGCCGGCCGCTGTGGAGCGCGCCCGGCGGGCCGGGCGCGCCTGACCCACCGTCGGCGTCGCCGGTCCGGCCGGCGCGGGTCGGTACGCTCGTGGGGTGAGGGTGCTCGCCGCCATGTCCGGAGGGGTCGACTCCGCCGTCGCCGCCGCCCGGGCGGTCGACGCCGGCCACGACGTCACCGGCGTCCACCTGGCGTTGTCCCGTCACCCCCGCTCCTTCCGCAGCGGGGCGCGCGGCTGCTGCACGCTCGAGGACGCGCGGGACGCCCGTCGCGCGGCCGACGTCATCGGGATCCCGTTCTACGTCTGGGACCTCTCCGAGCGGTTCCACACCGAGGTGGTGGAGGACTTCGTCGCCGAGTACGCGGCCGGCCGTACCCCCAACCCGTGCCTCCGCTGCAACGAGCGGATCAAGTTCGCGGCGGTGCTGGACCGGGCGGTCGCCCTCGGGTTCGACGCGGTGGTCACCGGCCACCACGCCCGGCTCGGACCCGACGGCCTGCTGCGGCGCAGCGTCGACCTCGCCAAGGACCAGTCGTACGTGCTGGCCGTGCTCACGCGCGCCCAGCTGCAGCGGGCGATGTTCCCGCTGGGCGACTCCACCAAGGCCGAGGTGCGCGCGGAGGCCGCCGCCCGCGGCCTGGCCGTGGCCGACAAGCCGGACTCGCACGACATCTGCTTCATCGCCGACGGCGACACCCGGGGCTTCCTGGCGCAGTGGCTGCCGGAGCGGTCCGGTCCGATCGTGGACGCGACCACCGGTGCCGTCCTCGGCAGCCACCGCGGCGTGCACGGGTTCACGGTCGGCCAGCGGCGCGGGCTCGGGCTGGACCGCCCGGCCCCGGACGGGCGGCCGCGGTACGTGCTGTCGATCACGCCCGTGAGCAACACCGTCACCGTCGGACCGGCGGAGGCGCTGGACGTCACCACGGTGGTCGGGGAGCGTCCGGTGTGGACCGGCTCGCCGGTGCCGACCGGGCCGGTGGAGTGTGAGGTGCAGCTGCGCGCCCACGGCGAGCCGGTGCCGGCGGTGGTGTCGCTCGCCGATGGACGGATGACCGCGGTGCTGCGCCGGCCGGCGCGTGGCGTCGCCCCCGGACAGACCATGGTCGCCTACCGCCCCGACCCGGACGGTGACGTCGTGCTCGGCGCGGCCACCATCACCGCCACCGGCCGCGGAACCGTCGGTGGCGGTCCCGAGGGCGGGTAGGCTGCCTGCACGTGAGCGGGTTGCCCTGGGCGGACGGAACCGCCACCGGCATCGGGTCGCTGCCCGGTACGGACATCGTCGAGGCGCTGAAGCTGGTCCTCGGCGAGCTGCCCGACCTGCCGTACCTGCCGGAGCTGCCCGACCGCGGCCCGGGCGCCGACCTGGTCGGCCGCGGTGCCGGGCTGCTGGTGGACCTGCCGGTCGAGCTGTACGCGGGCCGGTGGCGGATGGCGATGCGGCCGGGGCGGGACGCCCGGCGCACCGCGGACCTGCGCGAGCGCGACCTGGACGCGCTGACCGAGCACGCGTCGGGGTACACCGGCCCGCTGAAGGTGCAGGCGGCCGGCCCGTGGACGCTCGCCGCCCACCTGGAGCTGCGGTCCGGCTGGCCGGTGCTGCGCGACCACGGTGCCGTGCGGGACCTCGCCGCGTCGCTCGGCGAGGGGCTGCGCGGGTACGTGGCGGAGGTCGCCGCCCGGGTGCCCGGTGCCCGACCGCTGCTCCAGCTCGACGAGCCGTCCCTGCCGGCGGTGCTCGCCGGGCGGGTGCCCACCCCGAGCGGGTGGGGGACGCTGCCGGCCGTGGAGAAGGCCACCGCCACCGACGTGCTCGGCGCGGTGATCGAGGCGGCCGGCGTACCGGTGGTCGTCCACTGTTGCGCCCCCGGGGTTCCGGTCGGTCTGGTCCGCGAGGCGGGCGCGGTGGCGGTCGCCCTGGACCTGTCCCTGCTGGAGGACCTGGACCCGCTCGGAGAGGCGCTTGACGCGGGCTTCGGGCTGCTCGCCGGTGCGGTCCCGGCCCTCGGGGACGCCCCGCCACAGGCGGGGCAGATCGCCGACCGGGTGCGCGACCTGTGGCGCCGGCTCGGCCTGCCGGAGGAGCGGTGCGCCGCCCAGGTCGTGGTCACCCAGGCGTGCGGGCTGGCCGGTGCGACGCCGGACCGGGCACGGGCGGTGCTGGCCGCCTGTCGTGACGCCGGTCGCCGGCTCGCCGGCGGGTAGCCCGCGCGGTGCCGGCACCGGCGGCCTCGGCGGCGTAGCGCCGCGGGCGTCGGAGGCAGCGACTAACCTCCGTGGTGTGGAGGCGCCGGAGGACATGCGCGAGCTGACCACCGCGGAGGTGCCCGCGGGGGAGGAGCCGCCGACCGAGGCCAAGCAGCGCCACGCCGAGCTGGTGAAGCTGGTCGACGAGCACTCGTACCGCTACTACGTCCTCGACGCCCCGATCATCTCCGACGCCGAGTTCGACGCGCTCATGCGCGAGCTCGTGGAGCTGGAGGAGCGCTACCCGGCGCTGCGCACGCCCGACTCCCCCACGCAGCGGGTCGGGGGCGGGTACTCGACCGAGTTCGCGCCCGTGTCGCACATCGAGCCGATGCTGTCGCTGGACAACGCCTTCCGGGACGAGGAGCTGGAGGCGTGGGTGCGGCGCATCGAGCGGGAGGTCGGAGGTCCGGTCCGCTACCTGTGCGAGCCGAAGGTCGACGGTCTGGCGATCAGCCTGGTCTACGAGCGCGGCCGGCTGGTGCGCGCCGCCACGAGGGGCGACGGCCGCACGGGTGAGGAGGTCACGTTCAACGTCCGGACGATCCGGCAGGTTCCCGACCGCCTGGCCGTCTCCGACCCGCCGGACGTGCTGGAGGTACGGGGCGAGATCTACTTCCCGCTGGAGGCCTTCGCCGACCTCAACGCCAAGCTGGTCGAGCAGGGCAAGGCGCCGTTCGCCAACCCCCGCAACGCCGCGGCCGGCAGCGTCCGCCAGAAGGATCCGCGGGTCACCGCCTCCCGTCCGCTACGGCTGCTCGTCCACGGCCTCGGCGCCAGGGACGGGCTCGCGCCCGCCTCCCAGTCGGAGGCGTACCGGCTGCTGCGCGAGTGGGGCCTGCCGACCGGCGACCGGTGGCGGGTGGTGGACGACCTCGACGGCATCCGGGACTACATCGCCTACTACGCCCAGCACCGGCACGACCTGGAGCACGAGATCGACGGTGTGGTGGTCAAGGTCGACCGGTGGGACCTCCAGCGCCGGCTGGGCGCCACCAGCCGCGCGCCGCGGTGGGCGATCGCGTACAAGTACCCGCCCGAAGAGGTGAACACCGTCCTGCGTGACATCCGGGTCAACGTCGGCCGCACCGGCCGGGTCACCCCGTACGCGGTGCTGGAGCCGGTCCTCGTGGCCGGCTCGACGGTCGGGTTCGCCACCCTGCACAACGCCCGCGAGGTGGCCCGCAAGGGCGTCAAGATCGGCGACACGGTGGTGGTGCGCAAGGCCGGCGACGTGATCCCGGAGATCCTCGGGCCCGTGGTCGACCTGCGTCCGCCCGACGCGCGGGACTTCGTCATGCCCACCCACTGCCCGGAGTGCGGCTCGCGGTTGGCGCCGGCCAAGGAGGGCGACGTCGACATCCGCTGCCCCAACCACCGCAGCTGTCCCGCCCAGCTGCGCGAGCGCATCTTCCACCTCGCCGGGCGCGGGGCGCTCGACATCGAGGTGCTGGGCTACAAGACCGCCATCGCGTTGCTGGAGTGCGGCGTCATCGCCGACGAGGGCGACCTGTTCCACCTCGACGCCGAGGCGCTGGCCCGCTGCCCGTACTTCGTCAACAAGGACGGGTCGCTGGGGAGCAACGCCACCAAGCTGCTGGCCAACCTCGCCGAGGCCAAGCAGCGTCCGCTGTGGCGGGTGCTCGTCGCGCTGTCGATCCGGCACGTCGGGCCCACCGCGGCCCAGGCGCTGGCCGCCAGGTTCGGGTCCATCGACGCGATCGCGTCCGCGAGCACCGAGGAGCTGGCAGCGGTCGACGGGGTCGGCCCGACGATCGCCGAGAGCGTCAAGGAGTGGTTCCAGGTCGACTGGCACCGGCAGGTGGTGGAGAAGTGGCGGGCCGCCGGCGTGCGCATGGCCGAGGAACGTGCCACCACCGGTCCGGGCCCGCTGGACGGGATCACCATCGTCCTCACCGGCACGCTGCCGCGCCGGTCGCGTGACCAGGCGGCGGCGGAGATCACCGCCCGCGGTGGCAAGGTCACCAGCTCGGTGTCGAAGAAGACGACATTCGTCGTCGCCGGTGACAACCCAGGCAGCAAGTACGACAAGGCGGTCGCACTGGGGATTCCGATCCTGGACGAGGACGCCCTGGACAGGCTGTTGGCGCACGGGCCGGAGGCGGTCCGGGGCGCCGGCGCGGGCTGACGCGACCACGACGGGTGCCGGTCCGGCGGCGCGCCCACGCGACCCGCACACGCCCACCCGCGGCCCGGGGCGGGGTGTGGCCCGCCCGACGCGTCCCGTCGTCGCACGGGCCGGCGCCGTCGGCCCCCGTCCGCGCACCCGGGTGCGGCGCCCCCCGGCCGCCGTTGCCGCAGCGTGGGTGCGGCGTGTCACACTGGGTCGCTGACGAGATTCGTCATACTTGGCACGGATTAGCAGGCTTAATGGTGATCACCGGGCCGGGGGAGCAGGGGCCGGTGGCCGCCGGGTGAGAGGCCGGTAGTTGGGGGGCGAGATGAGATCGGCCGTGGCCCGTGGCCCGGCGCCGTCGCACCGCGCCAGGCCGACCGCGGCGGTGCTGGTACCGGTCCTCGTGGCCGCCGCGATGGTGACGGGGTTCATCGCCGCCTCCCCGGACGGTCTCCCGGTCGAGTTCTGGATCATGGCCGCGCTCGCGGTCCTCGCCGAGGCGCGCCCGTTCACCCCGGCCGACCAGCGCCGGCACCTGACGGTCGGACCCTCGGCCTACCTCGGGTACGCCACGCTGCTGGCGTGGGGCCTTGGCGCGGCGGTCGCGGTCCTGGCCGGGGCCGCGGTCACCGGCTGGCTGCGCACCCGCGCCGGGTGGCAGCGGGCCCTGACCGGCTTCGGCCAGTCGGTGCTCGCCGCCGCCGCGGCCATGCTGGTGCTGCGCCTCGGCGGCCTGGGCGGAGGCGGGACGGACCTGCCGGTCGGCGAGGCCGCGATCGCCACCGCCGTGCTCGGCGCCGCCGTCTGGGTCGCCGTCTGCCTCGCGGCCACCGCGGCCTTCCTCAGGTGGCGCTACCGGAGGCGGTTCCGTGCCGTGGTGGCGCGGCCGGGGACGGCGGAGTGGTGGAGCTACGCGGGGCTGCTCCTGCTCAGCCCTGTCGTCGTGGCCGCGGCCGGCGTCAGCGCGCTGCTCGTGCCGCTCGCCGCCGTACCGCTGCTGGTCGCCCAGCAGGTGGTGAGGATGACCGAGCAGCGGGGCCTGCGGGCCGACCGGGACGCGTTGACCGGCCTGGGCAACCGCGACGCGCTCGTCCGCGAGGTCAACCGGGCGCTCGACCGGCGCGCCGCCAGCGGGTCCCCGGACCGGCTCGCCCTGCTGCTGCTGGACCTGGACCGGTTCAAGCGGGTCAACAGCACGCTCGGCCACCGCGTCGGCGACCGGGTGCTGGTCGAGGTGGGGGCCCGGCTGCAGAGCGTGGTCGGGCCCGGTGACGAGGTGGTCCGCCTGGGCGGCGACGAGTTCGCCGTGCTGGCGCGCCGGGTCTCCGGCGCCGCGGACGCGCGCGCGCTGGCCAACGTGATCGTGGCGGCGCTGTCCGAGCCGGTCCGGATCGACGGCCTGCCGCTGGAGGTGAGCGGCTCGGTCGGCATCGCGGTGTACCCGGACCACGGCGAGGACGAGGCCACCCTGCTCCGGCACGCCGAGGTCGCGATGTACGACGCCAAGGGCCGCGCCGCGCCGGTGGCCGTGTACCAGCCGGCGTCCGACCACAACTCGCCCCAGCGCCTGGAGCTGCTGGCCGACCTGCGCGACGCGCTGGACTCGCCCGGCGGGGGCGGCGTCCAGATGTACTACCAGCCGCAGGTGGCGCTGCGGAGCGGCGAGGTGGTGGGCGTGGAGGCGCTGCTGCGCTGGCACCACCCGCGCTGGGGTGCGGTACGCCCGGACGAGCTGATCCGCATCGCCGAGCACACCGACGTCATGCACCGCCTCACCCTGCACATCGTCGACGAGGTGGTGGAGCAGGTGGCCAAGTGGTCGGCCGCCGGCGTGGCGCTGCGGGCGTCGGTGAACATCAGCATCCGCGACCTGCACACCGGGGAGGTGGCCGAGCGGATCGCCCGGCGGCTGCGGCGGTACAACGTGCCGGCCTCCCGCTTCCAGCTGGAGATCACCGAGGGTGCGCTGATGGCCGACCCGCAGCGGGTCATGGCCACCATCGCCGCGCTCGACCGGCTCGGGGTGGCGATCTCCCTGGACGACTTCGGCACCGGGTACTCCTCCCTGCAGCACCTGCGCCGCCTGCCGCTGACGGAGGTCAAGGTGGACCGGTCGTTCGTGCTGGGCATGGCGACCGACGCCGACGACGAGGCGATCGTGACCTCGATCATCCGGCTCGCCGGCGCGCTCGGCCTGCGCGTGGTGGCCGAGGGGGTGGAGGACGAGGCGACGTGGCGCCGCCTCGCCGCCGCCGGGTGCCACGTGGGGCAGGGCTGGTTCTTCGCCCGGCCGATGCCCGCCGACGAGCTGCTGCCCTGGCTGGCCCGGTACCGTCCGGTTCCCGCGCCCGGCACCGCCGGCCCGAAGGCGTAGACTCCGCGGGTTGGGAACGACGCGAGGAGGGTCATGACAGCCATCTCCAGGGACGAGGTCGCACACCTGGCGCGCCTGGCCCGGCTCTCCGTCACCGACGAGGAGCTGGACCGGTTCGCCGGCCAGCTGGACGTCATCCTGCAGGCGGTCGCCCGGGTCCGGGAGGTGGCGACGGCCGACGTCCCGCCGACCTCCCACGCGGTGCCACTGACCAACGTGATGCGCGAGGACCGGGTCACTCCCGGGCTGACCGCGGAGGAGGCACTGGCCGCGGCGCCCGACGTGGCGGAGGGGCGGTTCCGGGTGCCACGGATCCTGGAGGAGGAGCAGTAGTGACCGAGCTGACCTCCCTGCCGGCGACCAGGCTGGCCGAGCTCATCGCCTCCGGCGAGGTCTCGGCGGTCGAGGTGACACGCGCGCACCTGGACCGGATCGCCGCCACCGACGAGATCGTCCACGCCTTCCTGCACGTGGACGCCGACGGTGCGCTGGCGACCGCGGAGGCGGTCGACGCCGCGGTGCGTGCCGGCGAGCGGCTGGGGCCGCTCGCGGGAGTGCCGGTCGCCCTCAAGGACGTGTTCACCACCAAGGGGATGCCGACCACCTGCGGCTCGGCCATCCTCAAGGGCTGGGTGCCGCCGTACGACGCCACCGTCGTCACCCGGTTGCGCGACGCCGGCCTGCCGATCCTCGGTAAGACCAACATGGACGAGTTCGCCATGGGTTCGTCCACTGAGTACTCGGCGTTCGGGCCGACCCGCAACCCGTGGGACACCTCCCGCACCCCGGGCGGGTCGGGTGGCGGCTCGGCGGCCGCGGTCGCGGCGTACCAGGCGCCGCTGGCGATCGGCACCGACACCGGTGGCTCCATCCGGCAGCCCGGCGCGTTGACCGGCACCGTGGGCGCCAAGCCCACGTACGGAGGGGTTTCCCGGTACGGCCTCGTGGCGTTCTCGTCGTCACTGGACACTCCCGGCCCCGCGGCCCGTACGGTCGCCGACGCCGCGGCGCTGCACGCGGTCATCGCCGGCCACGACCCGCGCGACTCCACGTCCATCCCGCAGCCGGTGCCCGACGTGGTGGGCGCGGCGCGGCGCGGCGCCGACGGTGACCTGTCCGGGGTCCGGCTGGGGCTGGTGCGCGAGCTGGCCGGTGAAGGGGCGGAACCGGGCGTGGTGGCGGCCTTCGAGGCGGCCGTGGACACGCTGACGAAGCTCGGCGCCCGGGTGGAGGAGGTGTCCTGCCCGCACTTCACCTACGCGCTGCCGGCGTACTACCTGATCGCGCCCAGCGAGTGCTCCTCGAACCTGGCCCGGTTCGACGGGGTGCGGTACGGGTTGCGGGTCGGCGACGACGGCACCCGGCCGCTGGAGGAGGTCATGTCGATGACCCGCCAGGCCGGCTTCGGCCCGGAGGTCAAGCGCCGCATCATGCTGGGCACCTACGCCCTGTCCTCCGGCTACTACGAAGCCTACTACGGACAGGCGCAGAAGGTGCGCACGCTCATCTCGCGCGACTTCCAGGCCGCGTTCGAACGGGTCGACGTGCTCGTGTCACCCACGACGCCGTTCGTCGCGTTCCCGTTCGGCGCGCGCACCGGCGACCCGTACCAGATGTACCTGGCGGACCTGTACACGATCCCGAGCAACCTGTACGGCGGGCCGGCCATCTCGGTCCCTTGCGGACTCGCCGACGGCCTGCCGGTCGGGCTGCAGGTGATGGCGCCGACGATGGCCGACGACCGCATGTACCTGGTGGCGGCCGCCCTGGAGTCGGCGCTGCCGCAGCCGTCCCCGCCGCCGCTGCCGGCCGCGCCCGCCGCGTAGGCGTACCGGGACGGGCGCGGCGTCGTCGGCTGTCACGGAGATGGTGGGATTCGCCGTAGCCGTACCGGACGCGGCGTGGATGGTCCGTAGGCGTACGACGGGTTCCGTGGGCGTACCCGGGCCGGGTGGCGCGTGGCGGAGGGCCGGTCGCCGAGGCGATGTCCGTCGCCGCTGACGACCGGGCCCCGGCCACCTGTGGTGGCCGGGGCCCGGTGGAGAGCCGCGGGCGCCGGATGCCGGCGCCCGCGGCCGGGTGACCGGATGCGGTCAGGACTCGGACGTCGACGTCTCTGAGCCGCCGTACAGCGGGTGCAGCAGCCAGGCCAGCACCACGCCGACCGCCGGACCGACCAGGTAGACCCAGATGTTGCCCCAGTCGGCGCCCTCACCGCCGGCGAAGGTGAGGGACAGCTCCGCGCCGAGGGTGCGCGCGAAGTTCATGGAGGCACCGGTCAGGCCGGCGATGGCGAGGACACCGGCGCCGTACGCCAGGCCGTACCCCAGCCCGTACAGGGGGCCGCTGCCGATGAGCCGGTACACGACCGCGACCACCACGAGGGTGGCCAGCGCCTCGGCCGCCAGCGCGCCGAACAGCTGTGAGCCCTCGGCCGCCGTGTGCGTGGCGGCCAGCCCGGCGCCCTGGTCCCCCAGGCTGCTGCTGAACAGCCACCAGGCCAGCAGCGCGCCGACCAGGCCGCCGACGAGCTGGGCGATGATGTGCCCGGGCACCGCCGCCCAGCTCACCTTGCCGCGCAAGGCCAGCGCGAGGGTGACCCACGGGTTGAGGTGGCCGCCGCCGGCGCTGAAGACCCAGACCGCTACGATGAGGGCCAGCGCCCAGGCGAGGCCCGCGCCGAGGCCGACGGCGCTGACCGTGGCCACCGCGCAGGCACCCAGGAAGACGAAGAACAGCGTGCCGAGGGCCTCGGAGCCCAGCGACGACACCGCGGAGTTCTTCATGTCCGCCTCCTTCAGGGGCGTGAAAAAAACGGGGGTGGATACGACAGACCGCCGCCACGGCGGGCGGCGTCTGCCGACTAGACTCTATGACGTCGCCCCGATGCGCGCCAGGGAGCAAAGGTGAGCACCACGTACACGGCCAGCTACGACGATGTCGTGCACCGGTATGAGCCGGTGATCGGCCTGGAGGTGCACATCGAACTGGGCACGAAAACCAAGATGTTCTGCGGCTGCCCGACCACGTTCGGTGCCGAGCCCAACACCCAGGTGTGCCCGGTGTGTCTGGGGCTTCCGGGGAGCCTGCCGGTGGCCAACCGGGCGGCGATCGAGGCCACCATCCGCATCGGCCTGGCGCTCAACTGCACCATCGCCACGTGGTGCCGGTTCGCGCGGAAGAACTATTTCTACCCGGACATGCCGAAGAACTTCCAGATCAGCCAGTACGACGAGCCGTTGTGTACGGACGGCTGGCTAGACGTGGTCGTGGACGGCCAGACCGTGCGCGTCGGCATCGAGCGGGTGCACCTGGAGGAGGACACCGGCAAGATCATGCATCTGGGCGGGGCGACCGGCCGCATCCATGGCGCCACCGAGTCGCTGGTCGACTACAACCGCGCGGGCATCCCCCTGGTGGAGATCGTCACCAAGCCGGTCGTGGGCACCGGGGCGCTGGCACCGCAGGTGGCGCGGGCGTACGTCACCGAGCTGCGCGACCTGGTGCGCGCGCTCGGGGTGTCGGACGTGCGCATGGAGCAGGGCTCGCTGCGCTGCGACGTCAACACCTCGCTCAACCGGCCGGGGGAGCCGTGGGGCGTCCGGACGGAGACGAAGAACGTCAACTCGCTGCGCAGCATCGAGCAGGCGGTGCGGGCGGAGATCCTGCGCCAGGCGGCGATCCTCGACGCCGGCGAACGGGTGGTGCAGGAGACGCGGCACTTCCACGAGGACACCGGCGTCACGACCGCGGGTCGCTCCAAGGAGACCGCCACCGACTACCGCTACTTCCCCGAGCCCGACCTGGTGCCGCTGGCGCCGGATCCGCAGTGGGTCGAGAGCCTGCGCGCCACCCTGCCGGAGCTGCCGCGCGCCCGCCGCGCCCGGCTCCAGGCGGAGTGGGGACTGTCCGATAAGGACATGGACGCCATCGTCAACGCGGGCGCGCTCGATCTGGTGGAGCAGACGGTGGCCGCCGGTGCCTCGCCGGACGGCGCGCGGAAGTGGTGGCTGGGCGAGCTGGCGCGGCGGGCGAACGAGGCCGGTGTGGACCTGGCCGACGTGGGTGCCACACCGGCACAGGTGGCGCAGCTGCAGCGGCTGGTCGACGAGGGCAAGCTCAACGACAAGCTGGCGCGCACGGTGCTGGAGGGTGTGCTGGCCGGTGAGGGCGACCCCGACGAGGTGATGCGGGCGCGCGGCCTGGCGGTCGTGTCCGACACCGCTGCCCTGTCGGCCGCGGTGGACGAGGCGATCGCGGCGAACCCCGACGTCGCGGCGAAGGTCCGCGGCGGCAAGGTGGCCGCCGCCGGGGTGCTGGTGGGCGCGGTCATGAAGGCCACCCGGGGCCAGGCGGACGCCCGCGTGGTGCGCGAGCTGATCCTCCAGCGGCTCGGCGTCTCCTGACCGACCTTCACCATGCCGGGGGTGAACATCCTGGCGGCGTTCAACGCCGTCGGCGACGACCCGGTCCAGTACGGCATCATCCAGGGCACCTCGATGGCGTCCCCGCACGGCGCCGGCGCGGCCGCCCTGCTGACGGCGCTGCCCCCGGACTGGTCCCCGGCGGAGATCCGGTCCGCGCTGGCCGGCACCGCCAACCCGGACGTGCTGGTCAAGGAGGACGGCGTCACGCCCGCCGACCCGTTCGACCAGGGTTCGGGCCGGGCGGACCTGTCCGCGGCCGCCCGGGTCGGCCTGGTCATGCACGAGACCTACGAGAACTTCCTGACGGCCAACCCGGCCACCGGTGGTGACCCGAAGACCCTGAACGTGCCGTCCATGGTCAACCGGTCGTGCGGTGACGTGTGCACCTTCACCCGGACCGTGCGCAGCGTGGCGGACACCACCGCGACGTACACCGCGGTGACCACCGCCGATCCGGGTGTGACGGTGACCGTCGAACCGTCGACCTTCACCATCGCGCCGAACGGAACCCAGGAGATCACGGTCACGGTGGACGTCACCGACGCGCCGAAGGACCGCTTCGTCTTCGGCGACGTGCGGCTGGTCACCGATGACGCGCACGGTAACGGTCTGGAGATCGCCTCGGTCCACTACCCGATCGCGGTGATCCCGGTCGAGACCTCGCCGTCGATCTCCGTGCAGCCGGCGCTGCTTGAGTCGTCGCAGGCGCCCGACCAGCAGGTGACCGCTGACCTGGTGATCAGCAACCACGGCGACGCGGCGCTGCACTGGAACGTCGCGGAGCCCGGCTCCGGCTCGCTGCCGGCGACGGTGACCCACTCGGCGTCGGACGCCGTCGTCGCGGGCACCGCGGTGGCGTGCTCGGCCGACAACGGCGTCACCACCCTCGACAACGGGTACCTGCGGCAGTTCCGCCTGAGCGACTTCGGCATCATCGGCGACTTCGAGGTGAGCTCCGTGTCGTTCGGCGTCGAGGCCGCCACCGCGCAGACATCCGGATCAACCTCTACCGGATGACCGATCCGGCCGGGCCGTTCGCGGACAGCAACTTCGAGCTGCTCGCCCTCACCGACCACGCGCTGCCGGCGACGTCGACCTCGGTCGTCACGGTGCCGATCTCCGTGACGGTGCCGGCCGGCTCGACCCTCGTGATGGAGATCGACGCGGCGAACCTGAACGGTGTCGGCCGGTTCCTCATGGGCGCCAACGGGCTGGGCCAGACCGCGCCGTCCTACCTGCGGTCGGCCTCCTGCGGGCTCCCGAATCCGGTGGACACCGCCACGATCGGGTTCCCGAGCTTCCACATGGTCATGAGCGTGACCGGCGTGGCCCACAGCACGTGCGACGCTCCGCACGACACCCCGTGGTTCTCGATGTCGGCGAAGTCCGGCTCGGTCGCGCCGGGCGGGTCGCAGACCGTCGAGGTGACCTTCGACTCGACCGGCCTGACCGTCGGGCGACGTGCTCCGGGCGACGCTGTGCCTGGAGTCCAACGACCCGGTCGACCCGGTCACCCTGGTGCGGGTGACGCTGTCCGTCGAGGACCTGCCGGTCATCACGGTGACGCCGACGGACTGACCGCGACCCAGCCGGCCGGCACCGTGGGTACCCAGACCCTGCGGATGGCAACGCCGGCACCGTCGCGCTGGAGTGGGAAATCACCGAGAACGAGGCGACCCTGGGCGCCCTCGGCCTGCGGCCGGAGTCCTTCCAGCGGATCCCGACCCCGGTGAGAGGCGGCGATCGGGCGACGCGGTCTGCCACGGCCCGACGTGGCGGACCGCGCGCGGCTGCGGGCCGGTGAGTCGGTGGACGCCCTACCGATGGGCGCGAACGGGCTCGCCGCCGAGTTCGCGGAGGGCTTCGAGGACATCACGTTGCTGCCCTCCCGCGGCTGGGCCATGATCAACAACAGCCAGCCGCGCGGGTTCACCAGCTGGTACCGGGGCGTCGCGTCGCTCTTCCCGGCCCACGAGGGCCCGCAGGACTCGTCCATCGCGGCGGACTTCGAGAACGTTGACCTGATCGGCACGATCAGCAACTGGCTGATCACCCCGCCGCTCACCCTGCAGAACGGTGACACCTTCACCTTCTGACGCTGACCGTGGTCGAGGGCGTCACCTGCGACCGGACCATCACCGGTACGCACACCGGCCCGCTGGTGGTGTCGAGCGGCGTCACCTGCCTGGCCGAGGGCGCGCGGGTCATCGGCCCGGTGCAGGTGAACCCGGGCGCCGGCCTGATCGCCACGGGCGCCTCGGCGACCGGCCCGCTGGTCGCCTCCGGTGCCACGGTGGTGGACATCACCGGCACCTCCGTGACCGGTCCGGTGACCGTCACCGGCGGTACCGGCTCGGTGGTGATCTCGGGCAACAAGGTGACCGGCCCGGTGAGCGTCACCGACAACCACACCGGTGACACCCCGACCGTGGTGGCCGGCAACTCCATCACGGATCCGCTGTCCTGCAGCGGGAACGTGCCGGCACCGGTCAACGACGGCACGCCGAACCGGGTGTCCGGCCGGAAGTCCGGTCAGTGCGCCGGGCTGTGACCCGGGCGAGCCGGTGACCCGGTGACCGGGGAGACCCGGTCAGGTGACCCGGGAGCTGGTCGGGTGATCCGTCCGGCGGGGCCGGAGGACCGTTCCGCGG
>VSBZ01000028.1:0-30108 GCA_047459215.1 Micromonosporaceae bacterium | reverse complement strand
CAAGGATGGGCACCCGCCTGCGCCGCGACGGCGCGGCACGCCACCATGAACTCATGGAGACATGGGATGCGATCAGGTCGCGCCGTAACGTCCGCCAGTACACCGACCGCCCGATACCCGAGGACGCGCTGCAGCAGATCCTGGAGGCGGGCCGGCGGACGCCCTCAGCGCGCAACTGGCAGCCGTGGGACTTCGTCGTCGTCACCGACCGGGACCAGCTGGCGCGGCTGTCGAAGGTCTGGCAGGGCGCGCGCCACGTCGCCACCTCCGCCGCCACCGTCGCGCTCGTGGGCCCGGAGGACCCGGCGCAGCGGGAGGCCGCGCTGTACGACCTCGGCCAGGCGACCATGAGCATGATGCTCGCCGCCGCCGACCTGGGCATCGGGTCGGGGCACGCCTCCGTGGCCGACCCCGACCTGGCCCGGGAGATCCTCGGGCTGCCGGCGGACCGGCGCTGCTTCTACCTGATCGCGTTCGGGTGGCCCGCCGATGGGCCGCTGCGGCCCATCAACCGGCCCGACCGGCGCCCGCTCGCCGAGGTCGTGCACCACGGCCGCTGGTGATCCGCCGGACGCGGCCGGCCGGGGGACGCCTCCCGCGCCCGGCCAGGGGGCACGTCCGCCCCGGGCCTCCCGGGCGGCACGCCCACCACGGGTAGCATCGGGTCGGCCGGGACAGCGCCGTCCCTGGTGCGGGTCTCCTACGGATCCTGGGGAGGGCGGCGCAACGTGACCGGAGCGAGCGCGGCGGCCGACGCGGCACTGCGGTCGGACATCCGCCGGCTGGGCAACCTGCTCGGCCAGACCCTGGTCCGGCAGGAGGGACAGGGGCTCCTGGACCTGGTCGAGGAGGTCCGCCACCTCGTCCGCACCGACCCGGAGCGGGCCGCCGCCCGCCTGGCCGCCGTGGAGGTCCCCACCGCCACGCTCCTGGCCCGGGCGTTCTCGACGTACTTCCACCTGGCCAACATCACCGAGCAGGTGCACCGGGCGCGCGAGCTGCGACGCCGGCGCGCCGCGGAGGGAGGCTGGCTGGACCGCGCGGCCGCGCTCATCGCCGAGCGCGGGGTCGACACGGCGGAGGTGGCGGCGGTCGCGCGGCGGCTCGCCGTCCGGCCGGTGTTCACCGCCCACCCCACCGAGGCGGCCCGCCGGTCGATCCTGTCCAAGCAGCGGGCGATCGCCGACGAGCTGGACGCGGAGGCGACCGACGCGGTGCGGTGGGGCGAGCGCGCCACCGCCCGGGAGCAGCGGCTGGCGGAGCTGATCGACCTCATCTGGCAGACCGACGAGCTGCGGTCGGTCCGGCCCGAGCCGACCGACGAGGCCCGCAACGCCGTCTACTACCTGCGCGACCTGTACGCCGACGCGGCCGCCCGGGTGCTCGACGACCTCGCGGCCACGCTGGGTCGGCTCGGGGTGGAGCTGCCGCCCACCGCCCGCCCGCTGACGTTCGGCTCCTGGATCGGCGGCGACCGGGACGGCAACCCGTACGTCACCCCGGAGGTGACCCGCGACGTCCTGCTCATCCAGCACGAGCACGGCATCGCGGCGGCGGAGGCGGCCGTCGACACGCTCATCGCCGAGCTGAGCGTCTCCGACCGGCTGCGGCAGGTCTCGCCCGAGCTGTCGGCCAGCCTGGCCCGGGACCTGGAGGCGCTGCCCGACCTGGACCCGCGGTTCCGCCGGGTCAACGCCGAGGAACCGTACCGGCTGAAGCTGCGCGCCATCCGGGCCAAGCTCGCGAACACCCGGACCCGCCTGGCCACCGGCACCCCCCACGTGCCCGGGCGGGACTACCTCGGCTTCGGCGAGCTCGTGGCCGACCTGGAGGTGATCCGTACCTCGCTGGCCCGGCACGGCGGGGGGCTCGTCGCCGCCGGCCGGGTGGCCACGACCGTCCGCACCGTGTCCGCGTTCGGCCTGCACCTGGGCACCCTCGACATCCGGGAGCACGCCGACGCCCACCACGAGGTGCTCGCCGAGCTCTACGCGCGAGCCGGCGAGCACGACGCGTACCTGGATCTGCCCCGTCCGCAGCGGACCGAGCTGCTCGCCCGGGAGCTGGCGGGTCGCCGCCCGCTGGCGCCGGCCGACGCGCCGCTGTCCGACCGCGCCCGGCGCACCCGGGAGGTCTTCACGACGATCCGCCAGGCGCAGGAGACCTTCGGGCGGGAGGTCATCGAGTCGTACATCATCTCCCACACCCGCGACGTCGACGACGTGCTCGCCGCCGTCGTGCTCGCGCGCGAGGCCGGCCTGGTCGACGTGCACGCCGGTACGGCGCGGATCGGCTTCGTCCCGCTGCTGGAGTCGGTGGCCGAGCTGGAGGACGCCGGCGGCCTGCTCGACCGGCTGCTGTCCGTGCCGGCGTACCGGGCGCTGGTACGCGCCGCCGGGGACGTGCAGGAGGTGATGCTCGGCTACTCCGACTCCAACAAGGAGGCGGGCATCACCACGTCGCAGTGGGCCATCCACCGGGCCCAGCGGGCGCTGCGGGACGTGGCGCACCGGCACGGGGTACGGCTGCGCCTGTTCCACGGCCGCGGCGGCACGGTGGGCCGCGGCGGCGGACCCACCCACGAGGCGATCCTCGCCCAGCCTTACGGGACCCTGGACGGTGCCATCAAGGTCACCGAGCAGGGCGAGGTGATCTCCGACAAGTACACGCTGCCGGCGCTGGCCCGCGAGAACCTGGAGCTGACCGTGGCGGCCGTGCTGCAGGCCGCGGTGCTGCACACCGCCCCCCGCCAGCCCGAGGCGGTGCTCGCCGGCTGGAACCGGGCGATGGACACGGTCTCGGCGGCCGCCCACCGCGCGTACCGGCGGCTGGTCGACGACCCGAGGCTGCCCGACTACTTCCTGGCGTCCACCCCGACCGAGCTGCTCGCCGAGCTGAAGATCGGCTCCCGGCCGGCGTGGCGGCCCGGGGCCGGCCAGGACCTGTCCGGCCTGCGGGCCATCCCGTGGGTGTTCGGTTGGACCCAGTCCCGCCAGATCGTGCCGGGCTGGTACGGCGTCGGGTCGGGCCTGGCCGCGGCCCGGGCCGCCGGCCTGGGCGAGGTGCTGGCGGAGATGTACCGGCAGTGGCACTTCTTCCGCACGTTCTGCTCGAACGTGGAGATGATGCTGGCCAAGACCGACCTGCAGATCGCCCGGCGGTACGTGACCGGGCTGGTGCCGCCCCCTCTGCGACCGGTGTTCGACCTGATCGCGGCCGAGTACGACCGGACGGTCACCGAGGTGCTCCGGCTGACCGGCGAGACCGCGCCGCTGGCCGGCCAGCCGGTCCTGCGCCGGACACTGGCGGTCCGCGACACCTACCTGGAGCCGCTGCACCACCTGCAGGTGGCACTGCTGCGGCAGTACCGGTCCGGCGGCGCCGGCGACCCGGTCCTGCAGCGGGCGCTGCTCACCACCGTCAACGGCATCGCCGCGGGCATGCGCAACACCGGCTGACCCGCCCGCGCCCGCCGACCCGCGGTGGCCCGGCACACGCGTCGCGTCCGGGGCGGGTCCGGGCGCCACGCGCTCGCGCGGGCGTCCGGGGCGACGGGGCACCGCGTCGGGGCGCGTCGCGCGCCGCGGAGGGCACCCGGGACCTCGCCACGCCGGGCGGACGCCCAGGATGTCCCACGCGCCCGGGAGGGCGTCCGGTTTGCCCGGCCCGCCGGACGGGAACCTCATGCCCGACGCCGTCCGGGAAGGGAGTGGCGGATCATGGCAGCCAGACACCGTTTGGAGGAGCGGACGGGCCGGCAGCACGGTCTGCTCACCACGTTCGCGGTCGTGGTCGGCGTGGTGTTCCTCGTCGTCGGGATCCTCGGCTTTGTGCCCGGCATCACGACCAACCTCGGCGACCTGGAGTGGTACGGCCACGAGTCGGGCGCGAAGCTGTTCGGCATCTTCCAGGTCTCGGTGCTCCACAACGCGGTGCACCTGCTGTTCGGCGTGCTCGGCCTGCTCATGGCGTGGGCGGTCGTCCCGGCGATGGTGTACCTGGTCGGCGGCGGGGTGATCTACCTGGCCCTGTGGATCTACGGCATGGTGATCGAGCGCGGGAGCGCAGCCAACTTCATCCCGCTCAACGCGGCCGACGACTGGCTGCACCTGTTCCTCGGCGCCGGCATGATCATCCTCGGCCTGATCGGGTGGGCAGCGGCCCGGCCCCAGCGCACCTGAGCCGGCCGCCGCGGCTCACCGTGCCGCCAGGTCCCCGTCGGAGGAGAAGACCAGGCCCACGCTGATCTCGCCGCGGCGGAGCGCCTCCTTCGTCAGCGGCCCGCCCGCGTCCAGGGAGACGAACGGCCCGAACGTCAGCCCGTACGTCTCCTCCAGGCCCGGCTGGCAGAAGGGCCGCTGCGGGCACTCCGGTGGCCCACCCAGCAGGGTCTCGGCACCGGAGCACTTCTGGCCCAGCTCGGTCAGGGTGCGCACGCCGTACGTGTCGGCGAACGCCTGGGTCACCGCGAACGCGTTCTGGTCGGCCGCCTCGGACGGCTCCCCGAAGACCAGGCCGACCTGCCCGCCGAGGTCCCGCAGGGCGGTCATGGTCTGCTGGACGTCGCTGCTGGCCAGCGGCTCCGGGTCGGCCCCGTTGACCTTCGCGTTCAGGAACTCGGTCAGCGTGCCCACGTACTCCGGTACGACGTGGATCTCGCCGCGCTCCAGCGCCGGCTCGTACAGCTCCCGGTTGCCGATGGTGCGGACCTCCACGTTGTACCCGGCCGCCTCCAACGCGATCCGGTACAGGTGCGCCAGGGTCTCGCTCTCGGGGAAGTTGGCCGCGCCGACCACCAGCTCGCCACCGTCGCCGGCGCTGACCGCCGCGGTGAGGTTCTCCGCGTCCGCGAACGCCTGCGCCGCCTCGGCCGACGTCCGCCGGTCGATGGTGACGGCCTTGTTCAGCTCCACCAGCTTCGGTGTGTCGAGCGCCGCGGACACCGCGTCCAGCGCCTCGAGAATCTCCGGGGTGGCCACGTCGGCGTTGACCGCAGGCACGACGTTGTCGGCGGTCTGCAGGCCCTTGTCGTCCTCCAGCACCACGAGCTGGTCTCCGGCCACCGGCGCACAGCCCTCACCCGCGGCGCCCGTGGGCGGCGCCCCGGTGCCCGACTGGCCCGGCTCGCCGCACGCCGCCGCGAGCGCGGTGACCACGGCGAGGCCGCTGATCGACAGAGAAACACGTGCGAATCTGTACATCCGTATCCGCCCGCCTTCTGTGTCCCGGCGCGACACCCTGCCGGCCGCGTGTCTGGACGGGCGGCACCGTCCGCCCGCTGTCGCCCAGGCAATCTCGCGCGCGCCGGTATCGGCAACCCGCGGCGGCGATCGAAACCGAATCGTCACCGAAGCGTCCGGTTCGCCCGACGCCCGGCCGCTCCGGTGTCGGATCGACACGACGCTGGGGACCCACCCGTGGGCGGGCGCCCGGCCAGGACGACGCCCGGCGGTCACGTCGGAGCGGCTCCCGCGCGGCCGGTCCGTCGCAGTGGGCGTGGCGTGACGGCCCGCTGGACCAGTCCCAGGACACCCTCGACGGCCAGGGCCAGGCCCGCCACGAGGATGCCGCCGGCCACCACCTGGTCGCCGCCGGTGACCAGGCCGAGGCCGAACCCGGGCAGGATGATGTGGCCGAGCCCGCCGCCGTTGACGAACGCCGCGAGCGACGCGGTGGCCACCACCTGGACCGACGCGGTGCGGAAGCCGGCCGCCAGGTACGGCAGGGCCAACGGCAGCTCCACCCGCCACAGGAGCTGTCCTCCGGACAGGCCCATCCCCACGGCCGCGTCCCGCGTCTGGGCGTCGACCTCGGTCACGCCGGTGTAGGCGGTGGCGAGCAACGGTGGCACCGCGAAGACGGCCAGCGCCACGATGACCGCCGGCCGTCCGAAGCCGACCGGGGTCAGCGGCAGGATGGTCAGCGTCGCCAGCACCGGGATCGCGAGGGTCACGTTGGAGACCACGACGACCGTGTTCCGGCCGAACGTGCCGGTCAGCGACCGGCCACCGCGGTACGGCGCGGTGGCGGCCCGGTGGCCCAGCCACAGGCCGACCGGCCACGCCAGCAGGCAGCCGAGGAGCACCGCACTGGCGGACAGCACCAGGTGCTCGCCCAGCCGGTCCAGGATGCCGCCCGGGTTGGTCCAGTTCAGCGGGTCGTTGAGCCAGGTGATCGCACGGGGGACCAGCTCGACGAACCGGTCCAGGAGGCTGGGCACACCGGTCGCGTCCGCCTGGGCGGCCGGGTCGGCGCCGGCGGTCGGCGTCACCGGGCCGGCCACCGCGTCCGCCACCGGGTCCGTCACCGCGTCGACCGCCGCGTCCGCCACCACGTTGCCCGGCCAGCCCGCCACCGCGTCGCCCAGCCGGGCGGTCGCCGGGTCGGTCAGTGCGTCGCCCACCGCAGCCTCCCGCCCCGCTCAGGCCGCCCGCCGGCGCGCCCACGGGGTGGCGAGCCAGCCGGCGGCCACCAGCAACAGGTCCAGCACCAGTGCCAGCGCGACGCACAGCACCGTGCCGGTGAGGATCTCGGCCCGGTAGAAGTTCGCGCGGAAGCCGCCGAGGATCAGCTGGCCGAGGCCGCCATGACCGACCAGCACCCCGATCGTGGTCATCGCGACGGTCGACACCGTCGCCAGCCGCAGCCCGGTTACGATCCCGGGCAGCGCCAGCGGCAGCTCGATGCGCACCAGCTGGGCCAGCCTGCCGTACCCCATGCCCCTCGCTGCGTCGCGCACCTCCGCAGGTACGGCCACCAGCCCGGTCAACGTGTTGCGGATGATCATCAGGAGCGCGTAGAGCACCAGGGGGACCAGCACCGAGACCGACCGGATCCCGAGCAGCGGCCCGATGAAGGCGAAAACCGCCAGCGAGGGGATGGTGTAGAGGACGCCGGCACCGGCCAGGATCGGCCCGGTGGCCGGGCGGACCCAGTACGCGAGCACCGCCAGCGGCACGCCCACGGCGGTGGCGATGAGGACCGCGCGCCCGGTCAGGCTCACGTGCTCCAGCAGCAGCCTGAGGATCTCGTCGGAGTTCGCCTCCACGTACCGCCACGAGAACCAGGGATTGCCGGGAACCTCTCGGGCGACGTCGTCCCTGATCGGTGCCATGGTCCGTCCATCCCTCGGGCTGCGCGAGCCACGCTATCAGGCGCGTACGACACGGCGGCCCCGCCGCGGCGGCGGATACGATGGCAGCACGCTGCCCGACCGTCAGTGATCCCGCCCCGGGCGCGACGCGGGTCTCCGTACCCGTCGCGCGGAAAGGACTCCGGTGGACGCGACCGCGGACCCCGGCGCACGCACGGCGGCCACCATCACGCTGGAGTCGCTGCGGAAGGTGTACCCGGACGGCACGGTCGCCGTAGACTCGCTCGACCTGCACGTCCGGGCCGGCGAGGTGGTCGTCCTCATCGGTCCGTCCGGGTGCGGCAAGTCGACCGTCCTGCGGATGATCAACCAACTGGTGACGCCGACCAGCGGTCGGGTGCTGCTCGACGGTCTGGACGTGACCCGGTCGGACCCGGTCGCGCTGCGCCGACGGATCGGATACGTGATCCAGCACGTCGGGCTGTTCCCGCACCAGACCGTGCGCACCAACGTCGGCACCGTCCCCCGGCTGCTGGGATGGGACCGGCGCCGGATCGCGGCCCGGGTGGACGAGCTGCTGGAGCTGGTCGGCCTGTCCCCGGACGTGCACGGTGACCGGTACCCCAGCGAGCTGTCCGGTGGCCAGCGGCAACGGGTGGGTGTGGCCCGGGCGCTGGCCGCCGACCCGGTCGTGCTGCTGATGGACGAGCCGTTCTCGGCGGTGGACCCGATCGCCCGCGGCCGGTTGCAGGAGGAGTTCCTGCGGCTGCAGCGGGAGGTGCGCAAGACGGTGGTGCTGGTCACGCACGACCTGGACGAGGCGGTCCGGCTCGGGGACCGGATCGCGGTCCTGTCGCAGGGTGGGCGGCTGGAACAGTACGCCGAGCCGGCGCAGCTGCTGGGGTCGCCCGCGACCCCTTTCGTCCGCGAGTTCGTCGGCGCCGACCGCGGGATCCGGCGACTCGCGGTGACCCCCCTCACCTCCGACATGGTGGCCGCCGGACCGCCACCGGGAGGCGGTGACGAGCCGGCGGTACCGCTGGGCTGCTCCCTCTACGACGCCCTCGCCGCGATGCTCACCGCCGGCACGGATGCGGTACGCGTGACCGACGCCGGCGGCGGCACCGTCGGCCACCTCACCCGTGACCGCGTGCTGGGCACCACCACCCCGGTGGGGTAGCCCGCCGCAGGTGTCCGCACCGTCCGGCCCGCCGGTGAGCCTCCCTGGCCGCGCGGCTGACCGTCACGGAGGGCTCAGCCCGACAGGAGGGCGCGGACCCGCTCGGCACCGATCGCCAGCAACAGCGTGGGCAGCCGCGGGCCGGTGTCCCGGCCCACCAGCAGGCGGTAGACCAACGCGAAGAACTCGCGCTGGGCGACCTTCAGCTCGGCGGTGGGCGGTGCGTCCATCGGGAGCCCCGCCTGCACCTTCGGGATGCCGTAGACGAGCCGGGTGAGGCCCTCCAGTGACCAGTGCTCGTCCAGGCCGTCGCACAGCAACCGCAGCGCCTCCCGCTGGCGCTCGTCCAGCGAGGCGAGCAGCGCGGTGTCCGGCTCCTCGCGCACCCGGGTGCGCTGCTCGGCCGGCAGGTACTCCTCGACCCACTGCCGGGCCAGGTCCAGGCGCGGGCGCACCTGGTCCAGGGAGGTCACCGGGTCCGTCGCGTCGAGGTCGCGCAGGATGCGCAGCATCTGCTCGGGGTGGCCGGTGGTGACGTCGACGATCGAGGCGAGGGTGCGGTACGGGACCGGCCGGGGCGTCAGCGGCAGCCGCTTCGTGACCGTGGACACCGAGCGCTCGTACGCGGCCCGGTCGGCCGGCAGCGCCGAACCGTCGGCCACCCGGCGAACCAGGGCGTCCCACTCGTCGTGCTCCCGCCCGATCTGCTTGTCCAGCGAGATGGTGATGGACTGGTTCGGGCGGCGGCGGGTGTACAGCCACCGCAGCACCGGCGCCTCCATCACCCGCAGGGCGTCGGCCGGGGTCGGGACGTTTCCGCGCGAGCTGCTCATCTTCGCCATGCCCTCGATGCCGACGAAGGCGTACATCGGCCCGATGGGCTGCCGGCCGCCGAACACCTCGGTGACGATCTGCCCGCCCACGTCGTACGAGGACCCGGGCGTGCGGTGGTCGACGCCGGACGGTTCGAACAGGACGCCCTCGTACGCCCACCGCATCGGCCAGTCGACCTTCCACACGAGCTTGCCGCGGTGGTGCTCCGACAGCCGGACGGTCTCGGCGTGCCCGCACGCGCAGGTGTACGACAGCTCCGTGGTGTCGTCGTCGTACGAGGTCACGGTGGTGAGGTCCCGATCGCAGGCCGAGCAGTACGGCCGGTACGGGAAGTAGCCGGCCGCGGCGGTGCCGTCGTCCTCGGTCGCGGCCCCGGAGCCCTCGGCCGCGAGGGCGGCGGCCACCTGCTCGTCGGCGGACAGGTTCTGCGGCGGCGGCTGCGGTGCCGGCTGGCGGCCCTTGGTGCGGTACTTGTCGAGGATGGCGTCGATCCGCGACCGCTCCCGCATCGCCACCAGGATCTGGTCGCGGTACGCCCCGGACGTGTACATCTCGGTCTGGCTGATGCCGCGGACCTCGATGCCCAGCTCCGCCATGGCCCGCTCCATGGGGGCGCGGAAGTGGGCCGCCCAGTTCGGGTACGGGCTGCCCGGCGGGGGCGGGACCCGGGTCAGCGGCTTGCCGATGTGCTCGGCCCACGCGGGGTCGATACCGGCCGGGACCCGGCGGAACCGGTCGTAGTCGTCCCACGAGAGGATGTGCTCGCACTCGATGCCGCGGCGCCGGATCTCGTCAGCCACCAGGTGGGGCACCATCACCTCGCGGAAGTTGCCGAGGTGGATCGGCCCCGACGGACTCAGGCCGGAGGCGCACACGATCGGACCGCTGATGCCGCGCCGCTCCGCCTCGGCCACCACCTCGTCGGCCAGCTCGCTGACCCAGTCCTTGCGCGCCCCCAACTGCCTACCTCCGTCCCGTTCGTCGCGTCCGCCCCGTCGTCGCGGCGGCCTCGCCCGCCGCGGGGCCCTCCTCCCGCTGGTCCGACCCGCCGGCGGCGACGCCGGAGCGCCGCGACGGCCGCCGCGCGGCGGGCCGCCCCGGTGGCCGGTCACCGCCCCGCGGGGCACCCGCAGACAGGTCGGCCCGCGCCACCGCGCGCCACCCCCGCACGCGCCCGCGACCGCGACGAGGCCATCCGACCGGTGCGTCGTCGCGGCCGGCCCGGTCGCGGAGCGGTCGCGGCGCCGGCCGGCGGGCCCGCACGCCCACCGCCGAACGATAGCGCCGATCGTAGGGTCCCGGTCGGGCCATTCCGGCCAGGCTCACCGCGCGGGCCGCCACCCGCCTACGGGGACACGGCCTGGCTGAGGGACAGGCTGAAGCGCTGGTCCGGGTCGGTCCACCAGTGGCGCACCGCGAACCCGGCGGCCGCCAGCTCCCGGGTGAGCCCGGCACGTCGGAACTTCGCGGAGACCTCGGTGCGCAGCTCCTCGCCGGCCGCGAACCGGACGGTCAGGCCCGCCGCCGGCAGCCGGACGGTCATGGCACGGGTGGCCCGCAGCCGCATCTCTATCCACTCGTGCTCGGCTACCCACACCGCGACGTGCTCGAACGCCTCGACGTCGAAGTCGGCTCCCAGCTCCCGGTTGAGCACGTGCAGGATGTTGCGGTTGAACTCGGCCGTGACGCCGGCGGCGTCGTCGTAGGCCGGCACCAGGACCTCCGGGTCGATCACCAGACCGGCGCCCAGGAGCAGCCACTCCCCCGGCTCCAGCGAGGCGCGCAGGTCGGCGAGGAACCGGGCCCGCTCGGCCGGCACGAGGTTGCCGATGGTGCCGCCCAGAAACGCCACCAGCCGCACCCCGTCGCTCGGCAGCGGCGCGAGATCCCGGGTGAAGTCGCGCACGAGCGGGCGTACCGCGACCCCCGGGTAGTCGGCGCTGATGGCCGCGGCCGCCTCCCGCAGCGTGGACTCGGAGACGTCCAGCGGCACGAACTCGCGCAGGGTCCCGTGGCTGACGAGCGCGTCCAGCAGCAGCCGGGTCTTCTCCGAGGTGCCGGCGCCCAGCTCCACCAGGGTGGTCGCGCCGGTGGCCCGGGCGGTCTCGCGGCTGTGGCCGGCGAGGATGGCCCGCTCGGTCCGGGTGGGGTAGTACTCGGGCAGGCGGGTGATCTGTTCGAACAGGGCGCTGCCGCGGGCGTCGTAGAACCACCGGGGCGGCAGCCACTTGGGGACGGACGACAGCCCGACCACCACGTCGGCGCGCAGCTGCGCCAGGTGGTCGGCCTCGTCGCGGATGACCTGTGGGTGGCTCATGGCGGTCCCCCCTCCGGTAGCGGTGTGATCTCGACCCCGGTCGGGTCCGCGACGACCAGGTGGCGGTCGGGAACAGGGCGCCAGGCGGGGTCGTCGTCGAGCGGCTCGGAGCTGACCACGACGCGGTCCCGGTCGTGGCGGACGGACAGCGAGTGGCCGGCCGTGGTGGCGACGATCGTGCGCGAGTCGGTCAGCAGCAGGTTCAGCCGTGACCCGGGCGCGGCCCGCTCCACCTCGGCCACGGTGGCGGCCACCGCCGACGGTGCCGGCTCGCCGTCGGCCAGCCGTCGGCGCACCAACGCCCACAGCAGCACCGAGTCGGTCGCCGCCTCCATCGTCAGCAGCCACGTGACGGGCAGGCGGGAGGCGAGGCCGGCCACCGAGTCGGGCCAGCCGGTGATCCGACCGTTGTGGCTGAACAGCATCGCGCCGTCCGTGAACGGTGCGCACGCGGCCGCGCCCGTGGGCATCCCCGGGGTGGCCGCGCGCACCGCGGCCAGCACACCCGCCGCGGCGGTGCGGGCGGCCAGCGTCGGCAGGTCCGCATCGCTCCACATGGGTCGGTCCCGCCGGTAGCGGACGGGAGGCTCGCCCGGGCGTGGGTACCAGCCGACGCCGAACCCGTCGGCGTTGACGGTGCCGCTCCCGCGCATGTCGCGCGGTGCCCACGACTGCCGCACCAGGGCGTGCGGCGCGTCGTACAGCAGGCGCGACAGCGGTGCCGGTGGACCCAGGTAGGCCAGGTGGCGGCACACCGGCTCAGTCCACCTCCCCGGGCAGCGGGTCGCGGGCACACCGGAAACCGGCGAAGATCTGCCGGCGGATCGGGAAGTCCCAGTTGCGGAAGGTCCCCCGGCAGGCCACCGGGTCGGTGCCGAACGACCCTCCCCGCAGGACCTTGTAGTCGGTGCCGAAGAACACCTCCGAGTACTCCCGGTACGGGAAGGCGACGAACCCGGGGTAGCCGTCGAAGTCGGTGTCCACCCACTCCCACACGTCGCCGATGAGCTGGTGGACCCCCAGCGGCGAGGCGCCGTCCGGGTAGGCGCCGACCGGTGCCGGGCTGAGATGCCGCTGGCCCAGGTTGGCGTGCCGGGGGGTGGGATCCTCGTCGCCCCACGGGTAGCGCCGGGAGCGGCCGCTCGCCGGGTCGAACCGGGCGGCCTTCTCCCACTCGGCCTCGGTGGGCAGCCGCTTGCCGGCCCAGGTCGCGTAGGCCTGTGCCTCGTGGAAGCAGACGTGGACCACCGGCTCGTCCGGCGCGACCGGGCTGGTGCGTCCGAACCGCGTGTAGTACCACCGGTCGCCGTCCCGCCGCCAGTGCATGGGAGCGACGAGCCCGGCCGTGACCCGGTGCCGCCAGCCCTCCGGCGTCCACCATCGCGGGTTGTCGTAGCCGCCGTCGGCGATGAACTCGGCGTACTGGGCGTTGGTGACCGGCGCCGCGTCGATGAAGTACGCCGGCAGGTCGACCCGGTGGGCCGGCCGCTCGTTGTCCAGCGCCCACGGGTCGGTGGAGGTGCCCATGGTGAACGGACCGGCCGGTATGAGCACCTCGCCCGTGACCCGCACCTTCGCCGCCGGCGGCGGCGGCGCGGACAGCACCGGCTCCCCGACCCGCAGCTGGTGGGTGGCGAGCATGGTCTCGTCGTGCTGCTGCTCGTGCTGGGCGATCATGCCGAAGGCGAAGCCGTGCTCGACCAGCGGATCGCCCTCCAGCCGGACCGTGTCCAGCACGTCGAGAACCTTCCGCCGCACCTCCGCCACGTAGGCGCGCGCCTCGGCCGGTCCCAGCAGCGGCAGCTTCGGCCGCTCCCGCCGCGGGTGCTTGAACGCGTCGTAGAGGTCGTCGATGTCCGACCGCACCGGTTCCCGCTTGCCGACGTCGCGCACCAGCCACAGCTCCTCCTGGTTGCCGACGTGCGCCAGGTCCCACACCAGGGGTGACATCAGGGGCGAGTGCTGCTTGACGAGGTCGGCGTCGTCCACGGCGTCGGCCAGCAGCGCCGTGCGCGTCCGGCTGCGGTCCAGCTCGCTCGCGATCCGTTCCTTCAGCGCCTGTGTCTGCATCTGTCACTCCCCTCCGCCGGCCAGGCGCCGGCTCACGTTCTCGGCCACCGCCTCCCGCAGCTCGCCGGGCAGCCCGGTGCGGTCCAGGGCCCGGCAGGCCAGGTCCGCGAGCGCGGCCGCGGCCGCCCGCACGTCCGGGTCGGCCAGGCCGCGGCGGGCGGCGGTCTCCCAGGCACTCGCGACCGGGGCGGCCAGGTCCCGGGCGGCGCCGGTGGTCGCGTCGTCGACGAGCAGGGCGGCGAGCACCGCGACCGGGACGAACCACTGGTCGGGCGGTTGCGCGTCCAGGTAGCGGACCTCCAGGTAGCCCCGCGGCCGCACCGGGGGGAACAGGGTGGTCAGGTGGTACTCCAGGTCGTCGACGGTGGGTGCGCGGCCGAGGCCGCCGTTGATCCACTCGGCGAAGCTGACACCTGGGTCCGGCAGCCACGGGCCGTGCGGGGTCCGCACGCACAGCACCGGCGCCGCCAGGGCGTACCGTGCCCACGCCAGGGCGGGGTCGGGCGCGACGCCGACCGGGCGGGTGCGCGCCGGGTCGGTGGACAGCCAGGCCCGCATCCGTGCCGACGCCCAGCCCGTGTCACGGCCGGCGTGGCGGCCGGAGGTGGCGAACAGTGCCAGCAGCGGCGGCCCGAGCGCGTGGACCGCTTCCCACCTGGCGTGCAGCTGGCCGGGGGTGCCAGCGTCGAGACAGACCTGGGTGGCGGCGGTGGCGCACATCATGATCCCGCCGGAGGCACCGCGGCGGGCGAACGCGGCCGCCATCGCGTCGTAGCGCGGGGTGTGGAGGATCCGCCGGGGTGGGCGGTCCGGGTCGATGCCGTGCGACCCGAGGATCAGCCCGTGGCGGGCGATCCGGGTGGCGAGGTAGTCGATGTCGGCGGTGGTGGTCCGGTGCAGGGTGGTCAGCGACGTGTGCGCCGGCATGGATATCTCGATCTGTCCTCCGGGCTCGACGGTGACCACCCCGCCGTGGGGCAGGGGCTGGGGCGTGCCGCCGGGGTCGAGGGTGTCGGGCGCGTGGTGCCCCAGTGCGGCGCGCAGGTGCCGGGCGTGCAGGGGGCGCCGGGGGTCGGTGTGGTGGTGGACGGTCCACTCCAGCTCCACGCCCACGCGGCCCGGCGGGCCGGTCTTGAAGCAGATGGCGTGCACGTGCTCCAGCGCTTCGTCGACCGAGCGCAGCAGGCGCGCGGGGCGTGTCCCGACCGCGACCACCGCCGGCCTCCCCTCTGGTCCGCGTGGTGCTCGCCACGGTAACCAGATGGTGAGACAAACCGCTCCCGCCGGAGCGATCTCCGGCGGGAGCGGTTGTCGGCGGTTGACCCAGGCAGTGGCGCCGAAACGGGTGCCCGGTCGGCGCCCTGACGGGCCGCTCAGACTGTGAGCAATATCACAGTTCGGCCGCGGTCACCCCGAGGTCAGGCCTGCTGCGGCTTCAGCACGACCTTGGAGTAGCCCTCGTCGCGGGCGTCGAAGTGCTGGTAGGCTTCCGGGGCCTCGTCCAGCGGCAGCTCCTTGGAGACCACGAACCCCGGCCGCGCCCGGCCGGCGATGATCATGTCGCGGAGCTGCCGGTTGTAGCTCTTCACGTCGGCCTGGCCGGTGCCCATCCGCAGGCCCTTCTCGAACATGCGGCCCATGTTGAACATCAGCTCACCCCGGGACGCCTCGTCCGACGGCGCGCCCGGGTCCTTCGTGACGTAGAGCCCGACCACGCCGAGCCAGCCGGTCGGCCGGACCGCCTCGATCAGCGTGTTCAGCACCAGCGCGGGCTGCTCCTCGCCCTCGGGGACGGTGGCCTGGTAGCCCACCGCGTCGATGCCCTTGTCGGTGCCCTCACCGCCGGTGGCGTCCCGGATCTGCGCTACCGGGTCGGTCTGGCTGTAGTCGATCGGGGTGGCGCCGATCTTCTCCGCCAGCCGCAGCCGGTCGTTGACCTTGTCCACGACGAACACCTGGGACGCTCCCCGGATCATCGCGCTGTGCGCGGCCATGAGCCCGACCGGCCCGGCGCCCATGATGGTCACCGTGTCCCCGGTGCCCACGTCGGCCATCTCGGTGGCGTGGTAGCCGGTGCAGAAGATGTCGGCCAGGGTGATGAAGTCGTTCTCGTGCTCGGTGCCGTCGGGCAGCTTCAGGCAGTTGAAGTCCGCGAACGGCACCCGCAGGTACTCGGCCTGGCCGCCCCGGTACGGACCCATGTTCACGTAGCCGTAGGCCGCGCCCGCGGACCCCGGGTTGGCCGTCAGGCAGAACCCCGTGCGCCCGGCCAGACAGTTGCGGCAGAAGCCGCACGCGATGTTGAAGGGCATGACCACCCGGTCGCCCTCGCTGAGGCCGTGGACGCCCTCACCGACCTCCTGCACGATGCCCAGGTTCTCGTGACCGAAGACCATCCCCGGCTCGGCGCCGGTCCGTCCCTCGTACATGTGCAGGTCGGAACCGCAGATCGCGGTGGACGTGATCTTCACGATGGCGTCCGTCAGCGCCTCGATGCGCGGGTCCTCGACCTGCTCCACCGCGACCTCGCGCGGCCCCTTGTACACGACAGCCTTCACGGCGACCCCCTCGGTGCGTCGGTTCGCTCCCTACCGGCCAGCTACCCCGGCGGGTACGCCCGAAACCTGGGCGGAGCCGGCGCGGCAGGGGCCACCGGCCGACGGCGGGCGTACTACCCTCGGCCTGGTCGTTGACCCGCGTAGGGGATGGAGGTGGCCCATGGGGGTCGACGCCATGATCCGCGGCCTGGACGAGCTCACCGCCCAGGACCTGCGCGAGCGGGGCAGCCTCAAGTGGACCGCGCACGGCGGCGACATGATCGGCGCGTTCGTGGCGGAGATGGACTTCGGCCCACCGCCCGCCGTCACCCGCGCCCTGCACACCGCCGTGACCCGCGGCCACGTCGGCTACCTGCCGCCGTGGCTGGCCACCGAGGTCGCCGAGGCCTGCGCCCAGTGGCAGCTCCACCGGTACGGGTGGCGCGTGGCCCCGGAGATGATCAAGCCGGTCGCCGACGTGCTGACCGCCTTCGAGCTGGTGGTCCGCCACTACACCCGCCCGAACAGCCCGATCGTGCTGCCCACCCCCGCCTACATGCCGTTCCTGACGGTGCCGTCGCTGCTCGGCCGGCGGGTCATCCAGGTGCCGATGATCCGCGACGCCGGCCGGTACGTGCTGGACCTGGACGCGATCGACCGGGCCTTCGCCGCCGGTGGGCACCTGCTGGTGCTGTGCAACCCGGCCAACCCCGTCGGCCGGGTGCTGACCGTCGACGAGCTCACGGCGGTGACCGAGGTGGTGGAGCGGCACGGCGGCCGGGTCTTCGCCGACGAGATCCACGCCCCGCTCACCTACCCGGGTCACCGGCACGTCCCGTACGCCTCGACCTCGCCGACCGCCGCCGCCCACAGCATCACCGCCACCTCGGCGTCGAAGGGCTGGAACCTGGCCGGGCTCAAGTGCGCGCAGGTGATCCTGACCGCGCCCGGGGACGTCGCCACCTGGCAACGGGTGGGTACCACCGGGTCGGCCCTGGCCAGCCCGCTGGGCGCGGCGGCCACGGTGGCGGCGTACCGCTACGGCGGGCCCTGGCTGCAGGAGGTGCTCCACTACCTGGACCGCAACCGCCGCGCCCTGCTCGACCTGCTCCCCGAGGAGGTCGGCTACACCCCGCCCGAGGGCACCTACCTCGCCTGGCTGGACCTGCGACCGCTCGGCCTGGGCGAGGAGCCGGGGGTGTTCCTGCGCGAGCAGGCCGGGGTGGCGACGGTGGAGGGGGCGGAGTGCGGCGAGGCCGGTCGCGGTCACGTGCGGCTCAACTTCGCCACACCGCTGCCGATCCTGGAGTGCGCCGTCACCCGGATCCTCCACGCCCTCGCGCGGCGAGCACCTCACCTGCCGCGACGCCGCCACTCCACCAGACCGCGCGGAGGCGGTACCGTATCCGGATGATCGTTGTTGTGGCTGCAGTGAAAGGTGGGGTCGGTAAGACGACCTCATCTGTGTACCTCGCTGCGGTCGCCTCGGGCCGGCGTACGGTCACGATCGTGGACGCCGATCCGCAGGCGTCCGCCGCCGAGTGGGTCGAGCAGTCGGTCGACGAGCGGCTCAAGGCGATCAAGGTGGTGGAGGCACCCACGGAGCGGCTCGTCGCCAAGGCCTTCGAACGGATGGGCGACGACGAGCTCGTGGTGATCGACACCCCTCCGGCCAACGAGCGTTTCCTCAGCCGCCTCGTCGAGCGCGGCGACGTCGTGGTGATCCCCACCCGGGTCGGCGGCATCGAGGCCCCCCGCGTGGAGACGGTGCTCAACCTGGTGCCCGACCGGATCCCCGCCGGCCTGGTCATCTGCTCAGCGCGCACCTTCACGCGCGACTACCACGAGACCGTGGCGGCCTGGTCTGAGGCGAAGGTGCCGGTGTGGGGGACCGTGCCGGAGCGGGTCGCGATCGCCGCCGGACCCACCGGACCGCTCAACGAGGAGGGCCTGGAGGCGTACCGGAAGGTCTGGCGGCGGGTGCAGACGGCCGCCCGGTCGCGCTGACGCGGACGCGCCACCGCCGGGTCACCGCCGGGTCACCGCTGAGTCGCCGCCGGGCCGCCGCGTCGGCCGCCGCCGGGGCCGCTCGGGCCACCATCGGCCCCGGTCGCCGGGCCGCTCACTCCCGGGGCACCGCGGGCGAAGGGGCCGATCGGCGGCCGTCTAGGCTGCCAGCATGGTCGACGGTCTGGCCGCAGCGATCATCGTCACCTCGCTGCTCGCGGCTGTGGTCAGCGGCGCCCAGGCGCTGCGGGGGCACCCGCCCCGGGTCGCCCAGCTCGCCGGCCTGGTGGCAGTGGAGCTGGTGCTGCTCGCGCAGGCGGTGACGGCGGTCGGTCGCATGTTCACCGGCGACCGACCCGACCAGCTGGCCACGTTCGTGGGCTACCTGCTCACGGCGCTGCTGATCCCGCCGCTGGCCGCCCTGCTGGGCTGGTCGGAGCGCACCCGCTGGGGATCGGTGGTCGTCGCGGTGGCCTGCCTCGTGGTGCCGGTGATGGTGGTACGGCTGCAGCAGGTGTGGCATGGCTGAGACGTCGCGGAGGTCGTGGCGCGCGGGCACGGGACCGGGCCGGGTCCTCGTGGGGGTCTACGCGTTCTTCGCGCTCGCCGCGGGAGCCCGGGCCGGGTGGCAGATCGCGACCAAGTTCTCCGAGGCGCCGGTGGCGTACCTGCTGTCGGCGGCCGCGGCCGCCATCTACCTGGTGGCGGCGGTCGCGCTGGCGCGCCCGGGGCAGAGGGCGCGGACGGTCGCGCTCGCCTGCTGCACCGTCGAGCTGGTCGGGGTGCTCACGGTGGGAACGGTCAGCCTCGCGCTCCCCGAGGCGCTGCCGCGTGCCACCGTCTGGTCCACCTACGGGATCGGGTACGGGTTCGTTCCGCTGGTCCTGCCCGTGCTCGGGTTGCTGTGGCTGCGCCACGCGCGCCCGGCGGCTCAGCCCGCGGACGTCGCGGGCTGAGCCGCCCGCCCCACCGCCCGTTGTGGCGGCGTTCCTTGCACTCACGGCAATCACCAGGTGACTGTCTCAAGGACAGACCTCGCGTCCGGGGACGTATCTCACCGCTGAACGCCGGTCGTTACAGTTTCGTGTCCCGGGGAACGGACAGCGAAGGTTCAGTATGTGCCCGTTCTCCGATAGGGTGACGGTGGCGTCCGAGAGGCTCGCTCCCTCGCACGGGCGGCGTGGCACCAGGCATGGGTGTGCACATGGCGCCCCGCCCAGTGGACAGTGGCAGGGAGCTTGAGGGTCCGGTGCCTGAGCCCCTCGAAGGCGTGCCTCCAGCGCGGTGCGCCGTGCGGCCGACCGACGAGAGGTTGCAGTGCCAGTCCTGAGAGCGGAGGGTCTGTACAAGGTATTCGGTCGTCGGCCCAGAGACATGGTCCGGCGGCTGAAGGCAGGAGCGTCCCCGGAGGAGGTGGCGAGGCTCGGCGCGACCGCCGCCGTCATCGACGCCACCTTCGAGGTCCGGCGCGGTGAGATCTTCGTGGTCATGGGCTTGTCGGGCTCGGGCAAGTCCACGCTGCTACGGATGCTCAACGGCCTGCTGGAACCGACCGACGGCCACGTCTACGTCGGCGACAAGGACGTCGGCTCGCTCAACCCCGCACAGCTTCGCCAGCTGCGACGCGAGCGGATGAGCATGGTGTTCCAGCACTTCGCGCTCCTTCCACACCGGACAGTGTTGGACAACGCAGCGTACGCGCTGCGGGTACGCGGGGTAGACAAGGCCGCGCGATACGCCAAGGCGCGCGAGGCGCTGTCGATGGTCGGGCTGGAAGGCTGGGAGAACCGGCTCCCGCACGAGCTGTCCGGCGGTATGAAGCAGCGCGTGGGACTGGCACGAGCGCTGGCCGCCGAGACCGAGATCATGCTGATGGACGAGGCGTTTTCCGCGCTCGATCCGCTGATCCGCCGGGAGATGCAGGACCAGCTGCTCAAGCTGCAGGCCACCCTCAACAAGACGATCATCTTCATCACCCACGACCTCAACGAGGCGATGCGGCTCGGGGACCGGATCGCGGTGATGCGCGCCGGCCGGATCGTGCAGATCGGGACGGCCGAGGAGATCCTGCAGGACCCCGCCAACGACTACGTCGCGCAGTTCGTCCAGGACGTCGACCGTACCCGGGTGCTCACCGCCTCGTCGGTCATGGAACCTCCACGCGCGGTCGTGGTCGACACCGGAGGCCCCCGGGCGGCCCTGCGCATCCTGCGCGAGGAGCAGGTGCCGGCCGCCTTCGTGGTGTCCAGGGACCGCCGGTTGCGCGGGGTCGTCCACGACTCCGCCGCACAGGAAGCGGTGACGAGGGGCGGCGCGACACTGGGCGACATCCTCGACAAGCCTGCGGTCGTGGCGCCGGACACCCTGCTCGCCGACGTCTGCGCGCCGGCGGCCGAGAGTCCGCTGCCGGTGGCGGTGGTCGACGCCGACCACCGCCTGCTGGGCGTCATCCCGCGCGCGACCCTGCTGAGCGCCATGGCGAGCATCAACACGACCAGACCAGGGCCGGTCCACAGGGACGTGGACGCGCCGGAGCCGGTCGAGGCGAGGCCGGCCGTCGACCGGCGCGGTCAGGACGGAGTGGCCGCCGGCGCGTCACCCGGCGGCGGCCGCAACGGCTAGGAAGGGCACACCGTGGCGGAACTGTTTGGCTGGCGGATCACGCTGGGCGACACGATCGAGGAGCTTCTGGACTGGCTGCTGCTGAACTTCAGCTTCCTCTGGGACGCCATCAGGCGGGCCCTCCGCGCCACCTATGAGCAGCTCGACTACCTGCTCAACCTTCCCCCGTCGTGGGTCATGTTCCTCCTGCTGGGCGGCCTGGCCCTCTACGCCCGGGGATGGAAGTTCGCGCTGGGTGCCACGGCGTCACTGATCTTCATCGATCTGCTGGCGCAGTGGGAGAACACGATGCACACCCTCGCGCTGGTCATCATCTCCTGCGGCCTGGCCACCCTGCTGGCCATCCCCGTCGGCATTCTGGCGGCGAAGTCGTACCTGGTCAGCACCATCGTGAGACCGGTGCTCGACTTCATGCAGACCCTGCCGGCGCTCATCTACGTGCTGCTCGCCGTGCTGTTCTTCCGGGTGGGCGTGGTCCCCGGCATCGTGGCCACGGTGATCTTCGCCATGCCTCCCGGGATCCGCCTGACCGAGCTGGGGATCCGTCAGGTGGACGCCGAGGTCGTGGAGGCGGGCCACGCCTTCGGCAGCAGTCCCGGCAAGATCCTCCGGCAGATCCAGCTCCCGCTCGCACTCCCGACCATCATGGCCGGGATCAACCAGGTCATCATGCTGACGCTGTCCATGGTGGTGCTCGCCGGCCTGGTGGGCACCCAGGGGCTGGGCCAGGCCGTGGTGTCGGCGATCACCACCGGCAACACCGGTCTGGGTATCGAGGCCGGACTAGCGGTGGTGATCCTCGCCATCTACCTGGACCGGGTCACCGCGGCCATCGGGGCGCGCTCCCCGGTTGCCCGCCTGGCGTCGCAGGCCGTGTAACGCCTTCCACAGCGATCTCAGTGAATACCGTGCAGAACCTTCCACAGTGGCCTAAGTGACAGTTGTCCCGTAGCGAATGTGAACAAGGAGCGGGTGTCCTGCCGGGCACCCGGGGAAGGGTTGAGATGACGACACGGAACCTCACGAAGCCGGTCGGCCTCATCGGTGGGCTCGCCGCGACCGTCCTGGCGGTGGCCGCGTGTGCCACCGACGGTGACGGTGGCAGCGAGCCCGCCGGCGACGGCATCCTGGCGGGCACGTCCATCACCATCGCCGCCTTCAACGGCTGGGAGGAGGGCATCGCCGCCACCTACCTGTGGAAGGCCGTCTTCGAGCACCACGGTGCCGAGGTGGACGTCCAGTTCGCCGACGTGGAGCCGGTCTACAACGGCGTGGCCACCGGGGAGTGGGACATCGGGTTCGACGCCTGGCTGCCGGAGACCCACCGGCCGTACTGGGAGAGGTACGGCGACCAGCTGGAGGACCTCGGTGCCTGGTTCACCGAGGCACCGCTGACGATCGCGGTGAACGAGGACGCGCCGATCACCTCGCTCACCGAGCTGGCGGACAACTTCGACCTGTTCGACAACCGGATCGTGGGCATCGACCCGGGTGCGGGGCTGACCCGGATCACCAAGGAGAGCGTGATCCCGACCTACGGCCTGCCTGAGGACGCGCTCATCGAGTCGTCGACGGCGGCGATGATCGCGGAGTTGGAGGCCGCCATCCAGCGGGGCGAGAACATCGTGGTGACGCTGTGGCAGCCGCACTGGGCGTACGACGCCTTCCCGATCCGCAACCTCGAGGACCCGGAGAACGCGCTGGGCGACCCGGAGGAGATCCACTCGTTCGCCCGCCCCGGGTTCAGCCAGGACTTCCCCGAGGTCGCCGAGTGGGTCAGCGCCTGGACGTTCAGCGCCGACGACCTCCACTCCCTCGAAAACGTGATCTTCAACCAGAACGGGGCGAAGTCCCCGGAGGAGTACGAGGCGGCGGTCCGGCAGTGGCTGGACGACAACCCTGGGGTCATCGAGGCGATGTCCGGCGGCATGTGACGGTCGCCTCACGTGGTGCCGGGTCGCGCGGGCCGACCGACGGGGCTCACGTACCGAACCGTCGATCGGCCCGCGCGACCCCGGGGGGCGGTCAGAGCTCGAAGCGACGAACGGCCGGGTGCAACGAACCGGCCGGGCGGGGCCGCAAAGACGCAACAGAGGGCGGTTCCGTGCAAGATCCGGCAATGGATCCGGTCGTCACCTGCGCATAGCTTGGTGTTGGCCACATCCCAGACCGGAAGGTGCGACGATGACGCCCGTGGACTCGCTGCGCACACCCGCCGCGGTCGCCGAGGCGGAGCGGTGGACGGCCCACAACTACCACCCGCTCCCGGTGGTGATCGCCGAGGCGTCCGGGGCATGGGTGACCGACGTCGACGGCCGGCGGTACCTGGACTGCCTGGCCGGATACTCGGCCCTCAACTTCGGTCACCGGCACCCCGCGCTGGTGGCAGCGGCGCGGGCGCAGCTGGACCGGTTGACACTGACCAGCCGGGCCTTCATCCACGACCAGTTCGCGACGTTCTGCCGGGAGCTGGCGACGCTGTGCGGCAAGGACATGGTCCTGCCGATGAACACCGGCGCGGAGGCGGTCGAGACCGGGATCAAGGTCGCCCGCAAGTGGGGGTACCGCGTCAAGGGCGTGCCGGAGAACCAGGCGACGATCGTGGTGGCGGAGGGCAACTTCCACGGCCGGACCACGACCATCATCAGCTTCTCCACGGACAAGGCCGCGCGCGACGACTACGGCCCCTACACCCCTGGGTTCCGGATCGTCCGGTACGGGGACCTGGACGCGCTCCGGGACGCGATCGACGACACCACCGTCTCCGTCCTGCTGGAGCCGATCCAGGGAGAGGCGGGCGTGATCGTGCCCCCGCCGGGCTACCTGGCCGGGGTCAGGGAGCTGTGCACCGAGCGCAACGTGCTGTTCCTGGCCGACGAGATCCAGTCCGGCCTGGGCCGCACCGGTGCCACCTTCGCCTGCGACCACGAGGGCGTGGTGCCCGACGCGTACCTGCTCGGGAAGGCACTGGGCGGAGGCATCGTGCCGGTGTCCGCGATGGTGGCCGACGCCGACGTGCTCGGGGTCCTGCGTCCCGGTGAGCACGGCTCCACGTTCGGCGGCAACCCGCTGGCGTGCGCCGTCGGGACCGCGGTGGTGGAGCTGCTGCGCACCGGCGAGTTCCAGGAGCGCTCCCGCCGCCTCGGGGAGCGGCTGCACGCCCGCCTGAACGAGCTGGTCGGCCGCGGGGTGGTGGCGGTGCGCGGTCGCGGGTTGTGGGCCGGCGTCGACATCGACCCGGCCCGGATGAGCGGCCGCGAGGCCTGCGAGCGGCTGATGGAACGGGGGGTGCTCGCCAAGGAGACCCACGGCTCCACAATCCGGCTCGCGCCCCCGCTCGTGATCGAGCCGGAGGACCTCGACTGGGCCGTCGACCAGCTCGCCGCCATCCTCTGACGCGCGCCGCCCTCCGGCCACGGCGACACCCCGACGGCCGCGACGCCGCAGCGGCCACCTGGACGCTCCACGCCCGGGGGACCGCTCGGCCGTTCACCGGCGCCCGGACGGCGCGCCGGTGAACGGCCCGGTACGGCCGGCACCGGACGGCCGACCGGCCCATGGCGCCGGGCCGGTCACGGGCGCCGGATCGCGACGGTCGGCGCCTCGGCCATGATCGACCCCGACGGCGCGGCGCGGACGGACAAGACACCGGGCGGGGCGAGCAGGACGCCGTCGGACAGCTCGATCACGTCGTGGGCCCCCACCGGGTGCGGGTGGCCGGCCACCAGGCGCACCGTGCCCGACGCGGTGCGCAGCCGGGTCCCGTTGGTGCTGAGGTCCACCACCGCCAGCGTGCCGCCCCGCACCTCCAGGCGGAGGTGGGTCCGGCTGACCCACCGCATGGCCGTGGCACCCAGCCACGCCGCGAGCGTCACCGCACGCGCCCCCGGCGGCGCCTCCGGAGCCCGGCCCACGACGACCGGCGCGTCCTGGCGGACGACGAACCGGCTCCGTACCGTCCCGTCCACGCTCACCACCAGCGCCCGGGCGGGCGGCCTGGGGCCGGCATCGGTCAACCGCGCGCCGTGGAGGGGGCAGGTCGGCGCCCCGCCGACCAGACGCGGCGGGCGCTGGTCGCCCCGCGGCCGGCCGAACCCGACGCACCCCGGCTCCCGGCACTGCCACAGCCTGCCCAGCAGGCGGGAGGCGCCCGGAACCGCCGGTGGCTCACCCCGGCCGGCCAGGCCCGACGGACCGGGCGACAGCAGGGCCGTCGCCACCCACGGGTACCGGTCGGCGTACCGTTCCAGGCCGCGCCCCCCGACCACGGGCACCGAGAGGGCCTCCGCCACCTCCAGGACGCGGTCGCCCGGGTCGGCCAGCATGTCCACCAGACCGTCGTCCACCCACCGCCGCACCACCATCCGCTCGTTGGAGCTGAGGTCCTGGTCCGACAGCACCGAGCGGGCCACGACCGGGTAGACGACCACCCCGTCCTCGCCCAGGTGGCGGGTCAGGGCGTCGATCACGTGGCCCAGCCGCGTCAGGCGGGCGGGCCGGCCGGTGTCACCGTCGAGTGCGACCAGGCGCACCACCTCGGTGACGTCCACCACCGCCCGCGCCAGCGCCGGATCGAGCGACAGCCGGGTCTCGATCGCGTCGAGGGTCGCGCTGATGGAGAAGCGCATCAGCCGTCGCCGCCCTCCCCGACCCCGGCGGCGGCGAGGATCTCGTCGATCCGCGCGGCCAGCTCGAGGTCACGTGAGGTCACGCCCCCGGCGGAGTGGGTCGCGCACCGGAACGTCACGGTCCGCCAGCGGATGTCGATGTCCGGATGGTGGTTCAGCTCCTCCGCGACCTCCGCCACCCGGTTGACGACCTCGATCGCGGCCGGGAAGCTCGGCAGCTCGGCGGTGCGGGCGATCGCCGACCGGTCGCCGGTCCAGCCGGGCCGGCTCGCGAGAGCTGACCGTACCTCCGCGGGTTCCAGCAGCTCAGCCATGCCCAGACCCTACCGGTCGCGGGCGCTCGCCGGGTCCGGGTACGGACGGCACCGGCGTACCGGGCGTCCCCCGCAGCCCGGTCGCACCGGACATGTACCGTGTTCGCGTTCCATCCGACAACAAGGAGGATCTGTGCGCATACCCTTCCAGCGCTCCGCGGTCGGCATCGTCGCTGCCCTGGCACTGGCGGTGACCGCCTGCGGCAGCGACAACGGTGGCGGCAACGGGGGGACCTCCAGCAAGGACCCCGCGCTGCAGCTCGCCTCCTCGGTCGAGGCGCTCAACGAGGAGAGCTTCAAGGTCGAGGTGACCATGGGCGACCTCATGACCGCCACCGGTGCGGTCGACGGCCCGGGGCGTGCCGGCCGCATGGCCATGAGCCTCGGCATGGAGGGCCAGTCGCTCGACATGGAGGTCATCTTCACCGAGACCGACATGTGGATGAACATGGGCGACCTCGGCACCCTTCTGGGGGCGGAGAAGCCCTGGATGCACCTCGACCTGAGCCAGCTCGGCGGGGACGGGTTCATGGGGCTCAAGCCCGGCGAGACCGACTTCGCCGGCACCGCGAAGATGATGAAGGCGGTCACCAACGTCGAGCGTGTGGACGACACCACCATCCGCGGCGAGATCGACGTCACCAAGGTCGAGGACACCGTCGTCGACGAGGAGATGCTGGCGGGCCAGACCACGCTGTCGTTCACGGCCACTCTGGACGACCAGGGCAGGCTTACCCAACTTGAGGTCGACCTCCCCGAGACCCAGGGTGTGTCGGTCGGCACGCTGGTGGTGCGCTACTACGACTTCGGACAGCCGGTGGACGTCTCGCCGCCGCCGGCCGACGAGGTGAGCGAGGCACCGGCGCAGCTGTACCAGATGTTCCCGAACAGCTAGTCCGCGGCCCTCACGGCCCTACACGCACGCGGGCCGGCCGGGGAGCGTCGTACTCCCCGGCCGGCCCGCGTGCGTGTGTGTGCCCACCACCGGGTCGGCGGTGGGCACGAATCGCCCGTACCCACCCTGCACCCCACCACGAAGCGGCGGGTTGTTGTCGCACAAACTGTGCGACACCCATCGGCGTCGATCGTATTGACTCGCAGTGCCCCCGCCGAGGTGCGCGGGCTCCGGGCGCCCGACGCGGGCGACGGTCCGGACGCCCGCCGTCGCGTCAGGGGGCCCGACGTGGACGCCGCCGTCCACCCCCGTCGTCATGCCTGGGACGTCACCGCGGAGCACCGACATGACCGAGAGGACCCTGGCCCGTACCCGGCGGGTCGTCGCCGTGGCCGGACCGCGGGAGCGTCGCGTCCGGTTCGGACACGCGGCCCTCGCCGTGGCGCTCATGGCGGTGGGAGCGCTCGGCACCACCGCGCTGGTGGGTGCGGCGTCCGCCGACGGCGAGTACCTCGCCCTGGGTCGCGACGTCGACTACGGCGCGCGGCTCACCGAGGCGGACCTGGTCGCGGTGCGCCTGACCCGGGCTCCCGGCATCGACCCGGTTCCGGCCACCGAGCTCGACCGCGTGGTGGGGGCGTACGCCACGATGCGGCTCGCCCGCGGGAGCCTGCTCACACCGGCCCAGATCACCACCGACCCGGTGCCCGGGCCGGGACAGCACGTCGTGGGCATCACGCTCGGCGGCGACCGGCTGCCCGCCCAGCATCCACGGCCCGGCGACCCGGTGCTGCTGGTGGCCACCCCCGACCGGTCCGCGACCGCGGTCGACGCCGGCCCACCCCGGACCTGGCGGGCGACCGTGACGGCGGTGGCCGGCGACGGCTCGCCCGGCTTCCTCGGTGGCGGCGGACGCGACGTGGTCACCGTCGACGTGGCGGTGCCGGCAGCGGACGCCCCGCTCGTGGCCACGCTGGCGGCCGCGGACCGGATCGTGCTCGTGCTGGCCGGGAGCCACTCATGAGCCTCGTCGCACTGGTGTCCGCCAAGGGCAGCCCCGGGGTCACCGTCGCGGCGCTGGCCTTCACGCTCACCTGGCCCGGACGGTGCGTGCTGGTGGAGTGTGACCCGGCCGGCGGCTCCGTACAGGCGGGGTTCCTCGCCGGAGCCCTCCCGGCCGACCGCGGGATCGGGGAGCTGGCCGTCGCCCACCTGCGCGGTGAGAGCCTGTCCGCCGTCTGGTGGCGCCAGCTGATCGACCTGCAACCTCCGCACGCGCACCGCCTCCTGCTGCCGGGCATCACCGACCCGGTCCGGTCGGGCACGCTCCGGCCGGTGTGGCAGCACCTGGCGGAGTTCTTCTCCGGTCTGGCGGGCGACGGCTACGAAGTGATCGCCGACTGTGGACGGCTGGCGGCTCCCAACCCGCCGCTGCCCGTCCTCCACGCCGCGGATCTCGTGCTGCTGACCCTGCGTCCCGACCTGCCCGGCATCTCCGCGGCCCTGCCCGTGGTCCGGTCGCTGCGCGCCCACCTGTCCGAGCGGCGCGGCGGCGACCCGCCGCTGGCCCTGCTGCTGACCGGACCGGGCGACCAGCCCACGCGCACGGTGGCCCGGCACCTGGACGTCCCGGTCGTCGGGACCCTTCCGGACGACCGGCGTACCGCCGGGGTCCTCAGCCGTGGGGGGACGGTACGCACCGGCGCACCGTTGCTGCGGGCCGCCGCCGACCTGCACCGGCGCGTCGCCCGTCTCTCCACCCGGGACCCGCTGTCCGCCGACGCACCGCTGTCCGCGTCGACGGCTCCGCCCGCCACCCAGGCCACGCCCGCCGCGCCCGCCGGGCCGGTGGCCCGGTCGGCCCGGGCGCCGTCCGCGCTGGCCGACGGTCCGGACGCCGCCGGCCAGGTGGGGGTGAGCGACCGTGACTGAGCCCGCCCTGACGCCGGTCCTGTCACCCCTCGCCCCGGTGCCGCCCCCGCGGGTGGACTTCGCCACCGTCCGCCTGCTGCGGGACTCGGTCGCGGCGGAGCTGTCGCGGCTCCTGCACGGCCGCACGGTCGACGCCGCACAGCGCCAGCTGGAGGGCGAGCGGATCGCCGCCCGCCACGTCCGCGACTGGGTGGACGACCAGCGCCGGAACGGCAACCCCGTCTCCGACGAGTACGAGCGGATCCTGCTCGACGCGGTCGTGGCCGACCTCGTGGGGCTCGGACGGCTCCAGCTGCTGCTGGCCGACCCGGAGGTGGTGGAGGTGCACATCCTCGGCCACGACCGGGTACGCGTGGAGTACGCCGACGGCTCGGTGGTCGCCGGTGAGCCGGTGGCCGACAGCGACGAGGAGCTGCTGGAGATCCTGCAGACCCTGGCCCGCCGCGCCGGCAGCGAGCGCAACCTGTCCCCGGCCGAGCCGTACCTGTCGATGGAGCTGCCGGACCAGCACCGCAGCCGGCTGACCGCGGTGGCGTGGGTGACGCCACGGCCGCACGCGGCGATCCGGCGCCACCGGGTCCTCGACGTCGACCTCGACCGGCTGGTCGAGCTGGACATGATCAGCGAACCGCTCCGCGACCTGTTCCGCGCCGCGATGGCCGCCGACCTCAACATCATGATCGCCGGCCTCGGCGGGGCCGGGAAGACCACGCTGGCACGGGCGCTGGCCGCCGAGATCCCCAGGGCCGAACCGGTCGTGGTCATGGAGGACCGGCGGGAGCTCGGCCTGCACACGACCGGCCGCCACGACTGGGTGATGTCGATGGAGGCCCGGCAGGGGCACGGCGAGCTGGACGCGCGCGGGCGCCGCCGCGGGGAGGTCACGCTGGGCGACCTGATCCCCGTGTCGCTCAGCCTCGGCGTGCTCCGGATCATCGTGGGCGAGGTCCGGGGCCGTGAGATCGTCGCCATGCTGCAGGCGATGACGACCAGCCGCGGCTCGATCTGCACCATCCACGCCCGCAGCCCGGCGGCGGTCATCGACCGAGCGGTGGAGCTCGCCCTGGCCCACGGCAGCGACATGACGGCCGAGCTGGCGCAGCGCATGGTCGCGGGCGCGCTCGACCTGATCGTCTACGTCGACATCGTGGACGAGACCCGCATCGGGGGCCGCAAGCACCGGTACGTCTCCCACGTGGTCGAGGTCCTCGGCGCGTCCGACCGCGGCCAGGTGGTGACCACCGAGCTGTTCGCCCCCGGGCCGGACGGGCGGGCGTTCCCCTGCCACCAGCCGGAGCGCATCCGGGACCGGCTGCGCCGCGTCGGCTACGACCCCCGCAGGCTCACCGCCGCCATCGCCACCGGGGACGGTGGATGGCGCGCCCCGCTGCTCACCCGGACGCGTGCGCGATGACCACCGCCGTTCTCGCCGCGCTGTGCGGAGCCGCGCTGACGGCCGGTGCGCTCCTGCTGGCCCGCGAGCTGGTGGCGCCGCCGCCCCGGGCGGGGCGGCCGCCGGGCAGGTGGCGGGCGGTCGCCCGGCTGCTGTGGCGCGGCCCGGGTCGCACCGCCGCCGACCACCGGCGGCACCGCCTGGTTCTCGCCGCCTCCGTGGTCGCCGGCGCGGCCGCCTGGCTGGCCACCGGCCTGCCGGTCCTCGGCCTGGTGTGCGCCGCCGC
>VSBZ01000195.1:0-5376 GCA_047459215.1 Micromonosporaceae bacterium | reverse complement strand
GGTTGCCGGACGGCTGGACATCCCCGCCGCGGCGGCAGTGGCCCGGCTCATCGGCACCGGCAGCACCCATGCCGTGGTGGTGGCCGACCCGCCGGCGGTGTCGCTGGGACTGGCGGACCACGCCGCCGACCCGTTGGCCGCGACCGGCTCGCTGACGCTGCGCAACCTCGGCGCGGGACAGGTGGAGCTGGAGCTGGCGGCGGCGGGAATCGATCCGGCGGTCGGCACGGCCACGGTCACACCGGACCGCGTGACGCTGGACGGTGGCGACGAGGTCGAGGTCCAGGTGCGTGTGGAGGCCACGGACGCGGCCGCCGACGTGGACCTCACCGGCTGGGTCACCGTCCGCGTGGGCAGCAGCTACGACCTGTCCGTGCCGTTCCTCCTGGCGGTCCGGCACCTGCACGTGCACGTGACCCCGGACCCGGCTCCGGTGGACGGTCCCACCCGGGTCTACGTGCGCGGCCCGGCCACGCTCGCCGGGCCACCGCGGCTGGCCGTGGAGTGCCCCGGCACCTCCCCGCAGGAACCCCCGGTGACGCCGACGGCCGGCGGCGAGTGGCAGGCCGAGGTCCGGACCGGTACGCCGGGGGTCTGCCAGGTGCGGGTGGTCGCGACCGCCGACGCCGGCCGCGGCGAGCGGCTGGTGACCGGCGGTGGCGGCTTCGAGGTCGCCGTCCCGGAGCCCATCGACCGGGCGCCGGTGCGCTGGCAGCCGGTCGGCCCCCACGGCGAGGCGGGGTGGCTGGCGTTCAGCGACGACCAGAAGCGGATGGCGGTGGTGTCGAACCGCTGGCCGGCCGTGTTCACCAGCGGCGACCGGGGACGCACCTGGCGGGAGAGCCGCACCATGCCGCTGGGCGATGGCATGCCGGTGGCGGTGGAGGTCCACCCCCACGACGGCGACACGATGGTGGTGGCCGTCAACGGCGTCGGCTTGCTCGAGGTCGTCGACCCCACCTACCTGGGGCGGCTGCTGCGCACCACCGACGGCGGCGCGAGCTGGGACATCCTGCCCGGCCGGGATGCCGTCATCAACCAGATCGCCCTTGCCCCTGACGGTGAGGTGCTGGCGGTCGCCGATGAGATCGGGCTGCGGTTGACCCACGACCTGGGCGCCACCTGGACGGACGTGCCCGGCCCCTGGTCCGGCGTGCAGGACCTGCACTGGATCGGCGACGACCTGTACGTCGCCAGCTTCGAGGGCCTGGTCCGGGTCCCCGACGCCGCGACGGTCGCCGATGGCGCGACGCCGGAACGGGAGGTGCTGTTCCGGCCCGGTGTGCGTGGCTGGGCGAACCAGGTGGTCGGTGACGACCGGACGCTGCTGGTCGCCGCCTACCCGACCCCATGGCTGTACCGGTCCGACGACGGCGGCGAGACGTTCACATTGGTGCTGGAGGCGACCGGCATCAGCTTCCTGCGGCTGGGGCTGGACGGCGACACCGTGTACGCCTTGCAACCGTCCCTCAATGGAGTGGGAGGCCTGTGGGTCAGCCCGGACCGCGGGAACACCTGGCAGGTGTGGGGCGACCCGGTCGACGCGGCGGTCGAGTTCGACGTCGGTTGGTGGCCCAACCCGCACCCCTCGCTCCGGGACACCCGGTACGTCTCCTCTGCTGGCGCCGGCGTCTACGCGGTGCGGGCACCGGGCGAGTTCGAGCGGATCGGGATCCCCGCCGCCGATGTGTTCTCGCTGGCGTTGACCGACGGAAAGGACGGCCCGGCGCTGGTGGCCGGCACCATGCGGGACACGTTCCGTACCCCGATCGACCGCGGGGCCGCGGTGCACCCGGACGACTTCGAGTGGCAGTCGTCCGGGGGCGAGGGCACACAAACCGATTGGGCGGGGTTCCTCGCCACCTCGCCGTCCGATCCGTCCGTGGTCTACAAGGTCCTGGACAGGGGCTCCGTCCTCGCCATCTACCGCAGCGACGACGGTGGGAACACGTGGGACCTGGTGGCCGAGACCGACGGCCGGCCACTGTCGCTTCTGGTTCACCCGGCCGACCCGGACCTGGTGCTGGTCGGGTATTGGACGCTGGTCGAGGCAGGGTTCGTGGAGAGCCGGGACGGCGGGGCCACGTGGCGCAAGCGGATGCACGGGCAGTTCTTTGAGGCGCTGGCCGGCCACCCCACGGATCCGGACCGGATCTGGGCCGGCGGCCCGGACGGGCTGTTCCTGTCCACCGACGGCGGCAGGAGCTTCGCGCAGATCGCGGACGTCCGGGTCACCGCCATCGCGGTCGACCCGGCGGACCCGGACCGGCTGGTCGTCGGTGGCCGGGCGCTGTACACCAGCGACGACGGCGGCGTCACCCTGCGGCGCGCCGACCACATGGACCTACCGCTGTGGATCAGCGACCTGGAGTTCGCCCCCGGGGGCAGCGGTCGGGTGTTCGCCGCCTCGACCCAGTTCTTCGACGAGATCGGGGTGGTCAAGGGCGGACGGGGCGTCCTCGTCAGCCACGACCGGGGCGCCAGCTGGGAGCCGTTCAACCAGGGCCTGCGCAACCGCAACGTCACCAGCCTCGCCGTGACCGACGACGGGCGGTGGCTGTACGCGGGGACGCTCGGCGGTAGCGTCCACCGGATCATGCTCAAGGCCGGTGGCCCGCCGGCACCGCCGCCCGGCCCGCCGGGTCCGCCGGGCGTGCCGCGCCCGCCCGTCCCGCCCCACGGGGGCGGAGCAGCCGCGACCCTCTGGTGACCCGACCGGGCGCGGTGCCCGGACCGACGCCGGCGCGGCGCCCCGGACCGAAAAAGGTCCGGGGCGCCGCGCCCACCCTTGGTAGCCTGGAGGCCGCGCCCGACGACGGAGCGAGTCAGCGGCTGACACCCGCCCAGACCCTCCCGAGCGCCGGGGAGGAACCGCACCACCGGTGCGTAGTAGAGCCCCGCGTCCGGCCCACGACACGGGCCAGCAAATGAGGCCACCGGCGGACGCCGGTGGTGAAGGTGCGGTGGCACCGCGAGCGCCCAACTCGCCCGCACCCTGGTGGGCACGTCCACGGTCGACCTGCGGGAGGTGCCACGCATGCGTCGGGTGCCGGCGGGGACGCTGCACGAGCACGCCGGGAGCACGGTCCGGCTGGCCGGCGGGTTCGAGCGGGTCTACGAGGTGGGTCCGGTGTTCCGGGCCGAGCCGCACGACACCGCCCGGCACCTGGCCCAGTACACCTCGCTGGACGTCGAGCTGGGGTTCATCACCGACCACCGGGACGTGATGGCGGTGGTGTGGGACGTGCTCGCCGGCATGCTGGCGGCGGTCGCGCAGCGGGCCGCGCGCGCTGGAGATCCTGGGGGTGGAGCTGCCGGAGGTTCCCGAGCGGATCCCGGAGGTGGACTTCCCGGAGGCGCTGCGGATCGCCGGCGCGGCGGAGGACGAGCCGGACCTGGCCCCGGCCCATGAGCGGGCGCTGGGGGAGTGGGCGCGCCGCGAGCACGGCAGCGAGTTCGTCTTCGTCACCGGCTACCCGTTGGCCAAGCGGCCCTTCTACACGTACCCGGACCCCGACCGGCCGGCGTACTCGTACAGCTTCGACCTGCTCTTCCGGGGGATGGAGCTGGTCACCGGCGGCCAGCGGCTGCACCGGTACGAGGACTACCTGGCGGCGCTTCGCGCCGCCGGACTGCCGGTGGAGCCGTACCGGTCCTACGTGGAGGCGTTCCGGCACGGGTTCCCGCCGCACGGCGGGTTCGCGATCGGCCTGGAGCGGTTCGTGGCCCGCCTGGTGGGCGCCGCCAACGTCCGGGAGGTCACCGCCTTCCCGCGCGACCTGCACCGGCTCGACCCGTGAACCCGGCCGCGGCGTGACAGCGGCGACACGGCCGGCCCGCACCGTCCGGGCCTCCGCGGACCACAGGCGGTCGTCGTGGCGGCAGTGGCGGCGGTGGCTGCTGTGGTCGACGTGCCGGGCGTGTCGACGTGGCCGCGGGCCGGGCCCGAGCTGGGTCGGCCATGGGCGGCCGGGGGTCGGGTGTGGTCGGCCGGGGCCGCTCAGGCGGGGAGGAGCGTGGGCAGGTGGCGGCGCACCACCGGCAGCACGTCGGCCACGCCCACCCGCCGGCCGAGCTCGACGGTGAGCGAGGTGACCCCGGCGTCGGTGATGCCGCACGGCACGATCCGGTCGAAGTGGCTCAGGTCACAGTCGCAGTTGAGGGCGAAGCCGTGCATGGTCACACCCCGGGCCACCCGGACGCCGATCGCGGCGATCTTGCGGTCGGGCCCGCGCTCGTCGGCCGGCACCCAGACCCCGCGCCGGCCCTCCACCCGGCGCGTGACCACGCCGAACTCCGCGCACACGTCGATGAGCAGCTGCTCGATGCGGTGCACGTGGGCCACCACGTCCACGGGCGGTCCGCCGTCGGCACCGGGGAGCTTCAGCACCGGGTACCCGACGAGCTGGCCGGGCCCGTGCCAGGTGATGAGGCCGCCTCGGTCGGTCTCCACCACCGGGGTGCCGTCGGTCGGCCGGTGCCACGGCTTGGTGTGCTTGCCGGCGGTGTAGACGCTCGGGTGCTCCAGCAGGAGCACGGTGTCGGGCGCGTCGCCGGCCACGACCGCGGCGTGCAGCTTCCGCTGCTCGTCCCAGGCGGTGTGGTAGTCGATCAGGCCGAGCAGGCGCACCGCCAGGTTGGCGGGTTGGTGGACCGCCGCCGGGTCGCGGCTGAGGACACCGGTCACGACCTCAGCGTAACCGGGCGCCGACGGCCGCCGGGCGGGGGAGCGCGGTTCAGCCGGCCAGCGCCGCCCGCAGCGCCGAGACCAGGTCCGGGTGGCGGAACCGGTACCCGGACCTGGTCAGCACCCCGGGCACGAGCCGTCGACTGACCAGCGCGTCGCGGCCGAACTCGCCCAGCAGCAGGCGCAGCAGTGGCGCCGGCAACGGCATCGCGGTCGGCCGGTGCAGCAGCCGGCCGAGCGTACGGGTGAGATCCGCGTTGGTGACCGGCCGCGGACCCACGAGGTTGACCGGGCCGCTGACGTCCTGGCGCTCCAGCAGGAACACGACCGCCTCCAGCCAGTCCGCCATCGAGATCCACGGCTGCCACTGGCGACCGGAGCCGATGCGACCCCCCAGCCCGAGCCGGAAGGCGAGCAGCTGGGGGCCGAGGTAGCCGCCGTCGCGGTGCAGCGGGAAACCGGTGCGCAGCAGCACCACCCGGACCCCGGCCTCGGACGCGGGCGCGGCGGCCTCCTCGGTCTGGCGGGCCACCGTCGCCAGGAACCCGTCGCCGGGAGCGCCCCGCTCGTCGGTCTCGGCGTCGCCGGTGCCGGCGTAGTAGCCGACCGCCGAGCCCACCAGCAGCGCGCGCGGTCGCGGGTCGGCGGCCGCCACCGCCGCCGCGAGGGTACGGGTGGCGTCGACCCGG
>VSBZ01000027.1:0-30431 GCA_047459215.1 Micromonosporaceae bacterium | reverse complement strand
GCGTGGCCCGGCTGCGCCGCGGTCACGCCGACCGCCCCGCGCCCGCCGGTGCCCCACCGCTGGTCGTGCGCGAGCTGCGCAAGGAGTATCCGGGTGGGCTCGCCGCCGTCGACGGCGTGGACTTCACCGTCGAGCCGGGACAGGTGGTGGGCCTGCTCGGTCCCAACGGCGCCGGGAAGACCACCACCCTGCGGATGGTGCTGGGACTGGTCCGGCCCACCGGAGGGGAGGTGCGGCTGTTCGGGCACCGGGTGTCGCCGGGCGCGCCGGTGCTGTCCCGGGTCGGGGCGCTGGTCGAGGGCCCCGGGCTCCTGCCGCACCTGTCCGGCCGGGAGAACCTGCTCGCCTACTGGCGCGCCACCGGCCGTCCGGTCGGGGACGCCCGGATGGCGGAGGCGGTACGGATCGCGGGCCTCGGCGACGCCATCGACCGCAAGGTCCGCACCTACAGCCACGGCATGCGGCAGCGTCTGGCGGTGGCGCACGCGATGCTGGGCCTGCCGGACCTGTTGCTGCTGGACGAGCCGACCGACGGTCTCGACCCGCCGCAGATCGCGCAGATGCGGCGGATGCTGGCGCGCTACGCCGACGGCGGGCGCGCGGTCCTGCTCTCCTCGCACCTGCTCGCCGAGGTGGAGCAGACCTGCACGCACGTGGTGGTGATGGACAAGGGGCGGGTGGTCGCGGCCGGGCCGGTCGCGGAGGTAGTCGGCGAGTCGGGCGCCGTGACCCTCGCGGTCTCCGATCCGGAGGCCGCGACCCGTGTCCTGGCCGGCCTCGACGGGGTCCGCGGCGTCGCCGTCGACGGCGACGGCCTGGTGGTCGACGTCGACGGACTGCCCCGGGCGGACCTGGTGGCCGCCCTGGTGCGGGCCGGGGTGGGGGTCGACCGGGTGGTCCCCCGGCGCCGGCTCGAGGACGCGTTCCTCACGCTGGTCGGGGAGGACACGACCGGGAGCGGGGACCGGTGAGCGGGCGCGCACACCCCCGGCCGGGGCGGGGCCGTCCCCGGCCGGCACCCGGCGTCGCCGCCGTGAACCGGCCGGGACCCGGCGGCCCGCTCTCCGTCGGCCGGCCCGGCGGCGACGGTCGGGTCCCCCCGGACCGGCCGGGCGGCGACGGACGGGCGCCCGGGTACCGACCGGGTCGGACGCTCACGATCGCCGCGGAGTGGCGGCGGCAGGCGGGCCGGCGCCGCACCCGGCTCCTCTTCGCCGTCCTGGTGGCGCTGCCCCTGGTCATGCTCGCGGCGTTCCAGATCGGCGGCGACGACGAGGGGCAGGCGCCGTCCGGCGGCCGGTTCTCCAGCATGGTGGACCTCGCCACCACCGGCGGGCTCAACTTCGCCCTGTTCACGGTGTTCGTGTCGTCCGGGTTCCTGCTGGTGGTCGTGGTGGCGGTCGTCTTCGGCGACCCGGTGGCCAGCGAGGCGGCGGGAGGGTCGCTGCGCTACCTGCTGGCCGCCCCGGTGCCCCGGGGCCGTCTGCTGGCGGCCAAGGCGGTGGTGGCCGGTCTGACCAGCCTCCTGGCGATGCTGACCCTGACCGGCACGGCACTGCTGGCCGGGACGCTGCGGTACGGGTGGCACCCGCTGCGCAGCACGGTCGCCGCCGAGCTGTCACCGGGCGAGGGGCTGGTGCGGCTCCTGCTCGTCCTGGGCTACCTCGCGGTGAGCCTGCTGGCGGTGGCGGCGGTGGCGTTCCTGCTGTCGGTGTCCACGGACGCGCCGCTGGGCGCGGTCGGGGGCGCGGTGCTGCTGTTCATCGTCTCGAGCATCCTGGACGAGATCACGGCCCTGGGCGGCGTGCGGACGTTCCTGCCCACCCACTTCTCCGACGCCTGGCTGGGCCTGCTGTCCACTCCGCTCGACCTGGATGGTGTGGTGCGGGGGACGGTCTCGGCGCTGGGTTACGGCGCCGGCCTGTTCGCGCTGGCCTGGTGGCGGTTCCTGCGCCGGGACATCACCAGTTGAGGCCGCGTTCCCGCGCCCGGCGCGCCGGGCCCGTGCCGTCTCCGCGCCCGGTGCGCCGGGGCCGCGCGGTCCCGCGCCGTCCGCCCACCCGTCCGGGCGGAAGGGGCCGCCGCCGCGGGCCGCGGCCCCCGGCGGCCATGATCGACCGCCCGGGTAGGATCGGCTGCCAGAACTGAACACACGCTCATCCAGAGGGGTCGAGGGACCGGCCCGATGACGCCCCGGCAACCACCGTGCGGGACTCACCGCCGAGGCCACGCGCGGCAGGTGCCAAGTCCGTCCCGCCCAGCGCGGGGAAGATGAGAGGAAGGCTTCGGCATGACCATCGCCCTACCCGTCTCCAGTCCTGCCCGTGCCCTGGTGTGCCGCGGCTGCGGCGCGGAGCACCCGCTCGGACCGGACCACGCCTGCCACCACTGTCTCGGCCCGCTCGAGGTCGGGTACGACCCGGACGCCCTGCGGGCGGTGACCCGCGAGCAGATCGCCTCCGGTCCGCCGAACCTGTGGCGGTACGCGCCGCTGCTGCCGGTCGGGCAGGACCCGGCGCAGCGGGTGAGCCTGGACCCCGGGTTCACCCCGCTGGTGCCGGCGCCGGCGCTCGCCGCGGAGGTGGGCGTGCGGGGACCGCTGTGGGTCAAGGACGACTCGGCCAACCCCACCCACTCGTTCAAGGACCGGGTCGTCTCGGTGGCGCTCACCGCCGCCCGGGCGATGGGTTTCACCAGGTACGCGTGCGCCTCCACCGGCAACCTCGCCAACTCGGTGGCCGCGCACGCGGCCCGCGCCGGCGCCGAGTCGATGGTGTTCATCCCCGCCGACCTGGAGGCGGCCAAGGTGGTCACCACCGCCGTGTACGGGGGCGCGCTGGTGGCGGTCGACGGGACGTACGACGACGTCAACCGGTTGTGCGGTGAGCTCGTGGAGTCCGACGAGCTCGGCGACACCGCCTTCGTCAACGTCAACCTCCGGCCCTTCTACGCCGAGGGGTCGCGCACCCTCGCGTTCGAGGTGGCCGAGCAGCTCGGCTGGCGGATTCCGGCGCAGGTGGTCGTGCCGATGGCGAGCGGCGAGCTGCTCACCAAGGTGGACAAGGGTTTCTCGGACCTGGTGGAGGCGGGGCTGGCGGAGCCGCCCACCGGCGGCTGGCGGGTCTTCGGCGCCCAGTCCGCCGGCTGCCAACCCATCGTGGCCGCGTTCCACGCCGGAGCCGACGAGGTGACGCCGGTGAGGCCGACCGGCATCGCCCGGTCGCTCAACATCGGCGACCCGGCCGCGGGCCGGTACGCGCTGGCCGCGGTGCGCCGCACCGGCGGGTGGATGGAGTCGGCGGATGACGACGAGATCCGCGAGGGGATCCGGCTGCTGGCGCGGACCACCGGCATCTTCACCGAGACCGCCGGTGGGGTCACCGTGGCGGTGCTGCGCAAGCTGGTGGCCTCCGGCCGGCTGGACCCGGACGCGGAGACCGTGGTGCTCAACACCGGCGAAGGGCTGAAGACCCCGGACGCGGTGGCGCACACGGTCGGGCCGACCCACCGGGTGCGGCCGTCGCTGCGCTCGGCGCGGGAGGCCGGCCTGCTCGGGTGAGTCGTCGACGGCCTCGGGCACCGAGCGGTCGCCGGCCTCCGGCACCGCCCCGTGGTCGACTTCGGGTGATCCGGTGCCTGCGTGCCGTGAGATACACCCGTGGGAGGTATTGACGGGTTCGCCGCTTCAGCGAAGGATGCTTCGTGCGGGAGGGTGCGCCGCCGCAGGACCGGACAAGGCTTGGTGACAGGCACAAGGCCCCCTGTGGAGGCGGTAGTGTCCACGGGGCCTGAACCCCCGGTCTTCTGCCCCGGCGCGTAGGCGTCGCGTGGCGTGCCCTCCCGACCACTCCATCCCGACCACTCCGTCATTCCCCGACCGCTCCGTCCCCGCCGTCGAGGCGTCCCTCGACGCCGGCCGCACGCACGGCGGGGCGCCGGTGCGGTGCTGCGGGCACGCCGCCGGCGGTCAGGTCGGCGACGGTTCCGGCTCCTCGCGGTCCACGTCCGGGTGCAGGGAGAAGAACAGGGAGTACGGCTTCCCGCCCGGGCTGGGTGGCCGGGCGGCCAGCTCCTCGAACAGCGCCGCGATCCGGCCGGTCACCTCCTCGTACTCCTCGTCGGTCAGCCGGAGGCCCAGCCGGGCGACCCGCACCCGTTCCGGGTTCCCGATCCGCTGGTACTCGGCCAGGAACGCGTCGACCATCTCCCGGCCGAGACCCGGTGTCTCCAGCCACCACGACTTGCGGGTGGACAGATACGGGATCTCGCGCGAGCCGCGGGGTCCGCGGCGGGGCGGCTGGGGGGCGAGGAAACCGGTGGCCACCAGCTTGCGGACGTGGTGCAGGGTGGTACCCGGGTTGAGTCCCAGGCGCCGGGCGATCTCGCGGTTGGTGTGTGGCTCGTCCAGGCAGACCCGCAGGATCCGCAGCCGGACCGAGGAGGCCAGCGCCTTCGCCTCGGCCTCGGTCGCGGGGCGCCGGGGCGGGCCGTACATGGTCGCAGGATAACCGGTTGACTTTTCTCAACCGGAATGTCACTGTGGCGGCTATGCGACGTCAACCCCGCCTCGGCCTGCTGCACGACCACGACTACCGGCAGCTGTTCGCCGCGACCACGGTCAGCCAGTTCGGCTTCCACATCACGCAGCTCGCGCTGCCGCTGGTCGCGATCGTCACGCTGGGCGCCCGGCCGTTCGAGGTGGGCCTGCTGGCCTCCCTCGAGACCCTCCCGTTCCTGCTCGTGGGGCTGCCGGCCGGGGCGTGGGTGGACCGGGTGCGGCGCCGCTCGGTTCTCATCGCCGGGGACCTGGGCCGGGCGGCGCTGCTGGCGACCATCCCGCTGGCGTGGTGGCAGGGCGTGCTGACGATCTGGCAGCTGTACGCGGTCGGGTTCCTGGTCGGCGTGCTGACGGTCTTCTTCGACGTGGCGTACCAGAGCTACCTGCCGCACCTGGTCGGGCGGGACAACCTCGTGGAGGGCAACGCGAGGCTGGAGTCCATGCGGGCGGTCGCGCAGCTCGGCGGCCCGGCCCTGGCCGGACAGCTCATCCGGCTGCTCACCGCCCCGGTGGCGCTGCTGCTGGATGCGCTGGGGATGCTCGCCTCGGCCCTGTTCGTCGTGCGGATCCGCAAGCGGGAGCCGAAGCCGGAACGCCGGCCCGACGCCAACCTGCTCCGGGAGATTGGCGAAGGGCTGCGGTTCGTGCTGGGTCACCGGCTGCTACGGGCCATCGCCGCCTGCACGGGCTCGTTCAACCTCTTCGCGGGCGCGTACGGCGCGATGCTCATCGTCTTCCTGCAGCGGGTCGTGGGAGCGGATGCCGGCGAGATCGGCCTGGTGATGACGATCACCGGCTCGGGCGGCCTGCTCGGCGCGTTCCTGTCCCGCCGGTTCGCCGCCTGGGTGGGGCAGGGGCCGGCGATCTGGCTGTCGGCCGCGGTGACCGCACCGTTCGGCCTGCTCATGCCGCTGGTGGCCGCCCCCGGGTGGCGGTTGTGGCTGGCCGCGGTCGGCGGTTTCGTCGTCTCCGTCGGGGTCGTGATCTACAACGTCACCCAGGTCAGCTTCCGCCAGGGCCTGACCCCCGACCACCTGCTCGGCCGGATGAACGCCACCATGCGCTTCCTCGTCTGGGGCACCATGCCGCTGGGTGGGCTGCTCGGTGGCGTGCTCGGCGAGTGGGTCGGCGTCCGCAGCGCTCTGCTCATCGCCGCCCTCGGAACCTGCCTGGCCTTCCTGCCGGTGTTCCTGTCGCCGCTGCGGTCGATGCGCACGCTCCCGACCGAGCCCGAGGAGATCCGGCGGGACGTTCCCGTGGGCACCTGAGGCCACGGCCGGACCGACGGCCGCGGGGAAGGCCGCGGGTCCGGACCGGCCGCCCCCTTCCTGGCGGTAGCGCGAGCAGGCAAGATGGGCGGCATGACCGACCACCCGCTCTACACGGCCCACGCAGAGACCCTGAACCGGGCGCTGACCGCGATCGCGGAACGTGACTACTGGTCGCCGTACCCGGAGTCGCCCAGCCCCCGGGTGTACGGAGAGACCGCGGCCGCCGACGGCAAGGCGGCGTTCGAGGCGTACCTCGGCCGGCCGTTCCCGCTCGACCAGCCGGGCGACCGCGTGACCACCGAGGCCAGCCCCTACGGGATCGAGCTGAACGTCGCATACCCCCACACCGACGTGGACACGCTCATCGCGGCGGCCACCGCGGCGATGCCCGCCTGGCGCGACGCCGGGCCGAAGACCCGCGCCGGCGTGTGCCTGGAGATCCTGTCCCGCCTGCACAAGCACGTCTTCGAGCTGGCCAACGCGGTGCACGCCACCACCGGCCAGGCGTTCGTCATGGCGTTCCAGGCCGGCGGGCCGCACGCCCTGGACCGGGGCCTGGAGGCGGTGGCGTACGCGTACGCGGAGCAGACCCGTCACCCCGAGACCGCCCGGTGGACCAAGCCCGCCCGCGGCGAGCCGCTGAGCATGACCAAGACGTTCCACGTGGTGCCCCGCGGCGTGGCCCTGGTGATCGCCTGCACGACGTTCCCGACCTGGAACTCCTACCCGGGCCTGTTCGCGTCGCTGGCCACCGGCAACCCGGTCGTGGTCAAGCCGCACCCCCGGTCGGTCCTGCCGTTGGCGATCACCGTCCGTTACGCCCGTGAGGTGCTCGCCGAGGCCGGCTTCGACCCGAACCTCGTCCAGCTCGCCGCCGAGGCTCCGGGTGAGCGGGTGGCCGCCACCCTCGCGCTGCGCCCCGAGGTGAAGATCATCGACTTCACCGGCTCCACCGCCTTCGGTGAGTGGCTGGAAGCCAACGCCCGCCAGGCCGTCGTCTACACCGAGAAGGCGGGCGTCAACACGGTCGTGGTGGACTCCACCGACGACTTCGCCGGGATGTGCCGCAACCTCGCCTTCTCGCTGAGCCTCTACAGCGGCCAGATGTGCACCACCCCGCAGAACATCCTCGTGCCCGCCTCGGGCATCGCCACCGACCAGGGCCACAAGTCCTTCGACGAGGTGGCGGCGGGGATCGCCGACGCGGTCCGGGCGCTGGTGCTCGACGACCCGGCGAAGGGGGTGGAGGTGACCGGGGCGATCGCGTCCGAGGAGACGGTGGCGCGGATCGCGGCCGCGCGCGACCACGGCACGGTGGTGCTCGACTCCCAGGCGCTCAAGCACCCCTCCTACCCGAACGCGGTGATCCGCTCGCCGCTGATCCTGTCCCAGACCGCCGACCGGTCCGACATGTTCGACCGCGAGTGGTTCGGGCCGATCTCGTTCGTGGTCTCCACCGCCTCCACCGACCAGAGCCTGGAGCTGTTCCGGCGGATCGTCGGCGCGAAGGGCGCGCTGACCGCCTCGGTGTACTCCACCGACGAGCGGGTGCTGTCGGCGGCCGAGCGGGCGGCGCTGGACGTGGGGGTGCACCTGTCGTGCAACCTCACCGGCGGAGTGTTCGTGAACCAGTCCGCGGCCTTCTCCGACTTCCACGCCACCGGCGCCAACCCGGCGGCGAACGCGGCCCTGACCGACGGCGCGTTCGTGGCCAGCCGCTTCCGCATCGTCCAGTGCCGACGCCACGCCGAGCCGGCCGACCGGGGGGCGTCGTAGCCCCTCCGGCGCTCCCCCGGGCCGCGGGTCGGGCCCGTGATGCACGCATGGACCGACTGCGATAGCGTGCTGTGCGACAGCCCCCCGACTACCGAAGGGAACAGGCGTGGCACAGGGCACTGTCAAGTGGTTCAACAACGAAAAGGGTTACGGGTTCATCGCGGTCGACGGGGGGCAGGATGTGTTCGTCCACTTCTCGTCCATCGAGATGGACGGCTACAAGTCGCTTGAGGACGGCCAGCGGGTCGAGTTCGAGGTGACCCAGGGCGAGAAGGGCCCGCAGGCGGAACGGGTCCGCGTCATCCCGTAGGCGTGACGGCCCGTGCCGGGTGCGCCGCCCGGCGGCGCACCCGGCACGGGCGGCCGGGCCGCCCCGGCGGGCGCACCGCAGGGGGCTGAGGCGTCCGCGCGTACCCCGGCATCCGCCGGGGCCGCGGGCGTCGACCCGTCGGCACCGCCGCCCGGCGCGGCGGCCGGCGGGAGCGGGGAGGCGGCGAGCCCGGGCGGGCCGGTGGTCGGACGTCCGTCGGCCGGTCGCCGCGCCGGCTGACGGGCGCGCTGCCGCGGGCCGTCCGGCGCCGCCCCGCTGGCCGCGCGGCGCGTGTGGGCGGTCGGTCCGGCCGCCGCGATCGGCGCACCCACTTGCACTCGATACCGGAGAGTGCTAAACAAGGGTTTGGCACTCGCGGGGCATGAGTGCCAACAAGGTCGGGGCGGTAGGGTTCACGGCCTCCCGGGTCCTCGGGTGGCACGGGACCGGTCGTCGCGGGCTGTCCGGCCCGGCCAGCGGGCCTCCGCCGGGGGGCCCGAAGGTGCGTAAGCAGGCGGAGCCGGGGTGCTCCCGGCCCGTGAACGTCCAGGAGGACTACGCCGTATGGCCAAGATGATCGCGTTCAACGAGGAGGCGCGCCGCGGCCTTGAGCGGGGCATGAACCACCTCGCTGACGCCGTAAAGGTGACGCTCGGCCCCAAGGGCCGCAACGTCGTGCTCGAGAAGAAGTGGGGTGCTCCCACCATCACCAACGACGGTGTGAGCATCGCCAAGGAGATCGAGCTCGAGGAGCCCTACGAGAAGATCGGTGCCGAGCTGGTCAAGGAGGTCGCGAAGAAGACCGACGACGTGGCCGGTGACGGCACCACCACCGCCACCGTCCTCGCCCAGGCGCTGGTCAAGGAAGGCCTGCGCAACGTCGCTGCCGGCGCCAACCCGATGGCTCTCAAGCGGGGCATCGAGGCCGCCGTCGCCAGCGTGACCGAGGAGCTGGCGAAGATGGCCAAGGACGTCGAGACCAAGGAGCAGATCGCGTCCGTGGCGTCGATCTCCGCCGGTGACGAGAGCGTCGGCAACATCATCGCCGAGGCTATGGACAAGGTCGGCAAGGAAGGGGTCATCACCGTCGAGGAGAGCAACACCTTCGGTCTGGAGCTGGAGCTCACCGAGGGTATGCGCTTCGACAAGGGCTACATCTCGGCCTACTTCGTGACCGACCCCGAGCGGATGGAGGCGGTCCTCGAGGACCCGTACATCCTAGTGGCCAACAGCAAGATCTCGGCGGTCAAGGACCTCCTGCCGGTGCTGGAGAAGGTCATGCAGGCCGGCAAGCCGCTGCTGGTCATCGCCGAGGACGTCGAGGGCGAGGCGCTCGCGACGCTGGTCGTCAACAAGATCCGCGGGACGTTCAAGTCGGTGGCGGTGAAGGCCCCCGGCTTCGGCGACCGCCGCAAGGCGATGCTGCAGGACATCGCGATCCTCACCGGCGGCCAGGTCATCAGCGAGGAGGTCGGCCTCAAGCTGGAGAACGTCGGCCTCGACATGCTCGGTCGCGCCCGTAAGGTCGTGGTGACCAAGGACGAAACCACGATCGTCGACGGCATGGGCGACCAGGAGCAGATCCAGGGTCGGATCAACCAGATCCGGACCGAGATCGAGAACAGCGACTCGGACTACGACCGCGAGAAGCTGCAGGAGCGGCTGGCGAAGCTCGCCGGTGGCGTCGCGGTGATCAAGGTCGGTGCCGCGACCGAGGTGGAGCTGAAGGAGCGCAAGCACCGGGTCGAGGACGCGGTGCGGGCCGCCAAGGCCGGCGTGGAGGAGGGCATGGTCCCCGGTGGCGGGGTCGCCCTGGTCCAGGCCGCCAAGACCGCCTTCGACAAGCTCCAGCTCACCGGCGACGAGGCCACCGGTGCCCAGATGGTCAGGGTGGCGTGCGACGCGCCGCTGCGGCAGATCGCCATCAACGCCGGCCTCGAGGGCGGCGTCGTGGTCGAGAAGGTCCGCACCCTGGAGCCGGGGCACGGCCTGAACGCCGCGACCGGCGAGTACGTCGACATGGTGGCGGCGGGCATCATCGACCCGGCCAAGGTGACCCGCTCGGCACTGCAGAACGCGGCGTCGATCGCGGCCCTGTTCCTCACCACCGAGGCGGTGGTGGCGGACAAGCCGGAGAAGGAGAAGGCCACGGCCGGCGCGCCGGGCGGCGGGGACATGGACTTCTGATTCCCGCCGCGGCCGTATCCGGTCGCCGGTCAGCGAACGGCCCCTGGGAGGTGCTCCCAGGGGCCGTTCGCGTGTCGCCGGCGACCGGTGGCCGTCTGCGCCGGCGACACCCGGTCCGGCGGCGGGCGCCCGCCGGACCGGTCGCTCAGGAGTCGTACTCGGTCTCCGCCGAGGACGCGGCCGGCTCGTCGCTGATCGTGATCCGGACCGTCGCCTCCGGGCCGACCGGGGTGTGGTCGGCGAAGTGGAGCGACACGTGCATCTCCTGCTGCCCCATCGGCGCGTTGGCCACGGTCACGGTCTCGGACTCCACGACGAGGAAGGCGTCCTGCGCGTCGCCGAACCAGATGTGCGCGTGGTGCTCCTCCACGCCAGGGGGTCCCAACGGGACGCTCGCCTCGAGCGTCACCTCGAACGGCAGGCTCACGACCGCGTCGGGGGTGGGCGAGACGACCCGGATGAAGTCGTCGGGGCGGTCGTCGCCGCAGCCGGTGAGCGCGCCCGCCGCGAGGGCGACGAGCGCGGCGACCCGAATGGCGCGAGGAGTCCTCACGTCCCAAGACACGAGCCGGCGGTGGTGCAGGTTCGCGGCGGCGTCGTGCCGGAAACGGAAGTGGGTCGTCCGGAACCGCGCCTACCATGCCTGCCCATGACGGCGTGCCGGGTGTGACACCCGGCGGAAAGGAGGGACTGAGATGGACATCCTGCTCATCGCCGGCCTGTGGCTGGACGGATCCGTGTGGGACGAGGTCGTGCCCGCGCTCCGGGACCGCGGTCACCGCCCCGTGCCGCTCACCCTCCCCGGTCAGGGTGACGGCTCGACGTCCGCGACGCTCGACGACCAGGTCGCGGCGGTCGTCCGCGCCGTGGACTCCGCGGACGGCCGACCGATGGTCGTGGGGCACTCGGCCGCCTGCACGCTGGCCTGGCTAGCCGCGGACGCGCGCCCCGAGAAGGTGGCCAAGGTCGTCCTCATCGGCGGGTTCCCGGCCGCCGACGGCAGGCGCTACGCCGACTTCTTCGAGCCGACCGACGGCGCGGTGCCCTTCCCCGGGTGGGAGCCGTTCGAGGGACCGGACGCGGCCGACCTCGACGAGGAGGCGAGACGCCGGCTCGCCGCCCGGATGGTCCCGGTGCCCGAGGCGGTCACCAGGGGCGTGGTGCGCCTGTCGGACGAGCGCCGGTACGACGTCCCGGTGGTGCTCGTCTGTCCGGAGTTCAGCCCGGCGGACGCCCGCGCGTGGATCGACGGGGGCGAGGTGCCCGAGCTCGCCAAGGCGTCCAGGGTGGAGTACGTCGACCTTGACTCCGGTCACTGGCCCATGGTCAGCCGGCCGGCCGAGCTGGCGCGGGTGATCGCCGCCGCGGCCGACGGTCCGTGACCCCGGCCGGTGGCGGGTGCGTGCCGGCGCGCACGCGCGCGACGGCGGAGACCACCGAGGACCAGCGCCCGGCCGCTCGCCTCGCCGGCGCAGCGCCGGGCGCCTCCGTGCCCCGGAGCGGTGCGCAACCCGCCCCGGTCCGGCGCGTCAGTACTCCGGCGGGAGCTCCGTCCCCGGCTGGCCACCTCCCTGGATGGTGAGGGTGATCGAGACCGGGTTCCCGACCGGGGTGTGGTCGGCCTCCTGGAGCGACACCCACATCGTCTGCTCGCCGCTGGGCGCGTTCTCGATCCGTACCGAGTCCGACTCCACGATCAGCGGCTGGTCCGGCGTGTCCCCGAACCAGACGTGGAAGTGGTGGAGACCCTCGCTGATCGGCCCGAGCTCGACGCTGGCGTCCACCCTCACCTCAAACGGGACCGTCACCGTGTCGCCGTCGGACGGTTCGACGATGCGGATGGTCGGGGTGGTGCCCTCCGGCTGCTGACCGCCCGAGCCACCGCTGCCGCCGTCCGAGTCCGCGCACGCGGTGACCATGGCCACGACCAGCCCGAGGACGGCCACCGCGGCCGCCCGTCCTCTGATCTTGCGTACTGCTTTCTCCATATCTGTAACTACGTGCCTGGGCTCCGGACGGTTCGCCGGCCCGCCGGGCCGCGCCGCCGGGAGGGTTGCCCGCCCGGAGGTGTCGCTCCCCGTGCCGGCCCGGCGGCCGCGGCTACGGTGTGAGGGTGCGCGGCAGCGCGACCTCCCGGTTCGCGGCCGGGCGGCTCGGGCCCGACCGGCGCCGCCGGGACCTGCGGCGGCTCGCCGCCGAGAGGTTCGACGTCCTGGTCATCGGCGGTGGGGTCACCGGAGCCGGCGCGGCGGTGGACGCGGCCTCCCGTGGCCTGTCGGTCGCCCTGGTGGAGGCCCGGGACCTGGCGGCCGGCACCTCGTCCCGCTCCTCCAAGCTGGTGCACGGCGGGCTCCGCTACCTGGAGCAGGCCGAGTTCGGGCTGGTGCGCGAGGCGATGCGCGAGCGGGGCCTGCTGGCGCGGCGGCTCGCCCCGCACCTGGTGCGCCCCGTGCCGATCCTGGTCCCGCTGCCCGCCGGGTCGCTGCCGGCGCGGGCGGCGCGGAGGTTCTGGTACGGGGCGGGGGTGGCGCTCTACGACGCGCTGGCCGGACCGTCGCCGGGCGTGCCGCGCCACCGGCACCTGTCGCGGGCCGGTACCCGGCGGGCGTTCCCGGGCCTGCGCCCGGACGCGGCCACCGGTGCGATCCGCTACGTCGACGCCCAGGTCGACGACGCCCGGCTGGTGGTGACGCTGGCCCGCACCGCCGCCAGCCTCGGCGCGGCGGTGGTCACCAGCGCCCGCGTGGTGGGCCTGCGACAGGAATCGGGCCGGGTCACCGGCGCCCGGGTACGCGACCTGGAGTCCGGCCGCGAGCTGGACGTGGCCGCCCGTACCGTGGTGGCGGCCACCGGGGTGTGGAGCGGCGACATCGCCGCCATGCTGCCCGGGACCCCGCCCGGCCTGCGGGTGCGGGCCAGCAAGGGGGTGCACCTCGTGGTGCCGCGGTCGGCGATCGCCGGCGACACCGGCCTCATCCTGCGGGCGCCGCCGTCGGTCCTGTTCGTCCTGCCGTGGGGCGGTCACTGGATCATCGGCACCACGGACACCGACTGGCGGCTGGACCGCAGCCACCCGGCCGCCTCCGCGCACGACATCGGCTACCTGCTCGCCCAGGTCAACCGGGTGCTCGCCCGACCCCTGGGACCGGAGGACGTCGAGTCGGTGTACGCGGGCCTGCGGCCGCTGCTGGCCGGTGAGGACGAGGCCACCTCGGCCCTGTCCCGGCGGCACGCCGTGGCCGAGCCGGCGCCGGGGCTGTTCGTGGTGGCGGGCGGCAAGCTCACCACCTACCGGGTCATGGCCGCCGACGTGGTGGACCGGGCGGCGCGCCGGGTCGGCCGGCCGGTGCGCGGGTCGCTCACCGCCCACCTGCCGTTGCTGGGCGCGGACGGGTGGGCGCAGCTGTGGCGCGACCGCCGGGCGCTGGCCCGGCGGCACCGGCTGTCGGTGGGAGTGGTGGAGCACCTGCTGGAGCGGTACGGCGGGACCGCGCTGGAGGTGCTCGCGACCGTGGCGGCGGCACCGTCACTGGCGGCGCCGGTGGAGGGCGCGGCGGAGTACCTGGCCGCCGAGGTGGTCCACGCGGTACGCGCCGAGGCCGCGCTCCACCTGGAGGACGTGCTCGCCCGGCGCACCCGGATCTCGATCGAGACCCCGCACCGGGGTACGGAGTCGGCGCGGCACGCGGCCACGCTCATGGCCGGCGAGCTCGGGTGGTCGCCGGCGACCGTCGAGCGGGAGGTGACCCACTACCTGGCCGGCGTGGCGGCCGAGCGGGAGTCGCAGCGGATGCCCGACGACCGCACGGCCGACGCCGCCCGGCTGGGCGCACCCGACATCCGCGGCACCGCCACCGACCCGACCGCGGCCTAGGCGACACCTGCCGTGCCGGGCCCCGCCGGTCCCCGAGCCGGCCCGCCCTCGCCGGTTCCCCGCCGGGCCTGACCGGTTGTTCCCGATCCGGCCGGGGCCCGCCCACCGGGCGGCCCCGCGCCACGCCCGCGGCCCGCCGCCCGCTACGCCGCCGCGGCGTGCGGCCGCCGCGCCCGGCCCTCGGCCGCCAGCGCCAGCAGCACCGCCGCGGAGATCCGGATCCCCTGGTAGAAGCAGGTCAGGTCGAGGTTCTCATTCGGGGCGTGGTTCGCCTCGTCGTAGTTGCCGAACGGCAGCAGCAGCGCCGGCAGGCCCAGGCTGCGGGTGAACACCCACATCGGCAGGCTGCCGCCCGCCACGGGTACGTGCAGCGGCTCCTGCCCGGTGACCGCGCGCACCCCGCGGGCGACCGGTCCGGCGTACGGGGTGTCCATCGGCGTACGCGAGGGGTGCATCGCCCCGTGCCGGGTCAGCCGGACGCCCGGAGCGTGGCGCCGGACGTGCTCCTGGACCAGCCGCCACACCGTGTCGGCGTCCTGGCCGTCGACCAGCCGCATGTCGCACTTGGCGACCGCCGTGTGCGGCAGGACCGTCTTGATCTTCGGCCCGTCGTACCCGCCGTGCAGCCCGTTGATGGTCAGCGTCGGGCGCGCCATGGCGCGCTCGTTGAGCGTGGCCGCCGGCGAGGGCGCCAGCTCCGGGGCGCCGGTCGCGGCGAGCACGGCAGCCGGGTCCGGCTCCAGCGCCGCCATCGCCGCCCGTTCCGCCTCGCCCATCGGGGCGACCAGCTCGTTGACCCCGTCGATGGTGATGGTGCCGTCGGCGGCCTTCATGGACGCGAGCAGGTGGACCAGTGTCCACAGCGGGTTGGGCGCGATCTCGCCGAAGTGGCCGGAGTGCAGGTCGCGGACGGCGCCGGTGGCGGACATCTCGAACGCGAGGACGCCGCGCAACCCGTACACGAGCTGGTACCGGCCGGCGGGGTCCATGGGCCCGTCGCTGACCAGCACCAGGTCGGCGGCGAGCTGGTCCCGGACGGCCAGCAGGGTCGGCTCCAGGTGCGGGCTGCCGAGCTCCTCCTCGCCGTCGAGGACGAACGTCACCGTGCACGGCAGGCCGCCGGTCAGCTCCACGAGCAGCTCGGTGGCGATGACGTGGGCCAGGTGCTGACCCTTGTTGTCGGCGGTGCCGCGGCCGAACAGCCTGCCGTCGCGCACCGCCGGCTCGAACGGCGGGCTGTCCCACAGGGCGTCGTCCCCGGCGGGCTGCACGTCGTAGTGCCCGTAGATGACCACGTGGGGCGAGCCGGGTGGTCCGTCGCGGCGGGCGAGGACCGCCGGGTGGCCGGCGGTGGGCAGCAGGCGGGCGTCGAACCCGCCGTCGGCCAGCACGTCCCGGATGTACGCCCCGGTCTCCGCCACGCCCAGGTCCTCGGCGGACACCGAGGGCATCCGGACGTAGTCGCACAGCCGGTCCAGGTACCGCTGGCGCCGCTCGTCGACCAGCCGGCCGATCGCGGCGAGCAGGTCCGCATCGACGGGTCCGGGTGTCTCGAAGGGTTCGGGCATCGTGGCCTCCCGCGGTCAGTGCGAACCTACCGCCGGCCACCGTCGCTCCGCCGCCCGCGCGCGGGCCGCCGCCGGCGCCGCGCCACGCCCGGCCGCATCGCGCGGCGCCGCCGCCGTCCCGCCGTCCCGTGCCGCGGCGGCTAGATCACCTTGCCCGGGTTGAGCAGGTGGTGCGGGTCGAGGGCGTCCTTGATGGCCCGGTGCACCCGCAGCCCCACGGGCCCGATCTCCCGCGCCAGCCACCGTCGCTTGAGGATCCCGACCCCGTGCTCGCCGGTGACCGTGCCCCCGACGTCGAGGCACAGCCGCATGATCTCGTCGAACACGGCCCAGCCGCGCGCCACGCTGTCGGGGTCGGACCGGTCCACGACGATGTTCGGGTGCAGGTTGCCGTCCCCGGCGTGGGCGACGACCCCGACCGTCACGTCGTGCGCGGCGGCGATCCGGGCCACTCCGTCCAGCGTCGTCGCCAGCTCGGTGCGGGGCACCGCGATGTCGTCGACGATCACGCCGCCGCTGCCGCCGGGGAACGCCGCCGCGGCCGCGCGCTCCATCGCCGGGTAGGCCAGCCGCCTGGCCGCCAGCAGCGCGTCCGCCTCGGTCGCGTCCTGTGCCGCGTACACCTCGGTGGCGCCGGCCTCCCGGCAGCAGCGTTCGATCCGGGCCAGGTCCCTGGACGCCAGCGGTCCGGTGTCCACGCTGGCCAGCAGCAGGGCGGCGGCGTCGGTGGGCAGCCCCATCGGCCGGTACGCCTCGATCGCCCGCAGGTGGGTACGGTCGAGCAGCTCGAGCAGGCTGGGCGTGGCGCCGTCGGTGCTGATCGCCGTCACCGCCGCGCCCGCCGCAGCGGTGGTGTCGAACACCGCCACCAGGGTCAGCGACTCCTCCGGCGTGGGCCGTAGCGCGAGCGTGATCTCCGTGATGATCCCCAGCGTGCCCTCGGAGCCGACGAACAACCGGGTCAGGTCGTAGCCGGCCACCCCCTTGGGGGTGCGCCGGCCGGTCCGCAGCACCTCCCCGTCGGCGAGCACGACCTCCAGCCCCAGCACGTGCTCGGCGGTGACGCCGTACTTCACGCAGCACATCCCGCCGGCGTTGGTGGCCACGTTGCCGCCGATGGTCGAGGACTCCCACGAGCCCGGGTCGGGAGGGAACCGCAGCCGGTGCGGGGCCAGCGCCGCCGCCAGGGTGGCGTTGACGACGCCCGGCTGGACGACCGCCACGCGGTTGGCCGGGTCGATCGCGATGATCCGGTTCATCGCCGTCATGGAGATCACGAGCGAACCGTCGACCGCGTTGGCCGCCCCGGCCAGGCCGGTCCGGGCGCCCTGGGTCACGATCGGCACCCGGTGGGCGGCCGCCACCCGTACCGCGGCGACGACGTGCGCGGTCTCCCGGGGCCGCACCACCGCGGCCGGCGTCCCGGCCTCGGCCAGGTGCGCCTCGTCCCGCCGGTACCCGGCCAGCAGGTCCGGGTCGGTGAGCACCGCGCCCTCGGGCAGCGCCCGCCGCAGCTCCGCCACCAGCGCCTCGTTGTCCACCAGCGCAGGCTAACGCCCCGCCCCCGTGCGGGTCGGTATGGTGATCAGCGTGACGAACCCGGGGCAGCCCGCGACGCCGCGGAAGCGACGGTGGTGGCGCCGCAGCCCGATGTTCTGGGTGTCGTTGAGCGTCATCGTGCTCGGTGCCGCGGTCGTGACCGTCGTGCTGGGCGTGGCCCTCGGCGTCGAAGCGTTCGTCGTCGGCCTGGTGGCCTCGGTCGTGCCGGTGCCGGTGCTGGTGCTGGCGTTCCTGTGGCTGGGCCGGTACGAGCCCGGGCCGACCGCGTACCTCGCCTTCTGCTTCCTGTGGGGCGCGGTCGTGGCCACGGCCGTCGCGCTGGGCGTCAACTCCGGCGCGGCCTGGCTGTTCGACCGGCTCGGGTGGTTCGAGGGCCTGGTGGCGGTGGTGGTCGCGCCGGTCATCGAGGAGCTGGGCAAGGCGGCCGCGCCACTGCTGCTGTGGTGGCGGCGCCGGGCGGTCACCGGCATCACCCGGGGGATCGTCTACTGCGGGCTGTCCGCCACCGGCTTCGCCATGGTCGAGAACGTGCTCTACCTCGGCGGGTACGGCTACCGCACCGGCCTGGAGGAGTACGGCCGCGCGACCGGCCTGCAGCTCGTCTTCGCGATCTTCATCGTGCGGATCCTCATGGCCGGGTTCGCCCACCCGCTGTTCACCGCGGCCTCCGGCGTCGGCATCGGGGCGGCGTCCCGCACGCCGCGGCTGGCGGTGCGGTGGCTGGCGGTCACCGGCGGCCTGGTGGCGGCGATGGTGCTGCACGCCACCTGGAACCTCATGTCCGTGCTGGTGGCCGAGACCGGCGAGCAGCTGTTCCTCCTGTACGGGTACGTCGCGGTCATGCTGCCGATCCTGGTCGGCATGGTCGGGCTGGCGATCTGGCTGCGCAGCTGGGAGGGGCAGCTGACCCAGCGGGTGCTGCCCGAGTACGTGCGCGCTGGCTGGCTGTCGCCGCCGGAGGTGGCGGCCCTGCGCAGCCTGGGCACGCGTCACAGCGCCCGCCGCTGGGCGCAGCGGGTCGCGGGGGAGGCCGGGCGGCAGGCCATGCGCCGGTTCCAGGTCGCGGCCACCCGGCTCGCGCTGCACCGCGACGAGGTCCGGCGCGGGCTCGGGGTGTCCCCGCAGCGGGCGGAGCGCATGGCGGCCGAGGAACAGGCGCTGCTGAACACCCTCGTGGAGAGCCGCGCCGTCTTCGCCGGGCGCGACCCGCTGGTCCCGCCGGCCTGGTGGGACGGGACCGCGTACCGCATCACGTTCCCGGACGGCGAGACGCGCACGGTGCCGGCACCGCCCGAGCCGGTGATGCCGGTGCCGGTGCCGATGGCACCGCCACCGCCATCACCGACCTGGGCGGCACCGGCCTCCTGACCTCACAGGTAGAGGCCGGTGCCGTCCGGTGCCACCCGCTTTGCCGCAACCGCGTGGACGTCGCGCTCGCGCAGCAGGACGTACTCCTGCCCGTGCAGCTCGACCTCCGACCGGTCCTCGGGGTCGAACAGCACCCGGTCGCCGACCACGATCGACCGGACGTGGGGTCCGACCCCCACGGCGGTGGCCCAGACCAGGCGGCGACTGCTGAGGGCGGCGGTCGCGGGGATGAGAATCCCGCCCGAGGAGCGCCGCTCCCCCTGTTCGCTGTCGACCCGTACGAGGACGCGGTCGTGCAGCAAGCGGATGGGAAGGCCGTTGTCAGCGTGGGGTGCGACGGTCACACCGTGACGCTACCCCGTCGTCCGGGTGGCATACGGTAGGGAGGTTCCCATCACGCCAAAGGGGGGTGGCTGTGGCCAGGTTCGGGGACGTCAGGGCCGGTCTGCGCCGCATGCTCGCGGCCGTCCGCGACACCGCGCGGCAGGCGCGCACGCCCGACCGGCTCCGGGGCGACCCGCCCGACGAGGCGGCGGAGCGGCCGAGTCCCTCCCGCCCGACCCCGCCGGACTCCCGGCCCGAGGGCATGCCCTCCGACCCCGTGCTCGACCTGGTGCCCCGCGGGCTGCAGGTCGCGGCCGCCTGGTCGTGGCGGCTGCTGGTGGTGGCGGCCGTGGTGCTGCCGCTGTTGTGGGTGATCGGCCGGTACCTCATCCTGTTCGGGCCGGTGCTGATCTCGCTCCTGCTCGCCGGCCTGCTCGCGCCGGCGCTGCGGTGGGTCCTGGTGCTGCGGCTGAACCGGTCGCTGGCCACCCTGGTGGTCCTGGTGGGGGGCCTGGCGGTGGTCGGCGGCATCCTCACCCTGGTCATCAACCAGGTCATCGCCGGCTTCGAGGACCTGCGGGAGAGCGCCGAGCTGGGGATCCTGCGCATCGAGGACTGGCTGCGCGGCCCGCCGCTGAACATGTCCGACGCGCAGCTGGAGGACGCCGTCGAGCAGGCCCAGGCCTGGCTCAACGAGAACACCAGCAGGCTCACCGAGGCCGGCCTGTCCGCGGTCACCGGCACCGTGCAGTTCCTCACCGGGTTCGTGCTGGTGCTCGTGGTGACGTTCTTCTTCCTGCGCGACGGGCAGCGGATCTGGTCCTACCTGGTGAGCCTGCTGCCCGAGCCGGCGCGTGCCCCGATGGCGTACGCCGGCGAGGGCGCGTGGCGGACCCTGGGCGGGTACGTCCGCGCCACCGTGCTGGTGGCCTTCATCGACGCCGCGGGCATCGGCCTCGGGCTGGCGATCCTGCAGGTCCCGCTGGCGGTTCCGCTGGCCGCCCTGGTGTTCCTGGGGGCGTTCGTCCCGATCGTCGGCGCCTTCGTCTCCGGCGGGGTGGCGGTGCTGGTCGCCCTGGTGGACACCCCGGCGCCGGGACTGCTCGCCGGTGGCGGGGTCATCAAGGCGCTGATGGTGCTCGGCCTGATCCTGCTGGTGCAGCAGGTGGAGGGCAACATCCTGCAGCCGGTGATCATGAGCCGGGCGGTGCGGATCCATCCGCTGGCGGTGATCCTCGCGGTCACCGGCGGCATCCTGCTCGCCGGGGTGCTCGGAGCGCTGGTGGCGGTCCCGGTCGTGGCCGTGATCAACACGGTGGTCCGGCGGATCCGCGCCTACCACCGGCGGGCGCAGGCGCAGGCGTCGTCCGGACCGGTGCCCGGGCCCACCTCCGGGCCTCCCGCCCCCGGGGCGCCTGCACCCGGGTCGGGAGCGCCGGGGCCGTCCGCCCCTGGGCCGTCGTCCTCGGGGCCGCCCACCCCCGGGCCGTCCGCCTCCGGGTCACGCACGCCCGGGCCGTCCGCCTCGGGTCCGCGTACCCCCGGGCCGTCGCCGTCAGCCGCCTGACGAGCCGCCCGAGGACCGGCGGGCGTTGGCGGCCGCCAGGCGCGCCAGCGCCTGGCACACCACCTCCGGGTCGGTCGTGTACCAGAACGGCGGCAGGGACCGCCGCAGGAACGGCCCGTAGCCGCGGGCGTGGTGCAGCCGGGAGTCGAGCACCGCCACCACTCCCCGGTCGTTGGCGGAGCGGATGAGCCGCCCCGCGCCCTGTGCCAGCCGGACGGCCGCGATGGGCACGCTCACCGCCGCGAACCCGGACCCGCCGGCCGCGTCCACGGCGGCCGCGCGGGCGGCGGCCAGCGGCTCGTCGGGCCGCGGGAACGGCAACCGGTCGATGACCACGAGCTGGCACGCGTCGCCGGGAACGTCCACCCCCTGCCACAGCGACAGCACCCCCAGCAGGCAGGTCCGCGGGTCCTCGCGGAACCGGCGCACCAGCAGCGGCAGCGACTCCTCGCCCTGCAGGAGCACCTCGACGTCGGTCCGCTCCCGCAGCACCTGCGCGGCCCGCTCGGCGGCCCGCCGGGACGAGAACAGGCCGAGGGTGCGGCCACCGAGCGCGCTGACCAGCCGTACCAGCTCCCGCGCGGACGCCTCCGGCAGCCCGGACTCGCGCGGTCGTGGCAGGTGGGCGGCCACGTACAGGATCCCCTGCCGGCGGTAGTCGAACGGGGATCCCACGTCCAGGCACCGCCACCCGGGTCCGCCCACGGCCGGGGCGTCACCGTCGGCGTCCGGCCCGCCGGCCGCGGCGTCCCGCCCGGAGTCCGGCGCCCCCGCCGGCGGGTCCTGACCGTGGGCCGGTCGCGGCGCCGCGCCGCCGACCGGCAGCCCGAGCGCCCGGGCGATCGTGTCGAACCGGCCACCCAGCGCCAGCGTCGCCGAGGTGGCCACCACCACCCGGTCGCGGAACAGCCGCTCGGCGAGGATCCCGGCCACCGACAGCGGGGCCACCACCAGGGCGCGGCGCCCGCTCCCGCCCGGACGCCCGTCCGGACCCTCGACCCACGCCACGTCCCGGTCGCTCGCCTCGACCAACCGCTGGGCGGTGGCCGACAGCTCCTCCAGCGCGGCCCGGGCGGCCTGGCGGCGTACCGCGTCCGCGTCGTCGGCCTTCACCTCGCCGACCGCGTCCAGCGCCGCCCGCGCCGCCGCGTCCACCGCCGTGCACGCCTGGTGCAGCGCCGGCGGCAGCGGTCCGGCCAGCCGACCGGGCGGCGTGTCGGCCAGGGCCAGCGCCAGGTGGTCCGCCGCTTCGGTCAGCGCCTCGTGGACCTGCGGGTCGACCAGCGAGCGGACCCGGCGGGCGGCCCGGTCCACGGCCTCGGCGGACACCTCCGCCTGGGCCGCCGACGACACCCGGTCGGCGAGGTCGTGCGCCTCGTCGATGACCAGCAGCCGGTGCGGCGGCAGCAGGTGGTGCCCGGCCAGCAGGTCGTAGGCCAGCAGGCTGTGGTTGGTGACGACGACGTCCGCCGACCGGGCCCGTTCCCGGGCCGCCTCGGCGAAGCACTCGGCACCGTACGCGCACCGGGCGGCGCCCACGCACTCCCGCGCCGGCATCGACACCAGCCGCCAGGCGGCGTCGTCGACCCCGGGGTCCAGCTCGTCCCGGTCACCGGTGGCGGTCTGCTCGCCCCACTCCCGCAGCCGCTGGACCTGGCGGCCGAGCCGGCCGGCCTCGCCCAGCCAGCGCGTTCCCTCCCCTGTGAGGTCGAACAACGCCTCCGGTCCCTCGTCGGCGGCGGTGGCCTCCAGGCGGGCCAGGCACAGGTAGTGGTGCCGGCCCTTGAGGAGGGCGAAGGTGGGGCGCCGCCCGAGCAGCGGCTCGACGGCGTCGACCAGCCGCGGCAGGTCGTGGTCGACCAGTTGCGACTGCAGCGCGAGGGTGGAGGTGGAGACCACCACCGGTCCGTCCACACGCAACGCGGGGACCAGGTACGCCAGCGACTTGCCGGTGCCGGTGCCCGCCTGGACCAGCAGGTGCTCCCCGGTGGCCACCGCCCGGTCGACCGCGGCCGCCATGCGCTGCTGGCCCGGCCGTTCCACGCCGCCGGGAACGGCCGCGACCGCGGCCGCGAGCAGCGTGGCGACGTCGGGACGGGGCCGTGACGCGGGCGAGGATGGCGTGGCGGTGGTCGTCACGGCGGTCACCCGGACCACCGTACCCGCCCGTGGCCGGACCCCCTGTCGGGACGTCCCGTCGCCACGCCGGCACGGCCGTCCCGGTCGCCCGGCGCGGCCACCCGACTGGACGGCCGTCCCCCGGTAGGCTCGACGGCCGTGGCGGACATCGTACGGGTGCGGTACCGGAAGTACGACGGCTCGGCGCACCGGGACTATCCGGCGCGCCGGCTCGGTACCGACGACCACGGCACGTGGCTCGGGGTCGTGGCGGGAACGGCCTCGGTGTACCACGGCCAGCCGTCCGTGGAGCGGATCCCGTTCGTCGTCCTCGTCCCCGAGCGGACCTGGTGGACGGCGATGTTCAACCCGCTGCCGCGGACCAGCGAGGTCTACTGTGACATCACCACGCCGGCGAGGTGGGACGGCGAGACGGTCGACCTGGTCGACCTCGACCTGGACGTGGTGCGGCGCCGCGGGACCGGCGTGGTGGAGGTGCGCGACGAGGACGAGTTCGCCGACCACCGGGTGCGGTTCGGCTACCCGGACGAGGTGGTCCGCCACGCCCGCGAGGCCGTCGGTTGGCTACGCGAGGCACTGCAGGGCGGTCGGGAGCCGTTCGGCAGCGCGTATGTCGCGTTCCTCGGCCAGGTGGCGGACACCGGCTAGCGCCGCCGTCGCCGGTCCGGGACCCGGCCGCTCCGTACCATGGCACGGGACCCGTGGGGAGGTGGCGCCGTGAGGAGGTTCCGCGCCGTTCGTGTCCGGCGCCGGGACGCCGACCTGTACGAGCTGCTCGCCCGCTCGGCGCGCAACCTCGTGACCGGAACGGACCTGCTGACGGAGCTGACCCTGCCCGGAGCCGACGCGCAGTCGGTCAGCGAGCGGCTGGTGGAGCTGGAGCACGACAGCGACCGGGTCACGCACGAGATCTACAGCCGGATCAACGCCCGCCGGGCGGGCCGTCGCCGCCGCGAGGACGTCTACCACCTGGGCTCGCACCTCGACGACGTCATGGACCACCTGGAGGCCGCGGGCACCCTCGTCTACCTGTACGGCCTGACCGAGCTGCCGGCGCTGCCGCGGGAGGCCCACGAGCTGATCGACGTGCTCAACCAGCAGGCCGAGGCGACCGCGGACGCGATGCCGCGGCTGTCGAGGACGCACCACCTGCGGGAGTACTGGATCGAGTGCAACCGGCTGGAGAACGAGGGCGACCGCGCCTACCGGATGCTGCTGGTGCGGCTGTTCTCCGGCGAGTACGACGCCCTCACCGTGCTCAAGATGAAGGAGGTCGTCGACGAGCTGGAGGCGGCCTGCGACGCGTTCGAGGACGTCGCCCAGACGGTCGAGGCGCTGGCGGTCAAGGAGTCGTAGCGGCCGGTCGCGGCGCGCGAGGCCGGCGGCGGGCGGCCGCGGTGCGGGTACGCTCGGCGCGTGGACGCCTATCTCATCGACGCCGTACGCACCCCGTTCGGTCGCCACCGCGGCGGCCTGTCCGGCATCCGCGCCGACGACCTGGCCGCGATCCCGCTGGCCGCACTGATGGCCCGGTACCCCGGTCTGGACCCTGCCCGGATCGACGACGTGATCCTGGGGGACACCAACGGCGCCGGCGAGGACAACCGCAACGTGGCCCGGATGGCGGCACTGCTGGCCGGGCTGCCGACGAGCGTGCCCGGGGTGACGGTCAACCGGCTGTGCGGCTCGGGCGCCGAGGCGGTCATCCAGGCCGCCCGGGCGGTGCGGGCCGGTGACGCCGAGGTGGTGCTGGCCGGCGGGGTGGAGAGCATGAGCCGTGCCCCGTTCGTGCTGGCCCGTCCGGACGTGCCGTTCCCCGGCCGGCTGGAGCTGGTGTCCACGCAGCTCGGATGGCGGATGGTCAACCCGAAGTTCCCGCGCCACTGGACCCGCTCGCTGGGGGAGTGCGCGGAGGCGGTCGCCGCCGAGCTGGGCATCGGCCGGAAGGAGCAGGACGAGTGGGCGCTGCGCTCGCACGAGCGTGCCGCCGCCGCCTGGGACAAGGGGCTGCACGACGGGTTCGTCGAGCCGGTCGGCGACGTGGTGCGGGACGAGTCGATCCGCCCGGACACCTCGGCGGAGGCGCTGGCGGCGCTCAAGCCCGCGTTCACCCCGGACGGCACGGTGACCGCCGGCAACGCCTCCCCGATCAACGACGGTGCGGCGGCGATCCTGGTCGGCCGGGCCGAGCTCGCCGCCGAGCTCGGCGTCACGCCGCTGGGCCGCGTGGTGGCCACCGCGACCGTGGCGGTGGAGCCGCACCGGTTCTCGGTCGCGCCCGTGCCGGCGATCGCCCGGGCGCTCGCGCGGGCCGGACTGTCCGCATCCGACATCGCTGTCTGGGAGATCAACGAGGCCTTCGCCGCGATGGTGCTGTCCTGCCTGCACGAGCTGGCGTCGGAGGTGGGGCGGCTGGACGAGGAGCGGGTCAACCCGAACGGCGGCGCCATCGCCATCGGCCACCCGTTGGGCGCCTCGGCGCCGCGGGTGATCGTGGACGTCTGCCGCGAGCTGCGGCGCCGCGGCGGCGGGTACGGTGTGGCCGCGGCCTGCATCGGCGTGGGCCAGGGCACCGCGGTGGTGGTGAGAGTCGACTGAGGAGGTGGCGGTGAGCGGGCCGGAACCTGACGCCGTGGTGGCGGTGACCGTCGCCGGGGTCGTCATCGAGGCCGTCCAGGGCGACATCACCCGGCAGGACGGCATCGACGCGATCGTCAACGCCGCCAACGCCGAGCTGCGGCCCGGCGGTGGGGTGGCGGGCGCGATCCACCGCGCCGCCGGACCGGGCCTGGCGGAGGAGTGCCGCCCGCTGGCCCCGATCCGGACCGGCGAGTCCGTCATCACCAGCGGCCACCGGCTGCCCAACCCGTGGGTGATCCACACCCTGGGGCCGGTGTACGGCGTGGACGAGCCGGCCGACCGGCTCCTGGCGTCCTGCTACCGCAGCGCGCTCGCGCTGGCCGACGAGCGCGGCCTCACCTCGGTGGCGTTCCCGGCCATCTCGACCGGTGTCTTCGGCTACCCGATGGCCGAGGCGGCCGAGGTGGCCGTGGACGCGGTGGTGGCCGCCGCACCGGAGCTGCGCCACGTGCGCCGGATCCGCTTCGTCCTGTTCGACCAGGCCGCCACCGCCGTCCACCGGGAGGCGCTCCTGCGCCGCGCCGCCGCCGACGCCTCCGACCAGTCGGCGGATGCCGGGGGGAGCCCGGCGTGACCGACCTGACCGAGCGGCTGCTCGCCCAGGCCCGGCGGTTCCAGGAGTCGGGGGCGACGCCGGTCACGCCCCGCCCGGCCGCCACCGTCCTGCTGCTACGCCCGGCCGCCACCGGCTTCGAGGTCTACCTTCTGCGCCGGGCGGCGAGCATGGCCTTCGCCTCCGGGGTGTACGCGTTCCCGGGCGGGTCGGTCGACCCGCGGGACGCCGACGGCGACCCCCTGCCGGGCCGGTGGGCGGAGCGGCTCGGCCGGTCGGAGCGGGAGGCCCAGGCGGTCGTGCGGGCGGCGGTCCGGGAGACCGCCGAGGAGACCGGGGTACGGCTCGACCCGGCCGACCTGGTCCCGTGGCGGCGCTGGATCACGCCGGAGTTCGAGCCGCGCCGGTACGACACGTACTTCTTCGTGGCCGCCCTTCCGCCCGGGCAGGAGCCGGCGGACGTCTCCGGGGAGGCGGACCGGACCGAGTGGCTGTCGCCCGCCGAGGCGCTGCGGCGGTTCGAGTCGGGGCGGATCCTCATGCTGCCGCCGACGTCGGTCACCCTGCGCGAGCTGTCCGCCTACGACTCGGTCGAGGCGGTGCTGGCGGCGGGGTCCACACGCGACGCGGCCACTCCGGTGCTGCCCAGAGTGGAACAGGCCCCGGACGGTACCGCCCGGCTGGTGTACTGACGCGGGGTCGTGGCCGCCGGGTCGCCGCCGGGAGGACGCGGCGCTAGAACCTCCGCTCGTACCGGTTGCGGAGCCAGATCGCCACCGAGTTCATGACCAGCACCAGCCCCATCATCACCAGCACCCCGGCCGCGGCGAGCTCCTGGAACTCCACCTGGGGCCGCTTGGCGTAGTTGAAGATCTGCACCGGCAGGGTGGTGTAGCCGCCCTCGAAGAAGCGGGGGTTGAAGGTGACGAAGGTGACCGCCCCGACCATGATCAGCGGTGCCGCCTCGCCGATCGCCCGGGAGACCGCGAGGATGAGCCCGGTGAGGATGCCCGGGAACGCCACCGGGAGCACCTGCCGGCTGACCGTCTGCCACCTGGTCGCGCCCAGCGCCAGCGCGCCCTCCCGGATCGACGCGGGGACGGCGCGGATCGCCTCCCTCGCGGCGATGATGACCGTCGGCAGCACCAGCAGCGCGAGCGTGATCGAGCCGGTGGCCGCGACGAAGCCGAGGTCGAGGGGACCGCGGGCGATGAACGCCAGGCCCAGGATCCCGAACACGATCGCCGGGACACCGGCGAGGTTCTGGATGTTGAGCTCGATGAGCCGGTTCCACCAGCGGGTACGGTCCGCGTACTCCTCCAGGTAGACGGCGGCGCCGACCCCGAGGGGGACCACCAGCACGACCACGCCGAGGATCACGTAGACCGAGCCGAGGATCGCCGGGCGGAAGCCGGCCGTCTCCGGGCGCAGCGAGGACGGGCCGTTGGTGAACAGGTTGGCGTCGAGCCGGTGGCGTCCCTCCACGACGGACCAGACGACCAGGGTGGCGACCCCGAGCATGGCGGCCGCGAGCCCGAGCAGGAGCAGGGCGCAATAGAGCGTGTCGGCCACCCGGTCGCGCCGCGGGCGCTGCCCGAACGCACCGGCGACGGCGGCGCGGGCGCCGGCGACCGCGAGCCGGGTGCGGGGTGGGGTGGTGACCCTCACTCGTACACCTCCCGGAACCTGCGGACGAGACGGACGGCGACGGCGTTCATGACCAGCGTCATGACGAACAGCAGCGACCCCACCGCGAAGATCGAGTAGTACTGGACCGTCCCGGTGGAGATCTCGCCGGTGGCGGAGTGGGCGATGTAGGCGGTCATCGGCAGCGCCGACCGCGTCGGGTCGAACGTGAGGTCCGGGTTGGCGCCGGCCGCCAGCAGCACCACCATCGTCTCGCCGACGGCGCGGGAGGCGGCGAGCACGACCGAGGCGACGATGCCGGAGACCGCGGCCGGGACCACCACCCGCAGCGAGACCGCCCGCTTGCCCGCCCCCAGGGCGTACCCGGCCTCGCGCAGGCTGGCCGGCACGGCCCGCAGGGCGTCGTCGGACACCGACGCGACGAGCGGGATCGTGAGCAGGCCGACCGCGACCCCGGCGACGCCGATCGAGAACGGGCCCGACCAGGGCAGGAACGGCAGCAGGGTCTGCGCCAACGGCCGCAGGAACAGCAGCGCGAACAGGCCGACGGCGACGGTGGGGATGCCGGCCAGCAGCTCCAGGGCCGGCTTGGCCACCCGGCGGAAGCGGTCGGAGGCGTACTCGGCGAGCCAGATGGCGGACAGCAGGCCGACCGGGACGCCCACCAGCAGCGACCAGACCACCACGTGCAGGGTGCCGACCACGATCGGCAGCACGCCGAACGCCGGGTCCGGTCGCGCCGGCAGCCAGTCCGTCCCGGTGAGGAACTCGACCGGCGACACCTGGTCGAAGAACGCGACCGTGGGGACCAGCAGCGACGCCACGATCGCGACGGTGGCGGCCACCGACACCGTCGTGCACGCCGCCAGCAGGGCGACGACGACCCGCTCGCCCCGGCGCGGCCGCACGGCCGCCAGCGGCGGGCGGGGCCGCCCCGCCCGCGCGCCGGCGACCGGGACGCCTGCCTCCGGGGGCACCGCGACGTCTCTGTCCGACATGTACCATCCCCGTCCGGATCAACCGCCGATCAACCGTCCCAGCCGGGACAGCGACTCGGCGGCCTGCTCGTCGGTCAGGCCGACGAAGCCCCGGGCCTCGGCGATCTCGGCCGCGTTCTCGAGGTAGAACCGGACGAACTCCCGGACCTCCGGGCGCGCCAGCGCCGCGGCGCTGGGGTAGATGAACAGCGGCCGGCTCAGCGGCGTGTACGTCCCGTCCAGCACGGTCTCCAACGACGGCGCCACGCACCCGTCGCCGTTGTCGATCTGCAGCGCCTTGACCCGGTCCCGGTTCTCCAGGTAGTACGAGTAGCCGACGTAGAACATGCCGCCGAGGCTGCCCTCGACGCCGGTGATGCCGGTGTTGTCGTTCTCGCCGACGTCGCTGTACCCCTCCGAGCGCTGGCCCTCCTCGCCGGTGACCGCCTCGGTGAAGTAGTCGTACGTGCCCGACGTGGTGCCCGGGCTGTACAGGTCGAGCGGCTCGTCGAAGTCCACCGCGAGCCCGGGGATCTCGTCCCAGCGGGTGAGGGTCGAGCCGGCCTCCCACACCGCGGCCAGCTGCTCGACGGTCAGGCAGTCCACCGGGTTGTCCCGGTGGACCACGACGGTCAGCGCGTCGTTGGCCACGACGAGCTCCGCGTACCCGATCCCGGCCGCCTCGCACGCCGCGGCCTCCTCCTCCGAGATCGGGCGGGACGCCTCCGAGATGTCCGTGTCGCCGTTGCAGAACCGCTGGAACCCGCCCCCGGTGCCCGAGGTCGCGACCGTCACCTGGACACCCGGGTTCTCCGCCATGAACAGCTCCGCCGCGGCCTCCGACAGCGGCGCCACGGTGCTCGAGCCGTCGATCGCGATGGTCCCCGACAGGGCGTCGGTGCCGCCGCCACCACCGCCGTTGTCGCCGCCGCACGCCGCGAGCCCGACGGCGAGCACCGCCGCGGCCGCGGGGACACGCCTGGAGTACCTGCGAGAGATCACGTTGTCCTGACCCTTCCCTCCGTCGGCAGGAGCTCCCGCGGAGCCCCGCCACCAGTGGTGTCGTGCGCGTCGGACCGGCACCTCACCGGTCCGGTCGGCGCCGACGCTAGGGACGCAAGGTGGCCAGCCGGTCCGTCCCGGGTGAACGGGGCGGCAACACCTCGGGAACGTTGCGCCGACACCGGCCCACCCGCCGGTGACGCGCGGGTGAACGGTCGTGCCGGCAGGTCACACGGGAGGCCGTCCCGCGGGGTACGGTGCGGTACCCCAGGTTGATGCCCGGACGGGCCGGCTGGTGCTTGGATGAGATCGAGGAGGTGGACATGGAGCTGGCGCTGGCCACCCGCGAGGTCGCCGGACACGCCGTGGTGGAGGTACGGGGCGAGGTCGACGTCTACACCTCCTCGGTGCTCCGTGAGCGCCTGGTGGAGCTCATCGACGGCGGCCAGCGACGGGTGGTGGTCGACCTGGACCGGGTCGACTTCCTCGACTCCTCCGGCCTGGGCGTCCTGGTGGGCGCGCTGCGCCGGCTGCGCACCGCCGGGGGCGAGCTGACCCTGGTGTGCACCAACGAGAAGCTGCTGAAGGTCTTCCGGATCACAGCCCTGGACCGGGTCTTCACGATCCACGACTCGGTCGAGGCCGCCACCTCCGGGGCGAGCTGATGGCGGTGGTGCGGTTGGCGTTCACCCCCGCCCCGCAGTACGTCCGCACGGCGCGCCTGGTGGGGGTGGCCGTCGCGCAGCGTGCGGGGGTCGCCGAGGAGCTGCTGGACGAGGTGCGCCTGGCCGTCGGCGAGGCCTGCGCCCGGGCGGTCGCCCGGCACCAGCGGGAGGGGATCGACGAGCCGGTACGGGTGGAGATGATCGACGACGGCCCGTACGTCGTCCGCGTCATCGACCTCGCCGGGCCGGACCGCCCGCCCGACGAGGGCGCGACCTCCGGCGGGACCGGCAACTCCCCGGGCCGCGACGGTGACATGGCCGAGACGGTGCTGGCCGGCCTCGTGGACGACCTGCAGGTCACTCCCGGCGAGGTGCGGATGACCTGGCCGGTCCGGCGCCGCCTAGGCTGGCGGTGAGCGACCGTCCGCCACGCCCGGACCGGCGG
>VSBZ01000194.1:0-5451 GCA_047459215.1 Micromonosporaceae bacterium | reverse complement strand
GTGCACGCGGTGCCCGCCGACCGCCTGCCGGAGGCCTGGTGCCTGCTGCGCCGGCGGGGTGCCGGCTTCGGGCTGGCCACCGACCTGGCCGGGGACCGGCCGTACGACGGCGCGCCGTCGTGGCTGTCGGCGGTGGCGGCCGACCCGGTCGCCGGCTGAGCCGCGGCGATGTGGTCCGACCGGGGGTTGCGCCGGGCCGGAGCCGCGGCCGCGGTGGTGGTCGCGCTGGCGACGCTGCCCGCGGGTCCACCGGCGGGTACCCAGCGGGCGGGCGGGGGCGGCCGCCCGGTGGAGGCCCTCGCGGGGGAGGCCGTCGTCGGGCGGGGCGGCGCCCCGGACGCGGCCGCCGACGGGGGGACCGTCGCCACGCTCGTGCTCGACGTGTTCGACGCCAGCTCGTCCGAGGTGTCCCGGGCACGGGCCGCCGGGCAGCCGGTGGTGTGCCTGGTCCGGGCGGCGGTGTGGGAGCCGTGGCGGCCCGACGCGGCCCGCTTCCCGGACCGGACGCTGGCGGCGCCCACCGGGCGCGGCGGGGAGCGGTGGCTGGACATCCGGGCCTGGCACGACCTGGCCCCGGTGACGCGCGACCGGTTCCGGCTGTGCCGCGAGAAGGGGTTCGACGCGGTCGTACCCGGCGGGCCGGGCGACTGGGCGGGCGCCACCGGCCTGCCGCTCAGCCGCGGCGACTGGGAACGGTTCGGCCGGAGGGTGGCGGCACTGGCCGAGCAGCTCGGCCTGCGGCTGGTACCGCCACCGGCCGGCCGGGTTGGACCAGCCGGGGACGCGGCTGGCACCGGGGACAGGAGTACGACGAGCGGTTGGCGAACGGCTCCCGCCGGATGGGCGTACCGCAGACCAGGCAGGGCTCGCCCTCGCGGCCGTAGACCGCCAGGAAGCGGCCGAACCACCCGCTCTCCCCGTTGACGTTCACGTAGAGGGCGTCGAACGAGGTGCCGCCGGCGCGGATCGCCTCGGTCAGCACGTCCCGGACGTGGCCGAGCAGCCGGGCGACCGCCGGCCGCGTGAGCCGGTCGCAGCGGCGCAGCCCGTGCAGCCGGGCGCGCCACAGCGCCTCGTCCGCGTAGATGTTGCCGACCCCGGAGATGAGCCGCTGGTCCAGCAGCGCGGTCTTGATGCCGACCCGCCGGCGGCGCAGCGCCGCGGCGAACCCGGCGTCGTCGAACTGCTCGTCCAGCGGGTCGCGGGCGATGTGGGCGATCTCGGGCGGCAGCACCGCCCCACCCGGGGAGAACGCCATCGCGCCGAACGTGCGCTGGTCCACGAACCGCAGCTGGGGACCGCCGTCGTCGAAGGTCAGCCGCACCCGCAGGTGGGTCTCGTCCGGCGCGCCGGGCGGCCGCAGCAGCAGCTGGCCGGACATGCCCAGGTGCACCACCAGGGCGTCCCCGGTGTCGAGCGGCAGCCACAGGAACTTGCCCCGCCGGCGGGCGCCGGTGACGGTCCGCCCGGGCAGCGCGGCGGCGAAGTCCGCCGCCCCGGCCAGGTGGCGCCGGACCGCCCGGGGGTGGCGGACCTCCACCGCGGCGAGCCGGCGGCCGACCACCCACTTCTCCAGACCCCGCCGGACGGTCTCGACCTCCGGCAGCTCAGGCACCGCTTCCGCCGCCGGACAGCTCGCGCCAGGCGGCGGCCGCCGCCTGCTGCTCGGCCTCCTTCTTGCTCGCGCCGGTGACCCCGCCGTACCGGGTGCCGGCCACGACCACCCAGGCGGTGAACGTCTTGGCGTGGTCGGGCCCCTGCTCCTCCACCTGGTACTCCGGCACCCCGAGCCCCCGCTCGGCGGTCAGCTCCTGCAGGCTGGTCTTCCAGTCCAGGCCGGCGCCGAGCTCGGCCGCCTCGGCCAGCAGGGGGTCGAACAGCCGGCTCACGACCTCCGCCGCCCGGTCCATGCCGTGCTGCAGGTAGATCGCGCCGATGATGGCCTCCAGGGTGTCGGCCAGGATGCTCGCCTTGTCCCGCCCGCCGGTGGCCTCCTCGCCCTTGCCGAGCAACAGGTACGGCCCGAGGCCGTCCTTTCCGATGCTGCGCGCCACGTCCGCGAGGGCGCGCATGTTGACCACGCTCGCGCGCAGCTTCGCGAGCTGCCCCTCGGGCAGCTCCGGGTGGTTGTGGTAGAGCGAGGTGGTGATCACCAGGCCGAGGACGGCGTCGCCGAGGAACTCCAGGCGCTCGTTGGTGGGCAGCCCGCCGTGCTCGTACGCGTACGACCGGTGGGTGAGGGCACGGCGAAGCAGTCCCGGGTCGATCGGGACTCCCAACGCCTCCGCGAGGTCGGCTGCCGCGGTGGGCCGGCTCACGGCGACCGGCTCAGTCCAGCTCGATGACCTGACGGCCGTTGTAGGTGCCGCACACCTGGCAGGCGGTGTGGGGCACCTTCGGTGACCGGCACCGCGGGCACGGCACGGTCAGCACCCGGGTGGTCTTCCACTGCGCCCGCCGGGAACGGGTGTTGCTGCGCGACATCCTGCGCTTGGGTACGGCCACGGCGTCCTTCCTCGCTCTCGTCGGTCACAACAGTTTCTTCAACGCCGCCCAACGGGGATCGAGCTGCTCCTCGTGGCGGTGGTCCGGCGGCAGGTCATCCCAGTGTGACCCGCACCCCGGGCACAGTCCCGGGCAGTCCGGGCGGCACAGCGGTGTCGTCGGCAGTGCGAGCACGACCGCGTCCCGTACCAGCGGCTCCAGGTCGATCCGGTCGTCCTGCACGCGGCTGACCTCGTCCTCGTCGGTGGTCTCACCGGTGGTGCTGTCCGGGTACGCGTACAGCTCCTGGACCGGCACGTCCAGCTCGACCCTGATGGCGCGCAGGCAGCGGCCGCACTCCCCGACCGCCGTGCCGCGGACCTTGCCGCTGACCAGCACGCCCTCGGAGACCGACTCCAGCCGCAGGTCCAGCCCGAGCTCGGAGCCCTGGGGCACCTGGACCAGCCCCGAACCGAGACCCTCCGGCGCGGCGACGACCCGTTCGACGGTACGCATCGCGCCCGGTCGCCGCGGTAGCTGGCCGGTGTCGACGACCAGGGGCGACCGGGGATCGGGGGGCGGTGTGGCGTGATCATGCATCGCAGGACTCCGACCTGTGCGAAGGCCGACATTGAAGAGTACCCGGCCGGACGCGACGTGTCCGAACCAGGGCGACACTTCGCCGATCTTGGAGTTGCGGCAGACGACTTTACGTATATATCCGGCATTTTACCCGCCGCGAACGCGCCGTGGCGGAGGAGCGACGGGCCCGCAGCCGGCCGGCCGCGGCGCGGCGGTCAGGCGGGCAGCGGACGCTCCGGCGCCGGCTCCTCGTCGGTGGAGAACGTGCCGATCTCCCGCAACGCGTGCATCTTGTCGCGGCCGCGCTCGATCGAGGCCAGGGCGCGGGTGAGGAACTGCTCGAAGTTGGCCAGGGCGGTGTCCACGTACTCGTCGACCTCGTCCCGCAGCCGCTGCGCCTCCTGGCGCGCCTCGGTGATGATCCGGTTCGCCTCGTGTTCGGCCGAGACCACGATCTCGTGCACCGAGACCAGCCGGGCGTGCTCCCGCTCCCCTTCGGCGATGATGCGTTCCGCCTCGGCCTTCCCGGCCGCGATGATCTTGTCTCGCTCCTCCAGGAGGTTGGCGGCGCGCCGCAGCTCGATCGGAAGCTCGTGGCGCAGATCCTCCAGCGCCTCGATCATCTCCTTGCGGTCGATCAGGCAGTTGCGCGACATCGGCACCGCGCGCGCGCTCTCCACCATGGCGATGATCTCATCGATCCGCTCGAGCGGGTCCACCGATGGTCAACTCCTCGATCTGTGTTCGACGCGACCGCCGTACCCGTCGGCGGCGGCCCCGTACCTGCCGGCCCCGGGCACACCGGGCCACCCCTACATCATGGGGCCCGAACGCCACCGCAGCCTCCATCTGATCGTGCCACGGCGAGTCGTCCGACCGCCTAGGTTCCGGTCGCGTTCCCCCGCAGGCGGTCGTACAGCCGCCGGGCCACCAGCTCCGGCACGTGCGGGGACACGTCACCGCCCCACTTGGCGACCTCCTTGACCAGGCTGGAGGCCAGGAAGGAGTAGCGCGGGTTGGTGGGCATGAAGAGGGTCTCCACGCCGCCCAGACCGAGGTTCATCTGGGCCATCTGCAGCTCGTAGTCGAAGTCGCTGACCGCCCGTAGCCCCTTGACCACCACGGTCGCGTTCTGGGAGCGGCAGAAGTCGACCAGCAGCCCCCGGAACGACGCGACCCGGACGTTCGGGTACTGGGCGGTCGCCTCGCGCAGCATCTCCATGCGCTCATCCACGCTGAACAGGCTCACCTTCGCCTCGTTGATGAGCACGGCGGCGATGACCTCGTCGAACAGACGGCTCGACCGTTCGATGATGTCCAGGTGACCGTACGTGACCGGGTCGAACGAGCCGGGGCAGACCACGCGCCTCATGATCGGCGACCGTACCAGAGGGCCGTCTCGCCGTAACGACGCACGGACAGGTCGGTGACGGGTTCCACCCACTCCACCGGAGCTCCCCGGCTGGAGCGTTCGATCACCACCACCGCCCCGGGGGCCAGCCAACCGCCGTCCAGCAGGGCGTGCTGCAGCTCGGTGATCTGACGGTCCGGGAGGTCGTACGGCGGGTCGGCGAAGACCACATCGTACGGTTCGTCGGTGCCGGCCGCGAGCGTCGACATGACGCTGGCGACGACGAGCCGTACGTGCGCCGACGCGCCCAGGGCCTCGATGTTGGCCCGGGCGGTGCGCGCCGCGCGGGGGCTGGACTCCACCAGCAGCACGTGGCGGGCGCCGCGCGAGTACGCCTCCAGGCCCACCGCACCCGAGCCGGCGTAGAGGTCGGCGACGCGCGCCCCGGCGAGGTCGACGAGCGTCTCGAGGCGGTTGAACAGCGCCTCACGTACCCGGTCGGAGGTGGGGCGGACCCGGCCACCCGCCGGCACCTGCAGGCGGCGACCGCCCAGGCGGCCGGCGACGATCCGCGTCACACCGGCGACGGTACCGGTCCGCCCGGGCGCGGCGGGGACGCGTCACACGGTGGGGCGACATCCGGCGGCGGCGCCGGGCAGTTGAGCGAGTAGGACACCCATAGGCACAGTCGGGAGCACTCATGACACGAGCCCTGTTGCGCACCCTGCTCATCGCCGCCGTCGGCCTGCTCGCGCTGGCCGGCACCGGCACCGCCGCCACGGCCGCCGGCGGGGCGGTCGGCGCCGCCCAGGCCGCGCCGGGGACGGTGCCGTGCCAGATCGAGAACCCGAAGTGGGAGGTGACCGGGAGCGCCGAGGGCGCCGAGACGCTGCGCGAATGCGGCGGCACCGCCGGCGCCGCCGAGCCGGACGCGCTGCCGCTGACCGGACCCACCGGCCGGGCGGGACTGGCGGCCGCGGCGGTCCTGGTGGGACTGGGCGGCGGGCTGGTGGCGTCGGCGCGGCGGCGCCGGG
>VSBZ01000026.1:0-30679 GCA_047459215.1 Micromonosporaceae bacterium | reverse complement strand
AGCCACGACGGCGCGCCGTCGTACGGGCGGTCGCCGGCCAGGTCGGTGGCGAGCCCGAAGCCGGCGCCCCGCTGGCGCAGCAGCAACCAGGCCTCCGCCAGGCGGTCCGCGGGCACCGCGTGCACCAGGTGGCCGTCGCCGGGGCGGGAGCCGGCCGCGTCCCACCGGAGGTAGTGCGACCACGGCCCGTCGAAGCTGCACACGCGTGCCGGCAGGGAACGGTAGAGCGGGTCGGGAGGGGCGCCGGGGTTGAGCACCACGGTCGCGAGGCCCGCCCGCCGGGCGGCCCGGACCGCCACCGCCACCGGCCCGATGCTGAACGGAGACGTCGGCACCCGGTCGAGGAAGATCCCGACCGCCGGGTACTCGGCCCAGGTCGTGACGTCGTCGAGCAGGTCGGCGACCGGACGGGTGGCGTAGGCGGTGTCGACACGCCCGAGCACCTCCACCCCGCCGGCCCGCAGCCGCGCCATCGCCCCGGCGAGCTCGGGATCCGACCCGGACACGCCGCGCCGGGCGACGACCGTCACGCCGGGGCCGAGCCGGCTCGCCGTCCGCCACGCCTGCGGGTCCGCGGTCGGGTGGCCGTACAGGGGGAGCAGGACCGGGAGTCCGACAGGGGCGTCCATGTGGCCTCCGTGACTGGGCGGCAGCGACGTCCGGAGCCCTGCGCCGGCCACGGTGGCACGCGGTGCGCGCACGTCGCACGCTCGGCGCGAGGCGCGGTGGACGCGGCTCGCGGACGCGGGCCGCGTCGCGCGCCGGGTCGCGGGCGGTCACGGGCTCCGCCCGTTACAACGACGGGCCCGCACGGTCCGGCACGCCGTTCCCGGCCCGCTCCGCCGGACCCGCGGCAGTCGCCCCTGGTCAGCGGTATCCGAACATCTGCGTCCAGTACGGCCGGCCGTTGCGGTCGTAGGCCAGGCCCACCCCGATCGCCACGAAGTCGCAGTTGAGGATGTTGGCGCGGTGCCCCGGGCTGTCCATCCAGCCCGCCACCACGTCCCGCGGGGTCCGGTACCCGTAGGCGATGTTCTCCCCGCCCCAGCCCTGGTAGCCGGCGCGCGCCGCGCGGTCGCCCGGGCCGCTGCCGTCCCGCCCGGTGTGGCTGAAGTAGTCGTGGGTGGCCATGTCCTCGCTGTGCAGGCGCGCCGCGGTGCGCAGCCGCTCGTCGGTCCGCACCTCGCCGCAGCCGGCGGCGGACCGCTCCGCGTTCGTGAGGGCGACCACCTCGTCCTCCAGCGCGGTGATCTCGTCAACCGGCTGGGTCTCCTCCGGCGGGGGCGCGGGGTTGCGGCGCTCGGCGCGGTCCGACCGGTCGGAGTTGTCGGGGCGGTCGGTCGTGGGGACGGGGGTGGGGGTGACCGGCGACGGGGAGGGTGGCGCGGAGGTCGCCGGCGGCGCCGGGCTGGTGGCCGCCGGCGAGGACGTGGACGGCGGCGCGTAGCCCAGCCCCTCGACGCCGCCCGTGGGTGCGGACGCTCCGGTGAAGGCGACCGCACCGGCGACCACCACGGTCAGCGACAGGACCGCCACGGCGACGGCCGTGACCACCGTGGTGACGCCGGGCAGCCGGACCCGGCGGTGTCGACCGACGTACGCGGACCGCGGCACGGGCTGAGGCTACGTGCGGGACGGCCGCGAGGCAAGCGGCGAATCACCCCGAAGGGGTGCTTGAGGCGAAATATGCGCTTGGCGGCTAACGTGGTCGCTTGACTCTGGCGGGGGGGAAGGCAGAGAATCAGGGTGACGCCGGGTCGCGATGGTGGTGTGCGCTGCGGTCGTTCTTAGCTCAGCACGTCATCGCGGCAGGTTCGGCGCGCGTTAGCTGGTCTTCCGGCAGCGCACTACGAGGAGACGATATGGCGAAGGCCCTCTATGGCCACGTCGCGGCTGCGCCCGACCGGCGCCTGCTGGACGAGGTCACCCGTTTGCGTGCCCGGGTGGAGGCACTCGAATTCGAGATCACCCGGCTGCGAGCCGAGAACGACCGGCTGGTAGCCGCCGCCGCCGCCACGGTAGAGGCGGACGAGGTGCTCCGGATCGCGGAGCCCGCCCTCACCTAGGCATCCGTACCACGACACCGCAGCGCGCCACCGCAGCACGTGGTGGCGCGCTCGCTGTGCGGTGGCCCGTGGCCCCTTCTCTGCCGCCGGGGATACCGACCCGTACCGCCGAGGGCGTGCCCGCCGGCGTTCCCACGGCACACCGTGGACGCGCGCCGTGGCGACACGCGCCGCTCGGCTGGTCGCGCACGACCGGCCCCCGGGAGGCTGCGCGGTACCCTGCCAGAAGCGACACACATCGGCCAACCACACCGGAGACGCGTGCACCTCAAGAGCCTGACCGTCAAGGGCTTCAAGTCCTTCGCCTCCACGACGACTCTGAAGTTCGAGCCGGGGATCACCTGTGTGGTGGGGCCCAACGGCTCCGGTAAGTCCAACGTCGTCGACGCCATCGCCTGGGTCCTCGGCGAGCAGGGCGCCAAGGCGCTGCGCGGCGGGAAGATGGAGGACGTCATCTTCGCGGGCACCTCCGCCCGCCCTCCGCTCGGCCGGGCCGAGGTCACCCTCACCATCGACAACAGCGACGGTCGACTGCCGATCGAGTACACCGAGGTGTCGATCACCCGGCGGATGTACCGGTCCGGCGAGAGCGAGTACGAGATCAACGGGGAGCCCTGCCGGCTGCTCGACATCCAGGAGCTGCTCTCCGACTCCGGTATCGGCCGGGAGATGCACGTCATCGTGGGGCAGGGCCAGCTCGACGCCGTGCTGCACGCCAAGCCCGAGGAGCGGCGCGGGTTCATCGAGGAGGCGGCAGGTGTCCTCAAGCACCGCAAGCGCAAGGAGAAGGCGCTGCGCAAGCTGGACGCCACCGCGGCGAACCTCCACCGGCTCACCGACCTGACCGCGGAGCTGCGCCGCCAGCTCAAGCCGCTGGGACGGCAGGCGGAGGTGGCCCGGCGCGCCGCCACCATCCAGGCGGAGCTGCGCGACGCCCGGCTGCGCCTGCTCGCCGACGACCTCAGCACCCTGCGCGCCACGCTCGAGAAGGAGATCGCCGACGAGACCGCGCTGCGTCACCGCCGCGAGGAGCTGGAACGGCAGCACGCCGCCCTGCTGGAGCGTCAGGCCGAGCTGGAGAGGGCGCTGGCGTCCGACGCGCCCGCGTTCGCGGCGGCCCAGGAGACCTGGTACCAGCTGTCCACTCTCACCGAGCGGTTGCGGGGGGTGGGCCAGCTGGCCGCCGAGCGGGTCCGCCACCTGACCGCCGGCGCGGACGAGGAGCCGTCCGGCCGGGACCCCGACGAGCTCGCCGCCGAGGCGGAGCAGGTCCGGGCGGAGGAGAACCGGTTGCGGGCCGGGCTGGCCGCCGACCGGGCGCGGCTCGCCCAGGCGGAGGCGGCCCGCGAGGAGCTCGAGCGCGCCCTGGCCGCGGCCGAGCGTGAGCTGATGGCCGCCGCCCGCGCCCTCGCCGACCAGCGGGAGGGCCTGGCCAAGCTCACCGGACGGGTGGAGGCGGCACGCAGCCGCGCCAACGCGGCCGCCGACGAGGTCGCCCGGCTGGAGGAGGCGTACGAGGAGGCGGTGGCCCGGGCGCAGGGCGCCCAGGCCGAGTACGAGGCGGCCGCCGCCGGCGCCAGCGAGCAGGACCGCGGGACCGCCGAGCTGGACGTCGCCCACGCCGAGGCGGTGGCCGCCGCCGAGGCCGCCCGCGCCACCGTCGACGAGCTCGCCGAGCGGGAGCGGGCGGCGGAGACCGAGCTCACCCAGTGGCGCGCCCGCCGGGACGCGCTCGCCCTCGGCCTCCGCCGCAAGGACGGCGCCGGGATGCTGCTCGCCGCCGGCGACCGGCTGCCCGGGCTGATCGGTAGCGTCGCCGCCGCTCTCACCGTGGAGCCCGGATGCGAGGCGGCGCTGGCGGCGGCGCTGGGCGGGCTGGCGGACGCGGTCGCCGTCGCCGGCGTGGAGGACGCCGCCGAGGCGATCCGCCTCCTGAAGATCGAGGACGCCGGGCGGGCGGAGCTGCTGATCGGCGACGCCGGCGGCGCACCCCTGCCGCCGGTCCCCCGGCCTCCGGCGCTCCCGCCGGGCTGCCGGTGGGCGCGGGAGGTGGTGCGCTGCCCGGAGCAGCTGCGGCCCGCGCTGGACCAGGCCCTGCAGGCGGTGGTGCTCGTCCCCGATCTGGAGGTCGCCTCCCGGCTGGTGGCCTCGTGGCCGCACCTGCAGGCGGTCACTCCGGACGGCGACGTGGTGGGCGGTCACCGGGCCACCGGTGGCTCCGCCCGGGAGCCGTCGTACCTGGAGCTGCAGGCCGCGGTGGAGGAGGCGGAGAGCCGGTGCGCCCAGGCGGAGGCCGACCTGGCCGAGGTGCGCGACCGGCTGGCCGCCGCCGGCGCCGAGCTGGCGGGGGCCGAGGAGCGGGTCACGGCGGCCGCGGCCGCCCGTGCCGAGGCCGAGGGCCGACGCAACGCCGCCGCCCGGCGGCTCGCCGAGCTCGGCGCCGCCGCCCGCTCCGCCGCGGCCGAGGCGGAGCGCCTGGCCAAGGCCTGCCAGGCCGCGCTCGTGGGCCGTGAGGAGGCACTGGCCCAGCTGGCCGAGCTGGAGCAGCGGCTGGCCGCGGCACAGGCCACCCCGCTGGCGGAGGAGCCCTCCACCGAGGAGCGGGACCGGCTGGCGGCGGCGGTGCCGGCGGCCCGTCGCAACGAGATGGAGGTACGGCTGGCGGTCCGCACCGCGGAGGAGCGGGTGGCCTCCCTGGCCGCGCGGGCCGAGCACCTCGAACGGCAGGCCGTGGCCGAGCGGGAGGCGCGGCAACGGGCCGCCGCCCGGCGGGCGGCGCGCGAGCGAGGCGCCCGGCTCGCCCGGTGCGTGCAGGCGGGCGCCGAGGAGGCGCTGCGCCGCATCGCCGTCACCGTGGCGGAGGCCGCGCGCCGGCGGGACGAGATCGCCGTGACCCGGTCCCGTCGCGAGGCCGAGCTGTCCCAGGTGCGGTCAGCCCTGCGTGACCTGGAGGGCGAGCTGCACCGGCTCACCGACGAGGTCCACCGGGACGAGGTGGCGCGCGCCGAGCAGCGGCTGCGGATCGAGCAGCTGGAGGCGAAGGCGGCCGAGGAGTTCGGGCTGGACGTGGAGACGCTGCTGGCCGAGTACGGTCCGGACGTGCCGGTGCCGCCGTCACCCGCCGAGGTGGCGCAGGCGGAGGCCGAGGGGAGGCCGGCGCCGGCACCGACGCCGTACGACCGGGCCGTGCAGGAGAAGCGGGCGGCGAAGGCGGAGCGGGAGCTGGCGCTGCTGGGCAAGGTCAACCCGCTGGCTCTGGAGGAGTACGCCGCGCTGGAGGAGCGCTACCGCTTCCTGTCCGACCAGCTGGAGGACCTCAAGGCGACGCGCCGCGACCTGATGAAGGTCGTGTCCGACGTGGACGCCAGGATCCTGGAGGTGTTCTCGTCGGCCTTCGCCGACACCGCACGCGAGTTCGAGGAGGTGTTCCGGACCCTGTTCCCCGGGGGCGAGGGTCGCCTGGTGCTCACCGATCCGGACGACATGCTCACCACCGGGGTGGACGTGGAGGCCCGGCCCCCCGGCAAGAAGATCAAGCGGCTGTCGCTGCTGTCCGGCGGCGAGCGGTCGCTGACCGCGGTGGCGCTGCTGGTGGCGATCTTCCGGGCACGCCCCAGCCCGTTCTACGTCCTCGACGAGGTGGAGGCGGCGCTGGACGACGTCAACCTGGGCCGGCTGCTGGTGCTGCTCCGGCAGCTGCAGCAGCACAGCCAGCTCATCGTGGTCACCCACCAGAAGCGGACCATGGAGATCGCCGACGCGCTGTACGGCACGACCATGCGCGACGGCGTCACCGAGGTGATCAGCCAGCGTCTGCGCGACGCCGAACCGGCCCACGCCGCGTGAGGCCCGCGCGGCACCCGGCGCAACGTGTACGGTCGCCGGTCGCGTACGGTCGCCGGTCGCCCACGACGCGGTCCAGCGGGCGCCTGCGCGACCGCCGCGCGGGAGCGCTCGACCGCCTCCCGGGACGCGGCCAGGTCCGCCTCGGCGTCGGCGTCCTCGACCCCGGGGACGTCGCCCCATTCGCCGTCGGCGTGGTACCGCAACCCCACCTCCTCGCCGCCGACCGTCCCGAGCCGTCCGCGCCCGACATCGGTCAGGTGCCGGACCAGGCCCGGCAGCGACAGGTCGGACGGTTCCACGGCGCGCCGCTCAAGCGCCCGGCGGTGAGACGTCCGGACGTGCGCCGCAGCGTCTGCCGGTGCCGGTCGAGCAGGCCGTCGAGCATCTCCCGCGCGGGCGCCACCTGCGGCCGCATCGGCGCGGTACCGCCGTGGGCGGGCACGGCATCTGACAGGATCGTGGCCATGGACCCGCTCGTCGTACTGCTCATCGTGCTCGTGGTCGTGGCCATGCTCGTCGGCGGCGCGGCGCTGGTCGTACCCCGACTACGGCGGCGGGAACGGCCGGCACCCCGCCCACGCGAGCCGGTGGGGGAGGCGGCGCCGGGTGGGGTCATCGCCCCCGAGCGACCGGAGCGGCCGGCGCCGACCGCCGGTCGGCTGGTGCGCCTGCGGGGGCGGCTGGCCCGGTCCCAGAACGTGCTGGGCAGGGGACTGCTCGCCCTGCTGTCCCGCGACCACCTCGACGAGGAGGTCTGGGAGGAGGTCGAGGAGGTCCTCATCAGCGCGGACGTCGGTGTGGAGGCCACGACCGAGCTGGTGGAGCGGCTCCGCGAGCGGACCCGGGTGCTCGGCACCCGTACCGCCGCGGACGTCCGCGCCCTGCTCGCCGAGGAGCTGCGGGCGGCGCTCAACCCGGGCCTGGACCGTTCGCTGGCGGCGACTCCGGTGGACGGCAAGCCCGCGGTGATCCTCGTGGTGGGTGTCAACGGGTCGGGCAAGACCACGACCTGCGGGAAGATCGCGCGGGTCCTCATCGCCGACGGCCACAGCGTCCTGCTGGGCGCGGCGGACACGTTCCGCGCGGCCGCGGCCGACCAGCTGGCCACCTGGGCCGGCCGGGTCGGCGCCGAGGTCGTCCGCGGACCCGAGGGCGCCGACCCGGCCAGTGTGGCGTTCGACGCGGTCCGGCGGGGGATCGAGCTCGGCGTCGACACGGTGGTCGTGGACACCGCCGGGCGCCTGCAGACCAAGGTCGGGCTCATGGACGAGCTGGGCAAGGTCAAGCGGGTCATCGAGCGGCACGGTCCGGTGACCGAGACGTTGCTGGTGCTCGACGCCACCACCGGCCAGAACGGCCTGTCGCAGGCGCGGGTCTTCACGGAGGTCGTGAACGTGACGGGCGTGGTGCTGACCAAGCTGGACGGCACCGCCAAGGGCGGTATCATTCTCGCCGTACAGCGCAAGCTCGGCATCCCGGTGAAGCTGGTGGGGTTGGGCGAGGGTCCGGACGACCTCGCACCCTTCGACCCCGACCAGTACGTGGAGGCTCTGCTCGGCGAGGGAACGCAACGCTCGTGACCCGGACGTACCCCCCGCGACCCGAAGAGGTGCCGCTGGTCGGCGGAAGCGTCAGCACGGTGGTCCGGGTCGCCAACACGGTACGGCGCAACACCGGCCCGTGGACGCCGGCCGTCCACGCCCTGCTGCGCCACCTGGAGAAGGTCGGTTTCACCGGGGCGCCCCGGGTGGTCGGCCTCGACGACCGCGGCCGCGAGGTCCTGTCGTACGTGGAAGGCGAGTGCGGTGAGTACCCGCTCGCGCCGCACTGGGTGACCGACGAGGCGTTGGCCGCGGTCGCCACCATGCTGCGGCGGTTCCACGACGCGCAGCGTGGCTTCCGCCCGCCCGCCGGCGGGGTGTGGCGCTCGTTCGGCCCGCCCCCGCCGGACGCGGAGGTGGTGTGCCACCACGACGCCGCCCCGCACAACGTGGTGTGGCGACCCGACGGCACGCTCGCGCTCATCGACTTCGACCTCGCTTCACCGGGGTCACGGCTGTACGACGTGGCGTACGCGGCGTGGACGTGGGTTCCGCTGTTCTCGGACGAGGACTCGGTGGCGCTGGGGTGGCGGAACCCGGACCGGCCCCGGCGGCTGCGCCTGTTCGCCGACGCGTACGGGCTCATTCCGCGTGACCGGCGCCGGTTCGTGAGCACCATCCGGCGCCGGATCGTCGACCACATCGAGGGGATCCGGCGGATGGCCGCGGCGGGGGACCCGGCGTTCCGGCGGATCGTGGACAACGGACACCTGCGCCGGCCCCTGCGCGACCTGCAGCTGCTGGACCGCGAGTGGCACCTGCTGGAGGCGGCGCTGCGCTGACGCGGCAGGCCGGGCAGCGGACGGGCCGGGCCCGCCCACCGGACGCGCGAAAAACCACCGACGCGGACACGTCGTGCCACCGGACGCACCGGCTGTTGCACGCGAGCGTGGGCGCCGACCGTCGCCGACGGCCGGACGTGTCACCGACGTGAAAGACGTGTCACCGAAGCGAAACATGACGACACGAACGTGAAACCGGACGGACACCGCCGCGGTAACACCCCGCGGGCATGCTGACCTCCGATCGGGGCAGCCCCGGCAACGGCGCCGGCGGCGCCACGTACCGGCGTGACGTGAGAGGAGGCAGCGTGCCGGCACTCGACGCGGGACACACCGCGTGGATCCTGACGTCGACCGCGATGGTGCTGCTGATGACACCGGGCCTGGCCCTGTTCTACGGCGGCATGACGCGCTCGACGGGCGTCGTCAACATGATGATGATGTGCTTCGGCGCGATCGGCGTCGTCAGTCTGTTGTGGATTCTCTACGGGTTCAGCATCGCCTTCGGCGAGCAGGTCGGAGGCGGTTCGGTGGGTGGCGTGTTCGGGGACCTGACCGCCGCCGGCCTGCGAGGGCTGCTGGACGACGGGCAGGAGGGCGGACTGCCGGTCCTGGCGTTCGCGGCCTTCCAGATGATGTTCGCGGTCATCACGACCGCGCTCATCGCCGGTGCCATCGCCGACCGCGCGAAGTTCGCCGCCTGGCTGGTCTTCGCCGTCGTGTGGTCGACCCTGGTGTACTTCCCGGTCGCGCACTGGGTCTGGGGCGACAGCGGATGGCTGGGCAAGCTGGGCGTGCTCGACTTCGCCGGCGGCACGGCGGTGCACATCAACGCCGGGGCGGCCGCGCTGGCACTGGCGTTGGTGGTCGGGAAGCGCCTGGGGTGGCCGCGGGAGACGATGCGGCCGCACAACCTGCCGCTGGTGGTTCTCGGGGCGGCGCTGCTGTGGTTCGGCTGGTTCGGCTTCAACGCCGGGTCGCAGCTGGCCGCCGACGGCGTGGCCGCGGTCGCGCTGATCAACACGCAGGTGGCGACCGCCGCCGCCGTGCTCGGCTGGATGGGCGTGGAGTGGCTGCGGTCCGGTAGGCCCACCACCCTCGGGGCGGCCTCCGGCGCCATCGCCGGCCTGGTGGCGATCACCCCGGCGTGCGCGTTCGTGGAGCCGCTGGGAGCCGCCGCGGTCGGCCTGGTCGCCGGCGTGCTGTGCGCGCTGGCGGTGGGTCTGAAGTACCGCTTCGGCTACGACGACTCGCTGGACGTGGTCGGCGTGCACCTGGTCGGTGGGGCGGTCGGCTCGCTGCTCATCGGCGTGCTGGCGGTCGAGGCGCTGGCCGGCGAGCGGGGCCTGTTGTACGGCGGAGGCGCCGCCCTGCTGGGTAAGCAGGCGATCGGGGTGGTCGCGGTCGCGGTGTACTCGTTCGTCGTGGCCTGGCTGGTCGGCACGGTGATCGACAAGATCATGGGCTTCCGGGTGGCACCCCACGCGGAGACCGAGGGCGTGGACCTGCACGAGCACGCGGAGATCGGGTACGACTTCTCCCCGGTGCTCGCCGTCGCCACCGTCGGCGGCAACGGTGCGGCCGTCGGCGGCGACGGTGCGGCCCTCGGCGGCAACGGTGCCACCGCCGGCGGCGCCCGGGATGCCGCCCCGGCGGACTCCGGTCCGTCCGGTGGTGCGTCCGACGGGAGGCGGACGGCGGCCGACCCGGCGGCGGTCGACGGCTGAACCGGGTTGCGGCGTCGTGCCGGCCGGCGCCGGTGCGGCGGGCGCGTGCTCGGCACGTGGTGGGCCGGCCGGCACGCCCGTGGTGGCGCGGCCGGGGCAGCCTGCCCCGGCCGCGCCGGCATGTCACCGGGTGGCCGGGCAGTCCGGGTCCGGCCACCCGGCACAGCCCGGGTCCGGCCGCGTCGGCACGCCACCGCGTGGCCGGGTGGCTCCGAGCCGGCCACGCCCTCACATCGCAGCGTCGCGGGCGCGCGCTCCGGCTACCCTTGCGGGAGTCGGAGCCCAACGGCCCCCGACGACCAGCAACCGCGACAAACGGGGCGTAGGCACGTGTTTGACACTCTGAGCGACCGGCTGCACGGGATCCTGTCCAAGCTGCGCGGCAAGGGGCGCCTCACCGACGCCGACATCGACGCGGCGGCCCGCGAGATCCGGCTGGCGCTGCTGGAGGCCGACGTCGCGCTCCCCGTGGTCAGGGCGTTCATCTCCCGGGTGCGGGAGCGGGCGCGCGGCGCGGAGGTGTCGCAGGCGCTCAACCCCGGGCAGCAGGTCATCAAGATCGTCCACGAGGAGCTGGTCGCCATCCTCGGCGGCGAGGCGCGCCGGCTCCGGCTCGCCAAGCAGCCGCCGACCGTGATCATGCTCGCCGGCCTGCAGGGCTCGGGTAAGACCACCCTCGCCGCCAAGCTCGGCAGGTGGCTGCGCGGCCGCGGCCACCAGCCGATGCTCGTCGCCGCTGACCTGCAGCGGCCCAACGCCGTCGACCAGCTGCGGCTGCTCGGCGAACAGGCCGGGGTCGAGGTGTACGCGCCCGAGCCCGGCAACGGCGTCGGCGACCCGGTGCAGGTCGCGAAGAGCTCCGTGGAGTACGCCCGCCGGCACGCCCGGGACGTGGTCATCATCGACACCGCCGGCCGGCTGGGCGTCGACGAGGAGATGATGGCCCAGGCCGCCGCCATCCGCGACGCCACCGACCCTCACGAGATCATCTTCGTGCTCGACGCGATGGTCGGGCAGGACGCCGTCGCCACCGCCGAGGCGTTCCGGGACGGGGTCGGCATCACCGGGGTGGCGCTGTCCAAGCTGGACGGCGACGCCCGGGGCGGGGCCGCGCTGTCGGTCCGTTACGTCACCGGACAGCCCATCCTGTTCGCCTCCACCGGCGAGAAGCTCGGCGACTTCGACATCTTCCACCCCGACCGCCTGGCCGGCCGCATCCTCGGCATGGGCGACGTGCTGACCCTCATCGAGCAGGCGGAGGCCGCCCTCGAGGAGAAGCAGAAGGAGCGGATGACCGCCAAGCTGCTCGCCGGCGAGGAGTTCACCCTGGAGGACTTCCTCGAGCAGCTGCAGATGGTCCGGCGGATGGGCCCGATCGCCAACGTGCTGGCGATGATCCCCGGCATGAGCCAGATGAAGGACCAGCTCGCCGAGATCGACGACCGGCACCTGGACAAGGTCACGGCGATCATCCGGTCCATGACCCCGGAGGAGCGCGCCCGGCCGAAGATCATCAACGGCTCCCGCCGCGCGCGGATCGCCGCCGGCTCAGGCTGCACCGTCGTCGAGGTCAACCAGCTGCTCAACCGCTTCGCCCAGGCCCAGGCGATGATGAAGCAGATGCGCCAGATGGGCGGGATGATGGGCCTGCCCGGCATCGGCCGCCGCAAGGCCACCAAGTCGCCGAAGAACAAGCGCAAGGGCAAGAAGGGCGGCGGGTCCCGCCCGGCCCGCAGCGGTGGCACGCCCCGCGTGCCCGGCGGTCCGCCGCGCGCGCCCGGCGGCGCACCGCTGCCGGGCCTCCCGACCGGCTTCCCCGGCCTTCCCGGCCTGGGCCCCGGCGTCGGCGGCGACGGCGGCTTCACCCCGCCCGACCTGGACTTCGACAAGCTCACCCGGGACGAGCACGGCGACCGGTAGCACCCGGGACGCCGGCGGCGCGGCCGGGCCGTAAGGTACCGGTGTGGCGCTGCACGTGCGTGGGGTGGTCCTCCCCGACGACGAGGTCCGGGACCTGTGGCTGGTCGGCGACCGGGTGAGCACGCAGCCCGTGCCGGGTGCGGAGACCGTGGTCGACGGCGGTTTCCTGCTGCCCGGGCTGGTCGACGCCCACTGCCACATCGGCATCGGCGCCGACGGCTCGCCCGTCACCTCGCTCGAGGAGGCGAAGGCCATGGCGCTGGTCGACCGGGACACCGGGGTGCTGGCGATCCGGGACGCCGGCTCCCCGTTCCCGTACGCGCCGCTCGACGACGACCCGGACGTGCCCCGGCTGGCCCGCGCCGGCCGCCACCTCGCGCCGCCGAAGAAACACCTGCGCGGCATTCCGCTGGAGGTCACCGCCGAGGAGGTGGTGGACGCCGCGATCGCCCAGGCCAAGGCCGGCAACGGCTGGATCAAGCTGGTCGCCGACTGGCTCGACCGGCAGGTGCAGGACCTGGCGCCGTGCTACGACGAGGCCACGACCGTGGCGGTGATCGAGGCGGCCCACGCCGCCGGGGTACGGGTGGCGGCGCACACGTTCTCCGAGGAGGCGGTCGCCACGCTGGTCCGCGCCGGGGTCGACTCGGTGGAGCACGGCACCGGCCTGTCCGAGGACCTGCTCGACGAGATGGCCCGGCGGGGCATCGCGCTCGTGCCGACGATGATGAACATCGACACGTTCCCCGACATCGCCGATCGGGCGCAGGCGAAGTTCCCCGGGTACGCCGCCCACATGCGGGCGCTGCACGAACGCTTCCCGCGGCTCGTCCGCGCGGCGGTCGAGGCCGGGGTGCCCGTCTACGTCGGCACCGACGCCGGCAGCACGATCGGCCACGGGGTGGTCGTCGCCGAGATGCTCACGCTGCACGAGCGGGCCGGGATGACGCCGACGGACGTCCTGCGCGCCGGGTCGTGGGGCGCCCGCGAGTGGCTGGGCTTCCCCGGCCTGGTCCACGGCGGACTGGCGGACCTGGTCGCCTACGACACCGATCCGCGCACCGACCTGCGGGTGCTGCGCGACCCGGCGCGGATCATCCTGCGCGGCCGGGTCGTGCGCTGACGGCGCCCGTACCCACCCGCGCCGGGGCCGACCGCGGCCCGGGCGATGGCGGCGTCCCGGCCCGGCCGGGTGAGGCGACGCCTCGGCCGCCGCCCGGGCGGACTAGGATCGGCGGTCATGACACAGGTGCTCACGCCGCGGTCGCAGGACTTCCCGCGGTGGTACCAGGACGTGATCGCCAAGGCCGAGCTGGCCGACAACGGCCCGGTGCGCGGCACCATGGTGATCCGGCCCACCGGCTACGCCATCTGGGAGCGCATGCAGGCCGAGATGGACGCCCGGATCAAGGCTGCCGGCGCCCAGAACGCCTACTTCCCGCTGTTCATCCCGGAGGCGTACCTGCGCCGGGAGGCTGAGCACGTGGAGGGGTTCTCGCCGGAGCTGGCGGTGGTCACCCACGCGGGCGGCAAGGAGCTGGCCGAGCCGGTCGTGGTCCGGCCCACCAGCGAGACCGTGATCGGCGAGTTCATGGCCAAGTGGATCAGCTCGTACCGGGACCTGCCGCTGCTGCTCAACCAGTGGGCCAACGTCGTGCGCTGGGAGCTGCGGCCGCGGGTCTTCCTGCGGACCAGCGAGTTCCTGTGGCAGGAGGGACACACCGCGCACGCCACCGAGGAGGACGCCCGCGCCTACGCCCGCAAGATCCTGCACGAGGCGTACGAGGACTTCATGGTCTCGGTGCTGGCCATCCCGGTGGTGGTGGGCCGCAAGACCGCCAAGGAGCGGTTCGCCGGCGCCATCAACACGCTCACGCTGGAGGCGATGACCGGCGACGGCAAGGCGCTGCAGATGGGCACGTCGCACGAGCTGGGGCAGAACTTCGCCCGCGCGTTCGACATCACGTACTCGTCGGCCAGCGGCACCCTCGAGTACGCCTGGACCACGTCGTGGGGCACCTCCACCCGGATGCTGGGGGGCCTGATCATGTGCCACGGCGACGACCGCGGGCTGCGGGTGCCGCCGCGGCTGGCGCCGGTGCAGGCCTACGTGATGGTCGTCAAGGAGGGCGAGGGGGTGCTCGAGGCGGCGGTGAAGCTGCGCGACGAGCTGCGCGACGCCGGCGTCCGGGTCGCCCTGGACGACCGGGTGGAGACGGCCTTCGGCCGGCGCGCCGTCGACGCCGAGCTCAAGGGGTACCCGGTCCGGATCGAGGTGGGTCCGCGCGACCTCGCCGCCGGCAACGTGGTGCTGGTGCGCCGGCGGGACGGCTCCAAGACGCCCGTGCCCCTCGCGGCGGTGGTGGACGAGGTGCGGGCCGCGCTCGAGGCCGACCAGCAGGGGCTGTACGAGGAGGCGCTGGCGATGCGCGAGTCCCGGACCGCCGAGGTGCGCACGCTGGACGAGGCGATCGAGGCGGCGGCGACGGGCTGGGCCCGGGTGCCCTGGTCGGCCGTGGGCGAGGAGGGTGAGGCCCGGGCCAACGAGCACGGTGTGTCGGTGCGGGTGCTCATCCGGCCGGACGGGTCGGTGCCCGACTCCGCCGACGAGCCGGACCTGGTCGCGATCCTGAGCCGCGCCTACTGACGCGTCCGCCCGGCGGCTCCGTCGGAGCCGCCGGCTGTGACATTTCGGTGGGCGGCTCCGTCGGAGCCGCCGCTGTGACATCTCGGTGGGCGGCTCCTTCGGAGCCGCCGGCTGTGACGTCCCGGCGGGCTCCGCAGCCGCCGCTGCAGCGCGCCGGCTGGCCGCTCCTCCCGAAGCGTCCACTCAGGTCACTCCGGCGCAGTTCCTCGTGGGCGCCCCGAGCGGCCGGCGCGTCACCGGGCTACGAGCCGGACAGCACCGGACCTCCGGGCCGCTCCGCCGCGAAGGGGTTGGGCATCGCGTCCAGGAGCTGGCGGGTGTACGCGTCGGCGGGGTTGCGGATGACGTCCAGCGCCGGACCCCGTTCGACGATCCTGCCGCCGTTGAGCACGATGATCTCGTCCGCGAGCATCCGCGCGCTGAGCAGGTCGTGCGTGATGTACAGGATGCCCACGTCGCGGTCGTGCACGAGCTTGTCGAGCAGCTCCAGGATCTCGGCCCGGATCGACACGTCCAGGCTGGAGACGGGCTCGTCGGCGACGATGAGGTCGGGTTCCGCGGCCAGCGCGCGGGCGATGACGACGCGCTGACGCTGGCCGCCGGACAGCTCGTGCGGGTAACGGTTCAGGAACCGCTCCGGCGGGGTGAGCGCGACCGTCTCCAGGAGCTCGGCCGCCTTCGCGCGCGCCTGCCGACGGGACATGCCGTGGTAGTTGCGGCACGGCCGCGAGAGGATGTACTCGACGGTCTTCGTCGGGTTGAGCGAGGCGTACGGGTCCTGGAACACGTACTGGGCGTGCCGGCGGTAGCCGCGCAGGGACCGGCCCCGGAGCCGCCCGACGTCCCGGTCCCCGTCCGGGCCGTGGAAGGTGATCCTGCCCGAGGTCGGCCTCTCGATCCCGGTGATCATGCGGGCGATGGTGGTCTTGCCGCTGCCGCTCTGGCCGACGAGGGCCGTGACCGCGCGCTTGCGCAACGTCAGGCTCACGTCGACCACCGCGTCGACCGTCGTCACCCGCAGGCCCCGGCGGCGGCGGTAGCGCTTGCTGACGTTCCTGACCTCGATGAGCGTGTCGCTGTCCCGGCGGACGCCCGTGTCCTGGGCGGTCTTGACGAACTGCGGCCCGGCGAAGGTCGTGGTCGGTGGTGGTACGGCGGCGTCGCCGCCGAGCCGCTGCAGGACCGCGACGTGACAGGCGACCTTGGCGTGGTCGACGGAGACGAGCGGCGGTTCGTCGGTGAGGCACCGGTCGATCCGCTCCGGGCAGCGCGGCGCGAAGCTGCAGCCCCGGATCGGGCGGCTCAGGTCCGGCGGCCGGCCGGGGATGTAGGTGATGCGCACGGCCTCGGCCCGGGGGTCGGCGTAGGAGCCGAGCAGTCCCTTGGTGTACGGGTGCAGTGGGCTGTCGAGCAGGCTCTCCGCGGCGTGCTCCTCCACGATCTTTCCGGCGTACATCACGAGGATCTTGTCGGAGAGCTCCAGCACGGTGCCGATGTCGTGGCTGACGAGCAGCACGCCGAACCTCTGCTCCCGCTGCAGCCGGCGGAGGTTGTCCAGGATCGACCGCTGCACCATCACGTCGAGGCCGGTCGTCGGCTCGTCGAGCAGCACGAACCGGGGGCCCGCGGCGAGCGCCAGCGCCAGGCTGACCCGTTGCTTCATGCCGCCCGACAGCTCGTGCGGGTACGCCCGGATGAACTTGTGGTCGATCATCACCATGTCGAAGAGCTCGCGTACCCGCTCGGTGACGGCCCGCCCGCGCAGGTCGGTGTGCTCCTCCAGCGCGTCGCGGAACTGCGCCTCGATGTTCGCGACCGGGTTGAGCGCGTTCATGCTGCTCTGGAACACCGTCGCGATGTCCCGCCACCGGAAGGCGCGCAGCTCGTCCTCGGGGAGGTGGGTGATGTCCGTGCCGTCGAAGCGGATGCTGCCGCCGCTGATCCGTCCCGGCTTCTCCAGCAGGCGCAGCACCGCCATGCCCAGGCTCGTCTTGCCGCTGCCGGACTCGCCGATCAGCCCGACGAACTCACCTTCGTCGATGGTGAAGGACACACCCTGCACCGCTGCCAGGGGCCGGTGCAGCTTCGGTTCGTACCGGACCCAGAGGTCCTGTACCTCGAGCAGCGCCATCGTCAGTCGTCCCTCAGGTGGGGGTTGCCCACCAGGTCGATGCCGAAGTTGATGAAGACCAGGGCGGTGATCAGGATGGAGAGCGCCAGGCCCGGGGCCAGCAGCCACAGCCACAGTCCCTGCGCCTCCGCGCCCTGCAGCTGAGCCTGGTAGAGCATCGTGCCCCACGACACGCTGCGGGGGTCGCCGAGCCCGAGGAAGGACAGGCCCGCCTCCGCGCCGATCGCGCCGGTGGCGGCGCCGACGAACCCGGCGGCGACCAGGGAGATCATGTTGGGCATGATCTCCCGGAAGACGATGCGCCACATGCTGTCGCCGGCGAACTTCGCGGCGGTGACGAAGTCACGGTTGCGCAGGGTGATGATCTGCGATCGTTTCGCCCGGGCGTGGCCGGCCCAGGAGATGATCCCGATGACGAACACGATGAGCGGCAGGCCGCGGACCTCCGAGTAGCTGACCAGGACGATCATCAGGGGGAGGGCCGGCACGACGATCGCGAGGTTCGTCACGAACGACAGAATCTCGTCGATCAGCGTGCCCTCGGTGTACCCGGCGATCAGGCCGACCACGAGGGCGATGACCGTGGAGAACAACCCGCCGAGAAGGCCGACCAGCAGCGACACCCGGGTGCCGTAGATCAGCTGGGAGAAGATGTCGTTGCCCGTGGTGTTGGTGCCCAGCCAGTGCTCCGCGCTGGGTTCGAGCAGCTGCTCGAAGTCCGACCGGTTGGGGTCGTACGGCGCGATCAGCGGAGCGAAGATCGCCACCAGCACGTACACGGCGAGGATGACGATCCCGACCCGCGCCTTGCCGCTGCGCCAGACGATCGCGTACCAGCGCGGGTTCTCCACCCGTTCCGGGTCATCGACGGTGGTCAGGCCGTCGTCGCCGCGCGTCGCCGTGATGCCTGTCGTCACGGGTCACCTCCCCTCACGCCTGCGCCCGGCGTGCCCGCGGATCCAGGACGCCGTACAGCATGTCGGCGATGAGGTTCGCGATGAGCACCCCGACGACGCCGAACAGCATCAGGGTCTGCAGCAGCGGGAAGTCCCGGTTGCCGACCGCCTCCGCCATCAGTCGACCCATCCCCGGGTAGTCGAAGGCCTGCTCGATGAGGATCAGGCCACCGAAGATGCCGCCGAGGGAGAGCGCGAGTCCCGTGATGCTCGGCAGCAGGGCGTTGCGCGCGGCGTACCTCAGGGCGATGAGCCGTTCCGGCAGCCCCTTGGCCTTGGCGAGCCGGATGTAGTCCTCGCCGAGGTTCATCACCATGGTGTTGCGCATGCCCAGGACCCACCCGGTCGGCACGGTGAGCATGAGGACCGCGGCGGGAAGGATCGAGTGGTGGATCGCCTCCGCGATGAACTCGAGGTTCCACCCCGGCATCGCCTCGCTGTAGCCGCCGGCGGTCGGGAACCACCCGAGGGTGTAGCCGAACAGGAAGAGGAACAGCAGCGCCACCCAGAACTGCGGCAGCGTCCCGAGGAACGTCGAGCCCAGCGTGACGACCGAGTCGAACCGGGAGCTGCGCCGCCAGGCGGCGAACGCGCCGAGGGTCACGCCAACGAGGAACGACAGGATCTGCGTGACCCCGGCCAGGACCAGCGTCCACGGCAGCGCCTGGCCGATGACCTCGGCGACCGTGAACGGGTAGTAGGTGAACGAGATGCCGAACTCGCCGCGCGCCAGGTTCCGCAGGTACTCGACGTACTGGTCCCAGAGGCTGCCCTCCGGGGTGCCGAGCATGGCCCGCATCGCCCTGACCTTGGCCGGATCCAGCTCCGCGTCACCGGTGCCGCGGGTGGCCAGCTTCCGGACCATGATCTCCGCCGGGTCCCCCGGCTGGAGCCGGGGGATCACGAAGTTGAGGGTGATGGCTGCCCACAACGTGGCGATGAAGAAGCCGATCCTCCTGGCGAAGTACCGCATGTGACCTCCTTACCGCCGGTTGTGGGCAGCCGTCACCATCAGCTCTCCGGGGCCCTGAGGTGGGTCAGGATGACCAACCGCGCACCCGGGTGGATGTAGGGGTCCTCCTCGCTCGGCCAGCCGACCGCCTTGTCGGTGCGGTAGATCAGGCGGTCCGGAGCGTAGAGGAGCGAGATCACCGGGAACTGCGTCATCATCGTGTCGACCAGCTGGCCGATCAGCTCCTTCTGCTCCGCCTCGTCGGTCGACGCCGCGAGCTTGTCCACGGTGGCGTCGGTCGCCGGGTCGTTCCAGCGCTCGACGTTCGACCGCACCTCGGTCTCCGTGGGGACCTGGCCACTGTGCAGCTTGGACCCGAGGTTGCGGGCCATGTCGCACCCGCCGTGCAGGTACTCCAGCAGAAGGTCGAAGTCGCCGGACTTCTTCTGCGCGTCGACGGACTCGGGCGCGGAGGGCATCAGCTTGGTGTCGATGCCGATCTCGTTGAGGCTCCGGACGGCGACGTCCGCGATCGCCTGGTAGTCGATCCACCCGGCCTGGACGCTGAAGGTGATGGACAGCGGGCTGCCGTCGGGCATGGTCCGCTTGCCGTCGGGCCCCTTCCGGTAGCCAGCGGCGTCGAGCAGCTGCTCCGCCCGGGCGGGGTCGTACGGCAGGATGGTCTCCTCCTGCGTGTACCGGTCGGGCAGGAAGTGCGCGGCGTACGGGAGCTTCAGGCCGGACTGGCTGGCCGGCTTCATGATCCCGTACGTCGCCTTCTCCGACATCTCCTCCTTGTTCATCACGTAGGCGATGGCCTCGCGGAACTTCACGTCGTTGAACGGCGCCTTGGTGAGGTTCGGCGTCAGGACGGTCATGCCGGCCGGCGCGTAGAAGAAGTGGTTGTGCTCCGGATCCGCGTCGACGAAGGAGCGCTGCGGGTTGGGGATCTCGCCGGTGTACGCGTCGAGCTCGCCGCTGCGCAGCTTCAGCGAAGCCTGGGCCGCCTCGTACTGCCCCTCGTGGACGATCCGCTCGACCTTGATCTTGTCGGCCTGCCAGTAGTCGTCCCGGCGCTCCAGGACCAGGCGGCGGCCGTTGTAGCTGGCGACCGTGAACGGTCCGGTGCCGATGCCCTTCTCGTCGACGTACTGGGTCGGGTCGCCGACGGATTCGTAGATGTGCTTGGGCAGGATCTGGAGGCCGATGATGCCCTCGAACTTGGGCACCGCGTTGCCGGTGAACGTGATGACGACCTTGTTGCCCTCGACCGTCACCGACTCGGCCGGGGCGCCGAAGCTGTCGTTCCAGAGGCCGGCCCGGTCCGCGCCCGGGTACTCCTTGCCGACGCTGAGCGTGAACGCGACGTCCTCGGCGGTGAACGGCGTGCCGTCACTCCACGTGACGCCGTCGCGGATGGTGAAGGTGAGCTTGTCGCCGCCCTCCCACTCGTAGTCGGTGGCGAGCCACGGAATGATCTCGCAGGTGAGGGCGTTGCGGATCATCAGCGGCTCGAACAGGCCGTTCCACAGCGTGGGGTTGGGAGCGTACACGTTGTAGTTCGCCAGGCCACCCTGGCTCGCCTGACCCTCGGCGGGGAAGACGAGTTGTTCGATCATGCCGTCAGATGCGGTGGACTCCGCTGCGTCGTCGCGGCCGCAGGCCGTCATCGCGGCCACGAGCGTCAACGAGGCAACGATGACAACCGCCCGTTGGCGCTGTGACATCAGGTCACCTCCTCGATCGGATGGTGTGTGAGGCGCGGGCTGGGGTGGCCCGCCTGTCTGCGTGGGATGCGGAGCGCGCACGGGGTGGAGGGCTCGCGCGCCGGCCCGCCGGAGCGGCCGGCTCGGGTGCCGGGTCGGCGGGCGGGCACCCGCAGCTGGACCGGATGACGATCTCGCTCGGCAGGACCTCGTCCGGCGGTACCTCCTCGCCGTTGATGGCCGCGCACAGCACCTGGACGGTGCGGGCACCGAGCTCCCGCATGCTCTGCCGGACCGTGGTCAGCCCGGGCGAGGTGAGCGCGGCGGCGGGGACGTCGTCGAACCCGGTGATGGCGACGTCCCCGGGCACCCGTACGCCTCGCCCCAGGAGCCCGACCAGGATGCCGAGGGCGCACTCGTCGTTGACGCACACGATCGCGTCGGGCAGTTCCCGGGCGTCGAGGAGCTGCTGGGCGGCGATCATGCCGGCGGGCTGGTCATGTCCGGCCAGCAACGGCGAGCGGGGCACGGGCAGACCGGCCTCCCGGTGCGCTTCCCGGAAGCCTCGCCAGCGGGCGGTCGCGTCCGGCGATCCCGCCGGGTGACCGACGAAGCGCAGCCGCCGGTAGCCGTGGTCGTCGATGAGGTGCCGGGTCAGCCGCCGGGTGGACTCGACGCTCTCGGTGCGGATGGTGGGGATGCCCTCCCGTGGCTCGCCCGCCAGCACCACCACCGGGCAGCCCTGCGCGTGGAGCGTGTCGACGATGTCGTCGGGCACGCTGCCGCCGAGGACCGCGATGCCGTCGACCCGGTCGGCCATGGTGAGGACGAGCTCGCGGGACTCCTTGAGCAGGTGCGTGCCGAGGATGAGCACGGACAGCTGGGCGGCGACCGCCTGCTCCTCGAAGCCGGCGATGACCTCGGAGTGGTAGGGGCCGGACAGGCCCGGGAAGACGACGCCCAGCGCCTTGTGCCGGCGCTCGACCAGCGCCCGTCCCAGGTGGCTGGGGCGGAAGCCCAGCTCGGCGATGGCGGCCTCCACGCGCTGGCGCGTCGCGGGGGCGACCTGGCCGACGCCGCGCGCCACCCGGGAGACGGTCGCGATGGAGACTCCGGCGCGCGCGGCCACCTCGTGCAGACTGACCGGCTTCTTGCCCAATGCCCACCGACCTCTGTAGGGTGTTGGAAACGTTTACAGAAAACGTTTACAGGAATGTAACCGCCGCCTAGTGTCCGTGCAATACCTCAAGACGGGATCGATATGATCGAAACTCGGCGCCGACAGCTCCTCGTCGACGGCGTGCCGCGCATCGTGCTCTCGGGCGAGATCCACTACTTCCGGGTGCCCCGGCACGAGTGGGCCGACCGGCTCCGGCTCGCCCGGGAGGCCGGGTGCACGGCGGTCGCCTCGTACCTGCCGTGGCTGGTGCACCAGCTGCCGGACGGCACCATCGACGTCACCGGAAAGACGAGGCCCGAACGCGACATCGGCGCGTTCATCGACCTCTGTGCCGACCACGGGCTGTGGTTCATCGCGCGGCCGGGGCCGTTCGTCATGGCGGAGCTGAAGAACGAAGGGCTGCCGTTCCGGCTCTACGACGAGCACCCGGAGATCGTGCCGCTGACCTGGGACGGGGTGCCGGTGTCGACCCGGGACGTGGACTACCTGGCGCCGGCGTTCCTCGCGGAGGTCCGGCGGTGGTACGACGCGGTGATGCCGGTGCTGGCGGACCGGTTGCAGCCGCGCGGCGGGAACATCATCGCGGTGCAGCTGGACAACGAGGTCGGCATGCTCGCCTGGGTGGCGAACGCCCCGCAGCTGACCGACCATCTCCTCGCCGACTTCCGGCGCTGGCTCGAGGAGAGGTGGGGGAGCGCCCTGGCGTCGCGCTATCCGGTGGACCTCGACGACCCGGCCGCCTGGGCCCGGGCGGTCCGCTCGCCCGAGGAGACGTGGGCCGCGGCCCTGCGGGTCGACCTCGGCACCTTCATGCGCGACCGCTTCGCCCGGTACGTGGCCGCGCTGCGCGGCTTCGCCGAGGCGGCCGGCGTGCGCGGCGTCCCGTTCATCGTCAACATCCACGGCACCGAGGGCGGGCACGCGGACACGTTCCCGGTGGGCATCAGCCAGCTCATGCAGAGCTACTCCGGCGTGCCCGGCATGATCTCAGGTTCCGACCACTACGTCGGCGAGATGACCATCCCGTCGACGGTCGGCCTGCACACCCTCAACGCCTTCTGCGACGCCGCCCACGACGCGGACCAGCCGCTGACGTCCGTGGAGTTCGAGGCCGGCAGCGGCGACTACAACGGCGGCCACGACCGGCAGTACGACCCCTCGGCCATCGAGCTCAAGACCCGCCTGTTCGTCGCCCAGGGCAACCGGCTCATCAACTACTACCTCTTCGCCGGGGGGATCAACGGGCCGCTGGACGAGCCGGTCGGCGACGGCAACGACCGCATCGCCATCACCGGCGAGCGGCACGGCATCGGCGCACCCGTCGGACCGGAGGGGCAGCGTGGGCTGACCTACGCCCCGACGGCGCGGGCCATCGCGGCCGTGCGCGCCCAGGAGCCGTGGCTGGCCCGCATGCACCAGGAGCACGACGACCTGGTCCTGGGTTTCGTACCGGACGCGTACATGACCGAGTACCACTACCCGCCCAGCCAGGTCATGCGGGAGGTGCGCGAGGACCTGATCGCCCACCGTGGCGGTGGCGCCCGCCAGGCGTTGACCCGTTCCCTGCTGATGGCCGGCTACCGGTTCGGCGCGGTCGACCTGCAGCGCGACGATCCCGGGCGGATGCGTCCGGTGGTCGCGTTGGCCACCGGCACGCACCTGGACGCGGCGGTGCAGCGCCGCCTCGTCGCGCACGTCACCGGCGGCGGCGGGCTGCTGCTGCTGGGCCGGCTGCCCACCGCCGACCTGGAGGGGCGGCCGTGCACCCTGCTCGCCGAGGCGCTCGGGGTGACCGCCGGCCCGGTGCGCCGCTTCGAGCGGCAGTACCGCCCGGCGGTCACCGCGTCGTCGTGGGCGGCGCCGATGGCGGAGGTTCCCGTCTGGTCGCTGCAGGAGCTGCACGCCCCGAGCGGTGACGTCCTGCTCCGGGCGGCGGTGAGCGGCCGGCCGTGCGGCGTGGCCGTCGACTGCGGAGCGGGGCGGGCGGTGCTGCTCACCGCGGAGGTGCCGGCCAACCCGCGGCTGTTCCGGGCGGCCGCCGAACACCTCGGCGCGCGTCCGGGGCTGACCCACGAGGCCGCCGTTCCCGGCCTGTTCGCGACGACCACCGTGGACGACGAGGGAAGCCGGCTGCTCCACCTGCTCAACGTGTCCGGCTACCCCAACCGGGCCCGGCTGTGGCTCGACGGGGCACCGCTGTTCGACGGGCGCGAGCTCGCGCTGCCGCCGCGTACCGGTCGGATGCTCCCGCTCGGGCTCCGGCTGCCCCGCGCCACCGTCCACTGGAGCACCGCGGAGATCTGCGGAACCACGGATGAGACGATCTCCTTCGACCTCCTGCAGCCGGAGGAGGTTGTCGCCCTGGTGACCGACCGGCACGTGGAGGCCTCGCTGCCCGCGGACGTCCACCACCGGGACGGGCTGACCGTCGTCGCCGTACGCGCCGCCGGTCCCGGTCGACTCGACCTGACCCTCCGGTGACCGGCGAGGACGTCACCGGCACGACCGACATGCCACCGGCACGACCGACCTAGGGAGAGGACCTGTGAGCGACTCGCTAGCGACCCGCGCCCGCGAGGACTGGGAACGGCGGATCTACCGTCGCACCGACGCCGCCGACGAGACACGCATCGACCTGCCGGCCCCCGACGGGCTCACCGCCACCCCCGGCCGCGGCCTGGTGAACCTGCGCTGGTCACCGGTGCCCGGTGCCGCCGGCTACCTCATCTCCCGCGCCACCTCGCCCGACGGGCCGTGGACGGTGCTCGAGCACGGCAACAGCGACGTCCGGCCGGTGCCGGACCCCGTGTACGCCGACGCTCGGATCGAGCCGGGGACGACCTACTACTACCGGGTGCAGGCCGTGCCCGCGGCCGACCTGCCGGCCGGGCCGTACAGCGCGACGGTCAGCGCGGCCGCCGCCACGGACCTGACCGAGCCGGTCCGGGCACGGGTGGACGCCGCGCGCGTGACCGGCCGGCTCAGGCGGGTGTGGGAGATGGTCGGCTCCGAGCGGCTGTCCCAGCTGTGGCTCGAGCGTGACGAGGCCGGCAACCCGGTGGGCCAGGAGTTCCGCGAGGCCCTCGCCCTGGCGAGCAAGGAGCTCGGCGTGCGGCGGGTCCGCGCCCACGCGATCTACCACGACGACGTCGGCGTGTTCCGGTGGGCGCCGGGCCGGGAGCCGGAGTACGACTTCAGCGGCGTCGACCGCATCGTCGACGAGCTGGTGGCCGTGGGCGTCCGGCCGGTGCTGGAGCTGAGCTTCATGCCGCACGACCTCGCCACCGACCACACGAAGACCACGTTCCGGTACCGCGGCTACGTGTCGCCGCCCAGGGACTGGTCGGTATGGGCCGAGCTCAACCGCCGGTTGGCGGCGCACCTCGTCGAGCGCTACGGCATCGACGAGGTCGCGGGCTGGGGCTTCGAGGTGTGGAACGAGCCCAACCTCGAGGTGTTCTGGGCCGGTACGAAGGCGGACTACCTGCGGCTGTACGCGGAGGCGGCGCGTGCGGTCAAGTCCGTCGACGAGCGGCTGCTGGTCGGAGGCCCCGCCACGGCGGCGAGCGAATGGATCGAGGACCTGTGCGCCTACTGCGCGGAGACCGGAACGCCGCTGGACTTCGTCTCGACGCACACGTACGGCAACGCGCCGGTGTCCGTGTGGCCGAGCCTGCGGCGGCACGGCCTCGACCACGTCCAGGTGTGGTGGACCGAGTGGGGGGTCGGGCACACGCACTTCCACCCGATCCACGACACCGCCTACGGGGCGCCGTTCATCCTGCGGGGGTACAAGTCGGCGCAGGGCCGGGTCGACGCGCTGGCGTACTGGGTGATCAGCGACCACTTCGAGGAGCTGGGCCGTCCGCCCCGCCTGCTGCACGGCGGGTTCGGTCTGCTCACGGTCGGCAACCTGCGCAAGCCGCGGTGGTGGGCGGTGGCGATGGCCGAGGGCCTCGGCGACGAGGTCGTCGCGTCCACGGTCAGCGGTGACGGTGCCGGCGGCATGGTGGACTGCTGGGCCGCGCGGGCCGGCGACGGACGGGTCGACGTGCTGGTGTGGAACGCCACGCCGGACGCGTCGCTGTTCCGTGGCGTGCCGGAGCTCGCGCGTCCGGTGTCCGTGGTGGTCACCGGCCTGGCCCCCGGCCGGTACGCGGTACACCTGGCACGGATCGACAACGACCACTCCAACATCGCCGCCCACGTCGGCGAGGACCTGGTGTGGCCCGACGAGGACGGCTGGGCCCGGCTGCGCGCGGCCAACACGCTGGACGAGTCGCGCCTCGACGACGCGCGGGTGGCGAGCGCCGACGACGAGGTCACGTTCGACGTCGACCTGCCCATGCCGGGTGTCGTCCGGATCCGGCTCACGCCGCTGACCGACTGACCGTCGCGGGGCGGTGCGCCACGGGCGTCGGCACGCCCGGGGGTCGGGCGCCGCTCGTGCGGGTGCCGGTGGACGGCGGTCACATCCGGTAGATGGCGTAGCCGAAGCGGTCCAGCTCCAGCAGGCCGGAGGCGTACCGGGCGCCCCGGCCGAGCACCAGCTCGGCGGGCTCGGGCACGTCCGCGACCACCCGCGCGGCGCTCGGGTTCACCGCCACCAGGAACCGGCCGCCGCGGCGGTAGACGAACGGGTACCCCGCGTGCAGGACCTCCACCTCGCCGCCGGTGCCCAGCGCCGGGTTGGCGCGGCGCAGGGCGATGAGGTCCCGTACCAGGCACAACAGCGAGTCGGGGTCCCGTTGCTGGTCGGCGACGTTCGGCCGGTCGGGCGAGGGGTCCGGCGGCAGGTAGGTGATCGCGGGGTCCGCGGCGTCCCACTGCATCGGGGTCCGCGACCCGGCCCGGTTGTACCGGGGCCCGAGCCTGCTGCCCTCGACGTCCGGGAGGTCGGGCACGTAGCGCATGCCGATCTCGTCGCCGTAGTAGATGGTGGGCAGGGAGGGCCAGGTCAGCAGGAAGGTGAACGCGGGGCGCAGCTGCTCCGCCGTGCGCGGCCCGGAGGCCAGCCGGGCGAAGTCGTGGTTGGAGGTGGGCAGCGCGATGTATCCGCGCGACCCCACCGCGGCCACCGCCGACGACCACTCGTCGAGGAACACCTTGGGCGAGCCGGTTCCGGCCGGGTCGAAGAAGGGCGACGGGGGCTCCCACGCGCTGTCCATGATCGCTCCGTTGTGGAACAGCGAGCGGAACGCCCGGCCGACGAAGTGGAGGAAGAAGTCGACGTGGAACCCGCCCATCAGGCTGACCTGCGGCTGGCCCCATTCGCTGACGAGCACCGCATCCGGCCAGGCGCGTTCGAGCCAGGCGCGCATCTCCAGCCACAGCTTCGCCGTCTCCGCCTGGCCGGGGTCGTCCTTGACCAGCGAGCCGGCCATGTCGACCCGGAAGCCGGCGACCCCCGTCTCCAGCCAGTACGACATGATGTCGCGCAACGCCGCGCGGTTCTCCCGGGGGCCGGGCGCGTCGACGGGCTGGCGCCACGGCTCGTCCTCGGCGGGACGGGCGTACCCGAAGTTGAGCGCCGGCTGGAACGGGAAGAAGTTGGGAAGGTAGAACCCGGGCCGCGTACCCGGCGACGGCTGGAAGCCGGCGGCCTGGCGGTCGGCCCAGATGTAGCGGTGGTCGTCGGGATCGTTGGCCGAGGCGACGAACCACGGATGCTGGTCGGAGGTGTGCCCGGCGACGAGGTCCAGCAGCACCCGGATACCCCGCCGCCCGGCGGCGTCGACCAGGCTGGCCAGGTCGTCCCGGCTGCCGTACCGCGGATCGATGGCGTAGTAGTCGCTGACGTCGTAGCCCGCGTCGCGCATGGGCGAGACAAAGCAGGGGTTCAGCCAGATGGCGGTCACCCCGAGCCACGACAGGTAGTCGAGCCGTGACTCGATACCCCGTAGGTCCCCGATGCCGTCGCCGTTGCTGTCCGCGAAGCTCTGTGGATAGATCTGGTAGAGGATCGCGTCAGCGAGCCAACCCGGAAGCCGCGTGTCCGACACCTCTCGACGATACCCGCGCCGTGTGACCCGGACCGGGGCCGCCGGTGCCGCGGGCGGGCGGTGGGCGCGTGCGGTGCGCGGGCATCCACCCTCCCGGGGTGAGCGGGCACGGCGGCTGTCCCGGGGTGCGCGGGCACGGCGGCGCCGGCCAGGCCCCGGGGCCGGCTCCCCGGTCCGGGCGGGAAACGTCCTGCTCGGACGACCGCCACGTCTCGGTGTCGGCCTCGCCCCCGGCGTCCCGACGGCGTACGTCGGGACCGGGCCGCGGCCGGCGCGATCCCACCGGGCCGTCCGCGGTGACCTCGCCGGCCGTCCGCGGTGACCTCGCCGGCCGGCGGTGACCCGACCGCGCGACCGCGGGCGCGCCACGGTCATCGTCGTGCGCGACGGTCCCCCGCCGGGCCGCCCGCGGGGTGGCCGCCGGACCGGCCAGGCAGCAGCCGGCGGGGCCGACGGCCCCCGGCTACCGGGCGGACGCCGGCCGCAGCCGGCGGCGGTCGTCCGGAGGATCTCCGGCCGGTCGGCGTGCGCGTCCCGTGCGTGGTCTGGCACAATGGGCGCTTGGAATCCGGCGGGTGTCCGGTGCCCTCTCCCGGGCGCGCCGCCAGTCACAGGAGCCACCGGTCCCATCCTCCCCACGTGAGGGCCGGGCCGCTCGCGTACATCGCCGCCCGTGGCGCGGCGCAGACCGGACCGACAGGAGCGAACACACGTGGCCGTACGAATCCGGCTCATGCGGATGGGGAAGATCCGCAACCCGCAGTACCGCATCGTGGTCGCGGACGCCCGCAAGAAGCGCGACGGGCGGGCGATCGAGAACCTTGGGATCTACCACCCCAAGGAGGAGCCGTCGCGCATCGAGGTCAACTCCGAACGGGTGCAGTACTGGCTGTCGGTCGGCGCCCAGCCCACCGAGCCCGTCCGGGCGATCCTGCGCAAGACCGGCGACTGGCAGAAGTTCAAGGGCCTGATGCCGCCGTCCAAGCCGTTGAAGGTGGCGCCGCCCAAGGCCGACCGCGAGGCGATCTTCCAGGCCGAGGCGAAGGCGGCGGCCGGCCTCGCCGAGGCTGAGAAGAAGGAGAAGGAGAAGGGCGCCAAGGCCGAGAAGGCCGCCCGGGGCGGCAAGGCGGCCAAGGCCGAGGACGCGGAGCAGGCCACGGCCGAAGAGGGCGCGGAGAAGCCCGCGCGCAAGGGCGCCCGCCGGAGCAAGTCGAAGGCCGAGGCCCCCGCCGAGGAGGCCGCCGAGTCGGCCTCGGCGGAGTCGCAGCAGGCGGACGCCGCGGCCCAGGCCGCGGCCTCGAGTGAGGAGCAGGCTGGTGCGCAGTCAGGGGAACAGGCCTGACCTGCGGCTCAAGCCGGCGCTGGAGCACCTGGTCAAGGGCATCGTCGCGCACCCGGAGGACGTCCGCGTCCGCATGGTCAACGGCCGCCGCAGCCGCCGGCTGGAGGTGCGCGTCCACCCGGACGACCTCGGCACCGTGATCGGCCGCAGCGGGCGGACGGCCAACGCCCTTCGCCAGGTGATCGGGTCGATCGGCGGACGCGGGGTGCGGGTGGAGATCCTCGACGCGTACTGAGGTCGCGGAGCGTGGGGCGCGAGACGTGCTGCTGACCGTAGGGCGGGTGGTGCGGCCGCACGGGATCCACGGCGAGGTGATCGTCGAGCTCCACACCGACGAGCCGGAGCAGCGGTTCGCCGTCGGCGCGGAGCTCATCACCGGCGTGCGGCGTCCCGGCGGAGCAGCGGGGGAGACCGCGCCCCCGCCCGAGGGCGTACCGCCGCGCCTCACCGTGGCCGGCTGCCGTCCGCACCTCGGTCGGCTGATCGCCAGCTTCGAGGAGGTGGAGGACCGGAACGCCGCCGAGGCGCTGCGCGACGTGCTCCTGCAGGTCGACAGCGCCACCGTGCCCCCGCCGGAGGACCCCGACGAGTACCGCGACCACCAGCTGGTGGGGCTGTCGGCCGTGACCCCCGGGGGCGAGCGCCTGGGCGAGGTGGTGGAGGTCGACCATGCCCCCGCCTCGGACCTGCTGGTCGTGCGACGCCCCGACGGGCGTACCGCGCTGGTGCCGTTCGTGACCGCGATCGTGCCCGAGGTCGACCTCGCCGGCGGCCGGGTGGTGGTCGACCCGCCGCCCGGCCTGCTGGACCTGTGACCCGCGGCCGACGGCAGGCAGGAGGTAGGCGGTGCGCGTCGACGTCGTGACCATCTTCCCCGAGTACCTGGCGCCGCTCGACCTGTCGCTCATCGGGCGCGCCCGGGCCGCGGGCATCGTGGAGATCGCCGTGCACGACCTGCGGAACTGGACCCACGACGTCCACCGCACCGTCGACGACTCCCCCTACGGTGGCGGCCCGGGCATGGTCATGCGCCCGGAACCCTGGGGCGAGGCGCTGGACGCGGTCGCCCCCGACGGTGCGCACCTCATCGTGCCCACCCCGGCCGGCGTGCCGTTCACCCAGCGCACCGCCGCGCAGCTGGCCACCGAGCCGCACCTGGTGTTCGCGTGCGGCCGGTACGAGGGCATCGACCAGCGGGTCCTCGACGACGCCGCGGAACGCCTGACGGTCAGCGAGATCTCCATCGGGGACTACGTCGTGTTCGGCGGCGAGGTGGCCACGCTGGTCATCCTGGAGGCGGTGATCCGCCTCCTGCCCGGTGTGGTCGGCAACCGCGACTCGCTGCTGGAGGAGTCGCACGCGCGGGGGCTGCTGGAGGCCCCGGTCTACACCAAGCCGGCGGTCTGGCGGGGGCGCGAAGTACCGGAGGTGCTGAGGTCGGGGGACCACGGCCGGGTGGCCCGCTGGCGGCGGGACCAGGCGCTGCTGCGGACCGCGGCGCGCCGCCCCGACCTGCTGGCCGCCCTGCCTCCCGAGGAGCTGGACGAGCACGACCGGGCGGTGTTGCGGGGGGCCGGGTTGGCCCTGCCCGAGCCGGGTGTGGCAGAGTAGCAGGGTTGCATGGTCCACCGCGCTCCGCGCGGGTCCGCCCGCTTCCCGGTCCGCCGGGGTAGGAACGGCCCGAGGTCGGGTACCCGTCGGCGCGGGGCCTGCCGGACTGTCCGCGCGCCGCCGAGCCGGTGCGCCGCGAGCTGTGAGGACGAGGCTATGAACACGCTGGACGAGCTGGAGGCACTGTCGCAGCGCACCGACATCCCCGAC
>VSBZ01000193.1:0-5517 GCA_047459215.1 Micromonosporaceae bacterium | reverse complement strand
GCGACCGCGGCCGAGTCCGTACGCGTGCTGGTCGCCCAGGCGGTCACCGTCGACGTCGACCTGGCGCCGGTCGGCGACGGCGCCGTCACCGGTGTCGTCACCGACCAGGACGGCCGGCCGCTGGCCGGGGTGAGCGTGACGCTGGCGGGCACCCCGCTGGAGCCGGTGGTCACCGGCGAGGACGGCGCGTTCGCCTTCCCGCAGGTGGCGGCGGGCACGTTCCGGATCGAGATGAGCCTGGCCGGATACGAGGCGTTCACCGACACGGTGACCGTCGTCGAGGGACAGACCACGGTCGTCGACGCCACCCTGCAGCGCTTCGAGGTCGCGGTCGTGGCCGACTACGAGGGCCGGGTCACGCAGCTGCTGCGCGACGCCGGCTGGCGCACCGACCGGCTGTCGTTCGCGGAGATCGACGGCAACCTCGACCGGTACGAGGTCGTGGTGCTCTCCGGCATGACCGGCGACCAGGCCAACGCGGACCTGGACCGGTTCGCCCGGATCGTCGCGGACGCCGACGCCGCCGGCACCAGCCTGGTCGTGCTCGGCACCGGCGGGCCCAGCTACGGGTCGGTGCGCACGCTGTCGCAGGTGACCGGTGATCCGGCCGTCGAGGCGGCCGCGCTCTCCGCCGACGGCGTGGTGTTCCTGCACGACGTGGTGCCGCACCCGATCACCGCCTCGCTGCCGACGGGCGCGGCGGTGCCGGTGCTGACCCCGAACAGCTGGCACGCCTGGTTCAGCGGCTACAGCGGACACACCCTGGCGATGCTCAGCAGCCAGGACGAGGGCCTGCGCGGCGGCGGCGTCGGCTACCAGCGCCGCACCGTGGACAGCAACCACATCCTGCTGCCCTCGGCCGCACCGTCCCCGTTCGCCACTTGGGAACCGGCCATGGAGGACCTGATCCGCGACGCCGTCGCGTACGCGGCGACCGCCGCGTACGGCGAGGTCACCGGCGTGGTGACCGGTCCCGACGGTGCCCCGGTGGCGGCGACCGTGGAGGTGCCCGGCGACCTCGAGCGCGCCACCGCCGCCGACGACGGCTCGTACTCGCTGCTGCTCCCACCCGGCGAGCACACGCTGCGGTTCCGGTGGCCCGGCGCCCGGACGGTGGAGCTGCCGGTGACCGTGGTCGCCGGCGAGGTGCACGTGCGCGACGTGAGCCTGCCGACGTCCGACCTCGGCACGGTGGCCGGCGTGGTCACCAGCGCCGACGGCGGGGCGCCCGTGGACGGCGCCACCGTCAGCGTGCCCGGCAGCGGGCAGCCACCGGCCACGACCGGCCCGGACGGGCGGTACGCGGTGGAGGACCTCCCCGGTGGCACCTACACCGTCGAGTTCACCGCCCCGGGCTACGAGCCGGTGAGCGTCGAGGCCGTGGAGGTGGTCGAGGGAGCGGTCACCACGCTGGACGTGGCGCTGACCCCCGCTCCCCCGGTGGTGGTCGTGGGCGACCGCAACAGCCAGCTCACCGACTTCCTACGGGGCAACGGCGTACCGGCCGAGGAGGCCGGCTGGGAGGTGGTGGACGACCTCGACGGCCTGGAGGTCGTGGTCCTCAACAACCCGCCGACGGTCGACCGGGACACCTTCCTCGCCGCGCTGGAGGCGTTCGACGCGGCGGACGTCAGCGTGATCTTCCCGGCCGCCGGCCTCGGCTCGGTCCGCACCAACGGCATCAACATGCTGGTGCAGTACACGGGCGACCCGAGCGACCACGTCTGGATCGGGTCCGGGGACCCGGAGTTCTTCCTCCACGACCTCGCCGACCACCCCATCTTCGAGGGCATCGAGTCCGACCCGGTGCAGATCCTGCACGCAGGACCGGACGCCGCGTACTTCCCGCAGTACTCGGGCGTACCGCTGGCCCAGGTGGCCCGGGCCGGGGAGGAGCCGGCCGGGCTCGGCGTGGCCTACCAGCCGCGGACGCTGGACGCGGTCCACCTGCTGCTGACCGGCCTGGCGGCGTCGTCCGCCAGCAACCCCGCCATCGACTGGACCGACGAGGGCCGGCGGATCTTCCTCAACTCGGTGCGGTGGGCGGCCGATCCGCAGCAGAGCGGACTGTCCGGCGTGGTCACCGGCCCGGACGGGCAGCCGGTCACCCACGCGGTCGTGGAGCTGCTGGGCACCAACTGGCGCGCGGAGGTCGACGAGGACGGCGCGTTCGAGCTGGCGGTGGCGCCGGGCGAGTACACGCTGCGGTACACGGCGTTCGGCTACGTGACCGTGGAGCGGGCGGTCACGCTCGGGCCCGGGCAGACCGCGGACGCCTCGCTCGAGCTGCAGGTGGCCGACGTCGGTTCGATCAGCGGCGTGGTGACCTCGGCCGGCACCGGGGCGCGGCTGCCGGACGTCTCCGTGACGCTGCGCGGCACCCCGTTCCGGACCGCCACCGGCCCCGACGGCACCTTCTCGTTCAGCCTGGTGGAGCCCGGCGACTACGAGCTGGAGCTGGAGGTGGACGGTCACGTCCGCAGCCTGGTGCCGGTGACCGTCACGGCCGGCCAGACCACGCAGCGGGACGTCGCGCTGCGGGAGTCCCCGCGCGTCGGCATCATCGGCGACTCCGACTTCGCCAACTCCCGCGACCGCGGCAAGGAGTTCCTCGCCGACTGGGGCTACCTGGCCGAGGACATCGGGTTCGACTCCCTGGACCGCATCCCGGAGCTGGACCTCGTCATCGCGAACGCCTCCGACGCCGCACTCGAGCTCACCTTCGAGCAGTTCAAGGCGTTCGAGGACGCGGTCAACCGCGCCGGGGTGCCGGTGCTGTGGATGGGCCAGCACGAGCGCGGCGCCATCCGGTTCCTGCAGCAGTACGACGGCAACCCGACCGAGGTGGGTCAGGGCACCAACCACGGGGCGATCATTGCCACGGTGGTGGCCGACCAGGCCGACCACCCGCTGGTGGCCGGCGTGCCCGACCAGTTCGAGCTGCTCGACGCCGGAAGCCGGTACAGCTACATCGACGGGTACGACGGGCAGATCGTGGCCACCCTGTCCACCACCGCCACCGGTGAGGTCGGCACGGCGATCGCGTACCGCGGCCGCACCGCCGGGACCGTGGACGTGCTGCTGTCCACGATGAGCATCACCACCTGGGGTGCGCCGTCGACCCGGGAGCGGCCGGCGGTGGAGTGGACCCCGCACACCGAACGGGTGCTCGTCAACGCGTTGGAGTGGGCGCTGGACGCCCGCGGCCTGGCCGCCGAGGTCCGGGGCACGGTGGAGAGCGACCTCGGCGGGCGGATCCCGTCCCGGGTGACGGTGCTGGAGACCGGTCGCACCTACCAGGGCCGGTCCGGTGACGGCACGTTCCTGGTGCCGTTGCAGCCGGGCACCTGGACCCTGCACGTCGACTCGTTCGGCCACGCCGCGCAGGCGTTCGAGGTGACGGTGGAGGCCGGGGACGTCGAGACCGTCGCGCTCACGCTCGCCGCCGAGCCGGCCGGGTCGGTCACCGGCACGGTCACCGCTCCGGACGGCCGCGGCCTGTCGGGTGCGACGGTGAGCATCGTGGACAGCCCGCTGGTGACGACCACCGGCGCGGACGGCACCTTCACCTTCGACCGGGTGCCGCCGGGCGAGTGGACCGTGCGGGTCACCGCCGACGGGCACCTGGCGTCCGAGGTGCCGGTGACGGTGGCGGTCGGCCAGACCAGCCCGGTGACCGTCCAGCTGCGGGAGTCCCCGCGGGTGGCGGTGGTGGTCACCACCCTCACCCAGGAGCCGTTCGTGGCCCTGCTCGACCTGCTGGCCGACGAGGGGTACGACACCGAGGCGTTCACCCGCACCGGCATGGCGACCATCGCGGCCACCATCGAGGACTACGACCTGGTCATCCTCAACACGAGCCTGGTCGCCTCCAGCATGCCGGACTTCGAGGCGCTCCTGACGGCGGCCGAGCAGGCCGGCGTCTCGGTGGTCGTCGGCGGGGCCGGCGGGACGGGCTGGCCGCTGCGGTTCCTCTCGGACCTGCGCGGCGACCCCGCGTCGGTCATCTCCTCCAACGTCCGCGTCGGCCTGGACCTGGTCCCCACCCAGCCGCACCCGATCTTCGCCGGCTACCCGGTGGGTGAGCGGATCCCGGTCAACACGAGCACCACCAGCAACCAGAACCAGCTCTACACCGCCTACACGGGATACAGCGGCACGACCATCGCGGACGTGCACGACCGGGTGGACGGTGTGCGCCTCGGGGAGTCCGTCGGGTACCGGTTCAGCAGCCCCACCAGCGTGGAGCTGCTGCTGGGCAACCTCACCCCCACCACGTCCGACGGCGCGTGGCCGGGCGAGGGATGGTCCGAGGACGCCAGCCGGATCTACCTCAACGCGATCCGGTGGGCGGTCGACGCCACCCAGGCGCAGCTGGTCGGCACGGTCACCGGCGGCGGGCAGCCGCTGGAGGGGGCGACGGTCACGGCTGTCGAGGCCGGCCAGACCACGGTCACCGCGTCCGACGGCACGTACGTGCTGGGTCTGGGGCCGGGCAGCCACACCGTCCGGATCTCCGCGTTCGGGTTCGCCACCGTCGAGCACACCGTGGAGGTTCCGGAGTCCGGCACGGTGACCCTCGACGTCGACCTGGCGCCGCTGCCGCGTGGCGAGGTGACCGGCACCGTCAGGTCCGCCTCCGGTGAGGCGGTCGCGGGTGCGACCGTGACCGGCACCGGGGTGCTGGAGTGGGAGGTCACGACCGGTCCCGACGGGACCTTCACCGTCGGCGACCTGCTGGAGGGCGACTACCAGGTGACGGTCACCGCCGACGGGTTCCTCCCGGCGGACGCCGAGGTGACGGTCACCGCGGAGGCGACGGCCGTCCTGGACGTCACCCTGCAGCCCACCGTGGTCGGGGTGCTGGGCGACGTCGACGGCGTGCTCACCGCGTACCTGCGCGACGCCGGCGTACCCGCCACCGAGCTGCAGTGGCGCGCCGACCTGGACGTGGAGAGGTACGAGGCCCTGGTCGTCAACGGCGGCGACCCGGACGCGGACACCTTCGCCGCGGTTCTCGCGGCCGCCGACGCCGCGCAGACCTCCCTGGTGTTCACCGGCACGTGGGCGGTCGACCGGGGCGGCATCCGGCTGCTGGAGCGCTACACCGACCGGGTGGAGGTCGGCACCCAGGGCCACGGTGACGGCCCGGTGCAGCTGACCGGGTTCGACCCCGACCACCGGCTGTTCGCCGGACTGGGGGACGACCCGGCGACGCTGATCGTCGAGGGCGGCTACTACAGCGTCCTGGCGCGCTACGCCGGTCGCCCGCTGGCCGACCTGCACGTGCCGACCGCGGACGGCGAGCCGGTGACGGGCCTGGCCGTCGGGTGGGACTGGCGCAGCGCCGGCAGCATCGAGGTCCTGCTGTCGGCCAGCGCCGTGACCGAGGCGGTCGGCCCGGGCAAGGGCTGGACCGCCGACGCCGGCCGGCTGCTGGTCAACGCGATCGAGTGGGCGCGCGAGGCGCAGCTGGACCCGCCGGCCGCACCGGTCCTGCAGGCGGTTCCCGCGGCC
>VSBZ01000025.1:0-30980 GCA_047459215.1 Micromonosporaceae bacterium | reverse complement strand
CCGCCGCAGATGGTGCTGCGGATCGGCTACGGCGTGCCGGGCACCCCCACGCCGCGCCGCCCGGTCGAGGACGTCATCGACGACTGAGGGCGTGGGCCCGTGCGGCGCCGGCGGGGTGGCGCCGTACGCCGGCCAGGCGCGACAGCCGCACCGGCCCCGACCGCAGGATGGCCGCGCCGGCCCACGCGGGAGGGGACCAAGGCCCCCGGTGCCGGCGGCCGGCCGGCCCTGCCGCCCGGGCGGCGGCCCGTAGTCCGATGGAGACGTCGGGGACACCGACGTCGCACGAGAGGACGTGGGAACCATGACCGCGACCATCGAGACCCCCGCCGCCACGGTGCAGCGCGCTCCCAGCGCGAGCGCGCGCCACGCGGCGGTCGACTACGTCTGGGCCGGACTGCGGATCGGGCTCGGCTGGATCTTCCTGTGGGCCTTCCTGGACAAGCTGTTCGGCTGGGGGTTCGCCACCGCCACCGAGAACGCGTGGGTCAACGGCGGCAGCCCCACGAAGGGCTTCCTGACGTTCGCCACCACCGGCCCGTTCAAGGGCTTCTACCAGAGCCTCGCCGGGCAGGTGTGGGTCGACGTGCTGTTCATGGTGGGGCTGGCCGCCATCGGGCTGGCCCTGCTCGCCGGAGTGGGCATGCGGATCGCGGCCGCGACCGGAGCGCTGCTGATGGTGCTCATGTGGACCGCGGTGCTGCCGCCGGAGAACAACCCGTTCATGGACGACCACCTGATCTACGCCGGTCTGCTCATCGGCCTGGCGATGGCCAACGCCGGCGACACGCTCGGGTTCGGGCGCGCCTGGGCGCGCACGAGGCTGGTGCGCCGCCTGCCGTGGCTGCGCTGAACCCGCCACGACCGGGCCGCGCGGGAGCTTCCCGGCGGCCCGGTGCCGACCGGCAGACAGCGACCGGTTCGCACGGGAGACTGAGGGCATGGACAACGAACCGATCGTGGTGGGCGTCGACGGCTCCGACGCCGGCCGCGCGGCGATCGACCTGGCCGTGACCGAGGCGCGGCTGCACCGCCGGCCGCTGCGCCTGGTGCACGCGTTCGTGTGGCCGATCCTCGGCGTCTACACCGGCCCGTCGCCGGAGGGACCGCCGGACGGCGGTCTGGCGGCCGACGCCGAGCGGCTGCTCGCCGAGTCCCTGGACCATGCCAGGCGGGCCGGCCCGGACCTGACCGTGACCGGGGAGATCGTCACGGGTGCCGCCGCGCCGGTGCTGCTGGACGAGGCCGACCGGGCATGGTTGCTGGTCCTGGGCAGCCGGGGCCTCGGCGGCTTCGTCGGTCTGCTGGTCGGTTCCGTGACCGTGCAGGTCGCCTCCCACGTCCGCCGGCCGCTGCTGGTCGCCCGGGGGCGGCGGCGGGACGACGGACCGGTGGTCGTCGGTGTGGACGGTCCCGCCTCCGCCGCCGCGGTCGAGTTCGCGTTCGCCGAGGCGGAGGCGCGCGGAGCCGAGCTGGTCGCCGTCCACGCCTGGTACGGGGACCTGCCGGAGGAGGTCGAGGAGAAGCTCCCGTTGATCTACGACGCCGCGGACGTGACGGAGGCCCTCCGCGCGCGGCTGTCCGAGTGGGTGGCCGAGGCGCGCGGCCGTCACCCGGGGGTCCGCGCGCGGGAGGAGGTCCGGAACGGGCGGCCCGCCAAGACCCTGGTCGAGGCGTCCCGGGAGGCACAGCTGGTCGTGGTGGGCGCCCGCGGACGCGGCGGCTTCGCCGGCCTGCTGCTCGGTTCGGTCAGCCAGGCTCTGCTGCACCACGCCGAGTGCCCGGTCGCGGTCGTGCGCGGGCCCGGCGCCTGACACCGTGCCGCGTACCGAACGCCCCTCGGACAGGTTCAGGGCTGGCCCCCGAATCGGGAACCAGCCCTGAACCGCGTTGGTAGCGGGGCCAGGATTTGAACCTGGGACCTCCGGGTTATGAGCCCGGCGAGCTACCGAACTGCTCCACCCCGCGTCGTCGGAGGCAAGGATAGCAGGCGGGGCCGAGCCCCTGCCAACCGGCCCCCTCTCAGCCGCCACCACCCTCGGCGGCCTCGAGCGCCGCCTGGTAGGCGTCCCACGCCTCCAGCACCCGCTCCGCCGCCTGGGCGTACCGGACGAAGTCGCCCGACTCGTCCGCGGCCCGCAGCTCCTCCATGGCCCGCTCGAACTCCTCCAGCGCCGCCTGCACGTCCGGCGGCGGCGTCGGGGACGGCGACGTCGTCGGCGGCGGCGGTGTCTCGGTCGGCGACGGCGTGGGCTGCGGCTGCTGCTCGGGCGGCGCCTCCTCCTCCAGGGTCGGCACGCCCCGCTTCCCCTGCTCCACGAGGTCGGCCAGGCCCTCCTCGAGGCTGTCCGCGAGGGTCACGTACTGCCCGTAGCTCATCAGCACCTTCTGCATCAGGGGGAACGCCTCTTCGCTACGGGTCTGCACGTAGACCGGCTCGACGTAGAGCATGCCGTCCCGGTACGGCAGGGACAGCAGGTTCCCGTACCGGATCAGCGCCGACCCGCCGGCCTCCAGCAGGGTGAGCTCCTGCCGGATGGCGGAGGCGTTGACCATCTCCTGGTGCACCTGCTCGGGCCCGGCGATCCGGGTGTCCGACGGCAGGCTCCACGCCTGCAGCCGCTGCTCCCCGTCCACGTACGCGCCGGAGACCACGGCGGCCAGGTTGCGCCGGTTCACCGGGCTCATCGCGGACGTCAGCTGGAAGGTCGGACGGTCCTGGCCCGGGAACTGGGTCAGCAGGTAGTAGGGCGGCTGCGGGTCGCCGCTGTTCGGGTCGGCGGGCAGGCGGGGCACCTGCCAGAAGTCGGTGCCGGCGAAGAACTCGCGCGGGTCCTCGACGTAGAACTGCGCCAGCAGGTTCCGCTGCACCTTGAACATGTCGACCGGGTAGCGGAAGTGCTGCATGAGCTCGGGCGGGATCTCCGAGCGCGGCACCACCAGGTCACCGCCGAAGGCCTCGTTCCACGCGTCGAGCACCGGGTCGTCCTCGATGAACTCGTACAGCGTGACCGTCCCGTCGTAGGCGTCGACGGTGGCCTTCACCGAGTTGCGGATGTAGTTGATCTCCTCCCGCTGCAGCTGGGCGACACCGACGCCGACCTGCGCGTCCCTGGTCTCCTGCTGCAGGTCGATCCGCTGCGAGTACGGGAAGCTGTTGCTGGTCGTGTAGGCGTCGACGATCCACTTGATCCGCCCGTCCACGACCACCGGGTACGGGTCGCCGTCGACGGTCAGGAACGGCGCCACCTTCTCCACCCGCTCCCGCGGCACCCGGTGGAAGAGCACCTTCGAGTCCGGGTTCACGACCTCGGACAGGACGAAGTTCGCCTCCCGGAACTTGATCGCGAACAGCAGCTTGCGGAAGAACGAGCCGACCTCCACGCCGCCGCTGCCGGTGTAGCGGTAGGTGTCCTCGCCGTTGGCCAGCGGGCGGTCGAACTCGTCCCGGCCGCCGACGACCACGTAGTCGGTCATCTGGTCGCCGTAGTAGACCCGCGGCTGCTCCGGGGTCAGCTCCGGCACCCCCTGGGAGGCCTGGCAGCGCTCACCCCCGACGATCTCCTCGGTCTGCTCGTCGGCGTCGGTGCCGAGGAAGCCGGAGGCGAAGTACGGGCGCCCGTTGCAGACGATCCGGTTGGCCGGCGCGCCCACGATCCCGTAGCCGTGGCTGTAGTAGCTGTGCCGGTTCTGCCACTGCTGCTGCCGGTCGGTGAGACCGTCCTCGTAGTCGATCTGCCGCAGCCCCACCACGTAGTCGGTCAGCGTGCCGTCCGGCTGCGGGTAGCGGACCACGTCGAGCTTGTCGCCGAAGCCGTAGAAGCCGCGGACCTGCTGCAGCTGGGTGTACGTCTGGGGGAGGATCTCCGGGTCGAGCAGCCGGATGCTGGCCTTGAGCGTCTCGTCCTCGGCCATCTCCTCCGGCGGGGTCTGGTTGGTGCCCGGGTACGGGATCAGCTCCGTCTCGTCGAGGCCGAACGCGTGCCTGGTCGCCTGGATGCTGCGCGCGATGTACGGCGCCTCCTTGTCGCCCTTGGTCGGGTTGACGTCGAACGTCTGCACCCCCCACGGGTAGATCCCGCCGATCACCACCGCGGCCAGGGCCAGCAGGCCGAGGGCCATGCCCGGGTAGGTCAGGTTGCGGAAGATCGCGTTGGCGAAGACCACCACCGCGACGGCGACCACGATCGCGATCCACATGAGCATGGCCTTGGCCGGCAGCAGCGCGGTCACGGCCGCGGCGCCCGCTCCGGTGAGCGTCTGGCCCTGCACGAGCTCGAAGCTCTCCAGCATCAGCCCGCGCTGGTCCAGCCAGTACGCCACCGCCTTGAGCCCGACGAACAGCGCCACCAGCACCGACAGGTGCGCCCGCGCGCCCGGGGTGACCCGGTCGCCGACCCCCTGCAGGCGCACCGCGCCGTACAGGTAGTACATGCCGAGCGCGCCCAGCAGCGACAGCACCACGGCGGCGAACCCGAGCCCGAGCAGGAACCGGTAGAAGGGGTACTGGAAGACGTAGAACCCGGCGTCGACGTTCAGCTCGGGGTCACGCCACCCGAACTCGCCGCCGTGGCGGAACAGCAGCCACTCCTTCCAGCGGCTCTGCGCGGCCATGCCGGCGAACACGCCGACCAGGCCGGCGGCCACCGCGATCCACACGCCGACCCGCGGCGTGACCACCTGCCGGTAGCGTTCCAGCGACTGCTGTTCCAAAGAGTGCGGCCGCAGCAGCGGTCGCAGCCGGTACGCCAACCACAGGTTGGCGGCCACCAGCAGCCCCATCCCGATGCCGACCACCAGGAACAGCCCGGCCCGGGTGAAGAGGACCCCGGTGAAGACGCGACTGAAGCCCACCTCCCGGTACCACAACAGCTCGGTCGAGAGGTCCACCGCGGTGCCGAGCAGGCTGGACAGCAGGAAGGCACCGATGAGCACGGCCACGGTGACCTTCCCGCGACGGCTCATGCCGGGTACGGGCGGCCGCCCGTCTCGTACCACCACGACGAATCAGCTCCAGCTACCTCAGGGCTCCTCAGGCGGCCCTAGCGTACCCGCAGCCCCGGAGGCGCCGGTCGCCGCATACCGATGGCACCCGATCGGTGACCTTCGGCGACCCGTCCGGGAACCGGCGGCGCGGTCAGCGGGCAGCCGGCGGCGTCGCCGGGCGGCCGGGGGGCCTCCCCGCCGGCCGCGGTCAGCAGGTGGGCGGCGTCCTCCCCTCCCGGACCGCCGCCAGCCCGGCCAGCGCGTCCTCCAGCGTCTCCACCCTGACCAGGGTGAGGCCGGCGGGCCGGTTGGCGACCGCCTCCTCGCAGTTGCCCGCCGGCACCAGGAAGACCGTGGCGCCCGCGTCCCGCGCCCCGGTGAGCTTCTGCGGCAGGCCGCCGATGCGCCCGACCGTCCCGTTGTCGTCGATCGTCCCCGTGCCCGCGATCACCAGCCCGCCGGTGAGGTCCTCCGGCTCGAGCAGGTCGATGATGCCCAGCGCGAACATGAGCCCGGCGCTGGGACCGCCGATGCGGTCGATCTCGAAATTGATCTCGAACGGCACGTCCATCTCGTACCCGACCGCCACGCCCAGGCGCGGGGTACGGCCGTCCCGGTCGTCGGCGGCCGTGGTGACCTCGACGGTGCCCGGCTCGTCACCGCGCAGGTAGCCGATCTCGAGCGTGGTGCCGGCCGGGTGACGCGTCACCAGCTCCTGCAGCTGCTCGACCGAGGTCACCTCGGTGCCGTCCACGGACGTGATCACGTCCCCGGCACGCAGCCGGCCGTGCGCCGGCATGCCCTCCGGCACCTCCCGCACGACCACCTGCGCCGGGTAGCCGAGGTAGCGGAGGGCGGCGACCTCGGCGCTGTTCTGCGACTGGGTGAACTGCCGCTCGTTCTGCTCCTCCACCTCCTCCGGGCTCTTGTCCGGCGGGTAGATGAGCTCCCGCGGCACCACCGCCTCCTCGTCGTCGAACCACGCCCGGATGGCGGTGAGCAGGTTGACGTCGGGATCCACCCCGACGGTGGTCAACCGCAGCTGCCCCTTCGACGTCGAGGTCGGTGTCCCCGTGATCTGGATGACCGGCTTGCCGTCGCGCTCACCGAGTGTGTCCACGGTGGGCCCAGGATCGAGGATCACGTACGGTACCGGGGCGGCCATGACACCGGCGGTCAGGACGGCGACGATGATCGCCCCCACCAGCACGGTGACCCCTCGGCGCTGCATAACGGTCACCCTATCCGGGGTGCCGGCACGTGGACGGGCGCGCTCGGGCGCGTAACGTTGAAGGGTGCCCGACATCCCGTTCGGTTTCGCCTTGCCAGGCGGCCAGCCTCCGGACCCGCGCGACCAGGAACAGATGCGCCGCTTCCTGGCGCAGCTGCAGCAGTTCCTCACGCCGGCCGGCGCCGGTCCGGTGAACTGGGACCTGGCCCGCCAGGTGGCGGCCAGCAGGCTCGGCATGGACGGGGACCCGCAGGTCACGCCGCAGCAGCGGCAGCGGGTGGTGGAGGCGCTGCGGCTGGCGGACCTCTGGCTGGATCCCACCAGCACCTTCCCCTCCGGTGTGCGGACCGCTGCCGCCTGGAACCGCAACGAGTGGATCTTCCACACGATGGACGTGTGGAAGAAGTTGTGCGACCCGGTGGCCACGCGGATGGTCGGCGCGATGAACGACCTGGTGCCCGAGGAGGCGCGCGCCAGCCTGGGACCGATCCAGGCGGTGGTGACGGCGCTGGGCGGCGCGCTGTTCGGAGGTCAGCTCGGGCACGCGCTGGGCTCACTGGCGACCGAGGTGCTGTCCGCTGGGGACATCGGCCTGCCGCTGGGCCCGGCCGGTACCGCGGCGCTGCTGCCGGCCAACGTCGCCGCCTACGGTGAGGGCCTGGAGGTCGACGAGGAGGAGCTGCTGCTGTTCGTCGCCCTACGGGAGGCCGCTCACCAGCGCCTGTTCGGGCACGTGCCGTGGCTGCGGGGACACGTCCTCACCGCCGTGGAGACCTACGCCGCCGGCATCCGGGTGGACCGGGAGGCGGTCGAGGACGCGATGAGCAGGATCGACCCGACCGACCTGGAGTCCATGCGGCTGCTGCGGGTGGAGGGCATCTTCTCCCCGGAGAACACTCCCGAGCAGGCCGCCGCGCTGACGCGCATCGAGACCGCGCTGGCGCTCGTCGAGGGGTGGGTCAGCCACGTCGTGGACACCGCCGCGTCCGGCCGCCTGCCCAACGCGGCCCGGCTGGCCGAGGCGTTCCGCCGCCGGCGGGCCGAGGGCGGCCCGGCCGAGCAGACCTTCGCCGCACTGGTCGGGCTCGAGCTGCGGCCGCGGCGGCTCCGCGAGGCCACCGAGCTGTGGGCGGCGCTGTCCTCCCACCGCGGAGTGGACGGCCGCGACGCCGTGTGGGGCCACCCCGACCTGCTGCCGACGGAGGAGGACTTCGCCGACCCGGAGGCGTACGCGAAGACGCCACCGGACCTCGACTTCCCGCCCCGGTGACGGCTACACGGTGAGGGGCTACGCCACGGTGACGGGCTACGCCGTGGCGGCGGAGACGCCCTCGAGGAAGCCGCGGGCCCGCTCCGCCTTCGGGTAGCGGCCGACCAGCGCCCAGAACCGCGGTCCGTGGGTGGGGACGACCAGGTGGACCAGCTCGTGGAGCACCACGTAGTCCAGCACCCACTCCGGCATCCCGCGCACCCGCTCGGAGATCCGGATGGTCCCTTCGTCCGGAGTGCACGATCCCCATCGGCACCGCTGGTTGTCGACCCACCGGATGCTCACCGGTCGCAGGTGGAACTCGGGCAGGTAGCGGTCGGCGAGACGACGCGCCCGTTCGGCGAGCTCCGAGTCGGAGGGATGGGAGCGGGCGTGGCGGGCGGCGAGCCGGGCGAGCATCCGGTCCACCCACTCGGTCTCCTCCGCTCGGGTGAACTGGTCGGGTATCAGGACCACCACGCGCTCGCCGTCGCGGTAGGCCGACACCGTACGCCGCCGGCGCTGGCTGCGCCGGACCTCCACCACCGGTTCCGACTGCCCCACACCGGCACGCTAACCCGAAGCGGCGGGCTGGGCCACCGACACCGCCGACATCGCGCCCCAAAACCCACCACGCCACACTGCGGGCGCACGCGACGCAGCGGCCGGGTATAGGGACGTCAGCTGACAGCTCACCGCAGACCTCGCGCTCGCGCCAGGGCGGGACGGCACCGGCAGCGCGCAGGCAACGGACCACTCCACGGCTCGCGACACACCTCACCGGGTGCCGGCGGGGCGGCGAGAGCCGTTACCTTGCAAGAGCTGCTACCTTTAGGAGATATTTGCCCGTATTACGACATATACTCTGGTTGCTCGGAGTCCTGCGGTCGGCGTTCGCCACCAACCCGTCGGCGTGTCCCGGGCGAATGTGGCGAGTCCGGCACACCGCCCGAGGGACACTCACCAGGGTGTGGCCCGGGTGAGGCCGACCACGAGCGGGAGGGTGGAAGCGTGGCCGAGACGTACAGCGGATACTGCGTGAAGTGCCGGCAGAAGCGTGACTTCAACGGGGACGTCTCCGTCTCCAAGACCGGCATGAGGATGGCCAAGGGCCACTGCCCGGTGTGCGGCACCACGGTGAACCGCATCCTCGGGAAGGCGTGATCACGCCGGCATCCGGCCGGCTGGGATTAGGTGACACTCCGTCACGTTGCCTGTGGATAACTGGGGCAGCTTCCTGTGGACAACAGCGCCGAAGCGGTGGATGTCTGTGGATAACTGACGGGGAGGGACCGACTGGCCGTCACAATCTGTCACGCCATGTCGAACCCCTCCGCTGCCGGGCAGGTGACCCGGCCGACGCTCATCCCCGGACTCCGCCGACTCTGGCGGGGACGCCATCACCTCCAGCTGGGCGTCGACCCTGCCCGGGCGGTGATCGTGGAGCTGCCCGACCCGGGCGCCGCCGAGGTCCTCGACCTGCTCGACGGCACACGCTCCGTGCGCACCGTCCTCGTCCAGGCCCGTCGGTACGGCGTCCGGGAAGCCGACGCGCAGGCCCTCATCGACGAGCTGTGCCGCGCCGGCCTCGTGGTCAGCAGCCAGGCGCTGATGCCCACGGGCATCGCCGAGCCGCGCCGGGGACGGCTGCTCCCGGAGGCGGCAGCGCTCGCGCTGCGGCCCGTGGGTCCCGACCAGCCCGCGCAGGTGCTCCGCCGGCGGGACGCCGCGAAGATCATGATCAGTGGGAGCGGGCCGCTGGTCGCGCCGATGGCCGTGGCCCTGGCCGCGTCCGGCGTCGGTCACCTCGCCCTCGACCTGACGGACCCGGCCGAGGAGCGCCGGCTGGCGGCTCTCGTCGCGGAGCAGGCGCCAGGGACGCGGACCACACCGCTGCGGCTGTCGGAGGTCTCCTTCGTGGTGCACGTCGGCGAGCGGGCACCCGCGGTGCTGGTCGCCCAGCGGCTGGCAGCGCGCGGGCTGGCGTACCTGGCGGTCTCGGTGCGCGACGGGACGGCGGTCGTCGGCCCGTTGGTGCCGCCCGCCGGCTCCCCGTGCCTCAACTGCGTCGACCTGCACCGGACGGACCGGGACCCGGAGTGGCCGGCCCTCGCCGCACAGCTCGCCACCGATCCGCGTCCCCCGGTCTGTGCCGCCGTGACCGCGGTCATCGCCGGGGGTGTGGCCGCCGGCGAGGTGCTCCGCTGGATCGACGGTGTGACGCCGGACACACAGGGTGCCACCCTGGAGATCACCACGGGTTCCCGACCCCGGCGCCGCAGCTGGCCGCCGCACCCCGAGTGCGGCTGTGGGCGGCGGCCGCGGTGGCGCGGGGCGGCGTACCGGCCCGGACCCGCATGCCCGCGCGGCGCACCCGCCGCGGCGGCCACCATGGCGCCTGTGGCGGACGCAACTGCGCCGACGGACCCGAACGGTCGTGCGGGACAATGGTGCGGTGAGCGAGGAGACGGCTGCTGAGATCCCCCGCCGGGCGGTCGCCCGCTCGGCTCGTCTGGCCGGTCTCCCGCTGGGCTTCGCCGGGCGCGCGGTCCTGGGCATCGGCAAGCGCATGACCGGCATCGCCTCCGAGGTCGTCTCGTCCGAGATCCAGCAACGCACCGCCGACCACCTGTTCCGGGTGCTGGGCCAGCTCAAGGGCGGGGCGATGAAGTTCGGCCAGGCGCTGAGCATCTTCGAGGCGGCGCTCCCGGAGGAGCTGGCCGGCCCGTACCGGAACGCCCTGACCAAGCTGCAGGAGGCGGCGCCGCCGATGCCGGTGGCCACGGTGCACCGGGTGCTCGCCGAGGAGCTGGGTCCCCGGTGGCGCTCCCGCTTCATCGACTTCGAGGACACCCCCGCGGCCGCGGCCAGCATCGGGCAGGTGCACCGGGCGGTGTGGCGGGGCCGCAACGGCCGGGGGCGCCCGGTGGCGGTGAAGGTGCAGTACCCGGGCGCCGGCGACGCGCTGCTGTCCGACCTCGCGCAGCTGTCGCGCCTGGCGGGGCTGTTCGCGGTCCTGCAGCCGGGGCTCGACGTCAAGGCGCTCATCGCGGAGCTGCGCAGCCGCCTCGCCGAGGAGCTGGACTACGAGCTGGAGGCGTCCGCGCAGCGCGCCTTCGCCCGGGCGTACGCGCACGACGAGGAGATCTTCGTGCCGGCGGTGGTGACCGCCGCCCGCCGGGTGCTGGTGAGCGAATGGCTCGACGGCACGCCGATGTCGAGGGTCATCGCCTCCGGTACGGCGGCGGAGCGCGACCGGGCCGGCTACCTGCTCGCGACCCTGCACATCTCGGCACCGGAGCGCGCCGAGCTGCTGCACGCCGACCCGCACCCGGGCAACTTCCGCCTCCTGCCCGACGGCCGCCTGGGCGTCATGGACTTCGGCGCGGTGGCGCGGCTGCCCGGCGGGCATCCGGAGCCGATCGGCCGGCTGATCCGGCTGGCCCTGGCGGGCGACGCCGTCGCGGTCTACGAGGGACTCCGCAAGGAGGGCTTCATCAAGCCCGACGTCCCGATCGACCCCGACGGGGTCCTCAACTACCTGCTGCCGATCCTGGAGCCGATCGCGGTGGAGGAGTTCCAGTTCACGCGCTCCTGGCTGCGGAGTGAGGCGAGCCGGATCGCCTCCCCCCGCAGCCCCGCCTACGCGTTGGGCCGGCACCTGAGCCTGCCGCCGTCGTACCTGCTCATCCACCGCGTGACGCTCGGCTCCATCGGCGTGCTGTGCCAGCTGGAGGCGCGCGCGCGGTACCGGTCGATCCTGGAGCGCTGGCTTCCCGGCTTCGCCGCCCCGGACACGCCGGACTGACCGTCCGCGTCGCCGGGCATGGCCGGGCGTGCCCGTGGACGGACGGCGTGTCCGGGTCGCCGTGCGCGACCCGGACACGCCGTCCCCCGTCCGCCCCGGTGGTGGGTTGCCTGCGGTCCGGCAGGCTCCTCCTGCCCGCGCCCGACGGCTGGCGGGTTCGCCCGCCCGCCGGCCGTCAGCGCTGCAGGTGCTCGCCGGCCCGCTTGCGGGCCGCCATGACGACCTGCCGGGCAGGTCGGGGGCCCGGCCTATGGCGTGATCGGGCCAGGGCGAGCGTGTAGGCGAGTATCTGCAGTTCGGCGTTGAAGCTCATCTGTTCCTCCATAGGTCGGGCGACCGGCCGGTGAGATCGGACACACGGCTGGTCGCGGGTGGTGGTCACGGGCCAGGTCGGGACCTGACGGTCAGGCGGCAGCCAGCCGCAGCCGGTGGAGCTCGACGGCCTCGGCCGCGCGCGCCGCCACTTCGACGTACAGCTCGGCGTCCCGGGCGAGGTCCTCCTTGCGCGGCCGGCCCCGCGGCCGCTTGCGGGGCACCACGACACCCCGCTCGAAGATCTCCCCACCCCAGACACCCCAGGGTTCCTGCCGCTCCACCGCGCCCGCGAGGCACTCCACGCGCAACGGGCACTTGCGGCACAGCGACTTCGCCAGCTCGAGCTCAGCCGGCGACTCGGAGAACCACAGGTCCGGGTCGAAGTTGCGGCAGGGCAGCGCGTCCGGGCCGACCCGTGGCTCGGGCCGTTGCGGAGGCGCCAGCGCCAGGCTCATCTCCCGCTCACCTCACTTATGTGTCGATCTTGTGAATCGGATGTGGGCAATAACTAAGGCCGCGGATCCCGGTTTGCGGGTTCCGCGGCCTCGAGGTGAGCCGGTCATGGTGCTAGGCCGGTCTACCTCGAGGTGGAACACCGCGAATCTCTCCGGTGGTGGGCGCCACGCGGAGAGCCCCGCCAGCGAACCGGTCGGCAGCGGGCACACTGATCCCGCGGTCACCCGTCGCGGGTGCATCCAGCAGCACCGGCTTGATACGGGTGGGCCGATCGGATACGGAACCGTCGATCGTCCAGAGGTGCGCAGGCGGGACCGACGGTCGCTGGTCGGGGATGTTGATCCGCACCGTCGTCACCTCCTGCCTCCGCTCAGATACGCGGCCGCATGCGACCGCCTGACTTGTGCGAGGGACAACCTACGCCCGAAGGCGGACAGCCCGCAAACGAATTAGCGGTCCAGTGGCGAAGTTGTTACCTGAAACACGGTTCGACCGGCGATCAGGTCCCGCACCGCCGCGCCGTACCGTTCCAGCTTCCGCGGTCCGATCCCGGCGATCGCCATCAGCTCCTCGTCCGTGGTGGGCCGCCGCTCGGCCAGCGCGGCCAGCGTGGCGTCGGTGAACACGGCGTAGGGCGGGATCTGTTGCTCGGCCGCGACCACACGGCGCCACTCCCGCAGCCGTTCGTACAGTTCTTCGTCGCGATCGGACGGACACGTGGCACACCGGCCGAGCTTGCGGTCGGCGCCGGCGAGCAGCGTCGCCCCGCAGACCCGGCACGACACCGCGACCGCGCGGCGGGCGCGGCGCGCGGCGGCCGCCGGGTCCCCACCGGTCGCCCGACCGGCCAGCTGCGGGAGGAACCGGCAGGGTCGGCGGGCACGTCCGCCGGGGGTGCGCGCCCGGGCGTACGACAGCCACAGCCACTGCCGGGCCCGCGTGATGCCCACGTACAGCAGTCGCCGCTCCTCCTCGAGCGCCTCGTCGGTCCGCGCGTACGTCGTGGGGAGCGTGCCCTCGGCCAGACCGACGAGGAAGACCGCGTCCCACTCCAGCCCTTTGGCCGAGTGCAGGCTGGCGAGGGTCACACCATCCACCACGGGTGCGTGCTGGATGGCCTCCCGCCGGGCAAGCTCGGCACAGAACTCGGCCAGGCCCGGCCCCTGCCCGTCGGCCGCCCCGGACGTGGCCGCGGCCCGGGCGGCCATCTCCTCGGCGATGGCCACCAGCGCGGCCAGCGCCTCCCACCGCTCCCGGGCGACCCCACCGGTCGGCGGCCGGTCCGCCCGCCAGCCCACCGCCGACAGTGCCTCCGCCACCGCCTCGGGCAGCGGTTGCGGCCGTGCGGGCGGCGACTTCGCCGCCGCCCGCACGGCCACCACCGCCTGCCGCACCTCCGGCCGGTCGAAGAAGCGCTCCGCCCCGGTGACGACCGCGGGCACACCGGCCTCCGCCAACGCCTCCTCGTAGACCTGCGACTGGGCGTTGGTGCGGAACAGGACCGCGATCTCCCGCGGTGGCACCCCGGCGGTGATGAGCTGGGCGCACCGCTGCGCCACGGCGGCCGCCTCGGCCGGCTCGTCGTCGAAGCCACGCAGCTCCGGCTCGGGTCCGGGGGGACGCTGACCCTGCAGCGACATCCCGAGCCTCGCCTGTGCACCGCGTGCCTGGCGGATGACCGCGTTGGCGAGTCCCACCACCTGGGGCGTGGACCGGTAGTCGCGCACCAGCCGCACCACCACCGCGCCTGGGTAGCGGCGGGGGAACTCCAGCAGGTAGTCGCAGGTGGCGCCGGTGAACGAGTAGATGGTCTGGCTGGCGTCGCCCACCACGGTCAGGTCGGTGCGGCCACCCAGCCAGGCCTCCAGCAGCCGGTGCTGCAGCGGATTGACGTCCTGGAACTCGTCCACGACGAAGTGCCGGTAGCGGGCGCGGATCTGGGCGGCCACGTCGGGGTGCTCCTCCACCGCCCACACCGCGGCCCGCAGCATGTCCTCGAAGTCGATCACCCCGCGGGACCGCTTGACCCGCTCGTACGCGGCGTAGACGTCGGCGACCTTGGCCACCTCGTACGGCGGCTGCCGGCCGGCCTTCGTCGCAGCGGCGGGGTAGTCCTCCGGCTCGACCAGGTTCGCCTTGGCCCACTCGATCTCGCTGGCCAGGTCGCGCGCGGCGGTCCCGTCGACCCGCAGGCCGGCGCGGGCGGCCGCGAGCGTGACGAGCGGAACCTTGCTCTCCACCACCTCCGGCATGGGCCGGCCGTCCAGCAGGCGCGGGGCGAAGTGGCGCAGCTGGCGCAGGGCTGCGGAGTGGAACGTCCGCGCCTGCACGCCGTCGGCGCCGAGCCGGCTGAGCCGGTCGCGCAGCTCCCCGGCGGCGCGGGTGGTGAAGGTCACGGCCAGCACGTGACCGGCGGCGACCTCGCCGGTGACGACCCGGTACGCGATGCGGTGCGTGATCGCCCGGGTCTTACCGGTCCCGGCCCCGGCCAGGATGCAGACCGGGCCGCCGGGCGCGGTGACCGCCCGGAGCTGCTCCGGGTCGAGGCCGGAGAGGATCCGCTCGACCGGATCGTTCGCCTCCTCGCCCGACGGTCCGGCCGGCACCGCCGCCCGCGGTCGGTCCCGGTCGAGCCGGGGCCGGGCGGCGCTCACACCTCCTCCGGTGGCACCCGTCACCTCGACCCGTCCTTCCCGCCGCTCCGGCACCGGCGCCAGCCCGGCGTCGGCCGCCGCCAGGATATTCTCGCCCTGGTACGACATTGAACTAGCTGACAGACCCGCTCTCCCCGTGGAGGTCCCGCCCGCCATGCTGACGATGTACTCGACCCAGTGGTGCGGATACTGCCGCCGGCTCGCCGCCCAGCTGGACCGTGAGGGGATCCCCTACAAGGTCGTCGACATCGAACAGGACCCGGAGGCGGCCGAGTACGTCGCGAGCGTCAACGGCGGCAACCGTACGGTGCCCACGGTCCTGTTCCCGGACGGCACCGCCCTGACGAACCCGTCGATCACGCAGGTGAAGGACCTCCTCGCGGCGTCGTCCGACCGCACCTCCACGGCGTGACTGCCCGCCCGACGTCCGTCCCTCCCTCGCCCGCACCCGGCGCGGTCGCCGCGGTGGCCGAAGGTGCGAGCGTCGTCACCCGAATGTCACTCGGTGGCGTCGACGATGAAGTCCCGGCCGAGGGCGAGCAGCACCCGGTCAGCGGTGAGCAGTGACATGCCGGTCCGGCTCGCCTGCGAGACGAGCAACCGGTCGAACGACGTCCTCGAGGTTCATGGGGGCGAGGGAGAACTCTTCCACCCGACCGGCGTCGCGTTCCCGCTGCGCCCACGCCAGCGCGTCGCTCGCCGCGGTGGTGTGGACGGGGACCGTCACCCGGCGTCCCGCCACGACCGCCGGCGCCGCGGCCGTCGAGGCGGATCGTGCCGCTGGTCGGCCTTGGTCAACCCGACCACCTGGTGGAGCAGGGTGGTCTTTCCGGCGCCGTTGTGCCCCAGTAGCCCGAGCACCTCACCGGCCGCCACCGACAGCGAGATCCCGTCGTTGGCGCGCACCCGCCCCGGTACACCTTGGTCAGGTTGTGCGCCTCGAGCAGCACGAGCGACCTCCGACGCGGAACGGGCCGGCCGGCACGATGTCGGCGCGCCCGGACGCGCGTGGCACGGACGGCGGCCGGCCACGACATCGCATGTCACTACGTGACTGCGACCACGCCGTCCTGTCAAGGCGGGTGACTCTGATCCGTCACGCGACCCGCTCGTGACCGGCAGGGTCGCCGGCCACGACGGCGGACACGTCCGGACCCCGTCGTGCGGACGTCTCCGGCGGGGACAGTCGGCGTCCGGCCCACACGTAGAGGCCGGCGGCCGTGACACCGGCGGACACGCAGGCGAACAGCAGCCGGTAGTCGACCATCTCGACGAGAACCGCGCCGGTGCCGATGGCCACCGTCTGCGGCACCATGACGGCCACTTCGACGGCCGCCACCGTGCGACCCATCAGGTGCTGCGGGGTACGCCGCTGCAGCAGGGTGTTCAGGGACACGACCAGCAGCGGAACGCCCAGTCCGGCCACGGCCGCGGCCGCCAGGCCGAGCAGCACCTGCGGGCGGACGAAGCCGATCATCGCGGTCGCCAGGACCACGAGCCCGGCACCGGCGGCCGCCATCTCCCCCAGGCGGCGGATCACCGCCGCGGCGACCAGCCCACCGACGATGCCGCCGAGGCCCAGCGCGGCGCTGAGCACGCCGAGGAACGCCTCCGGGCGCCCGAGCCCACGGTCGACGTACGCGAAGAGCAGCGCCTCGGTCGACCCGAGCGCGAGCACGGCCAGGGCCGCGCCGAGGACCAGCCGCCGAATGGCCACGTTCCCGACCAGGTGCCGGATCCCGGCCGAGGCCTCGGACAGCCAGCGCAGCTCCCCCCGCTCCGGCCGCTGCTCCCGCACCGGGATGGTGGCCATCACGGCGGCGCAGGCGACGAACGCGAGGCTGGTGACCGCCGCGACCGCCGGCCCGCCCAGCAACGTGTACAGCCCGGCACCCCCGAGCGGCCCGACGAGGCGAAGCCCCTGCTTGACGGTCTGCAGTGCACCGTTCGCCTCGGCCAGGTGCTGCTCCGGGACCACCTCCTTGATCAGGCCCTGGAGCGCCGCGGCGACCGCGATCTACGACAGGCCGTAGGCCGCTGCGACCGCGAAGATGACCCATATGTCGCTGCGGTCGGCGACCAGCAGCAGAGGAGTCAACAGCGCCGCCACGGACAGGTGCGCCAGGATCAGGAACGGCCGGCGGCGGAACCGGTCGACGAACCAGCCGACCAGCGGTGCGAGGCCCATCGGTGCGACGAGCGCGAAGATGGTCGCCACGGCGAGCCGGTCCGAGCCGGTCAGGCCCTTGACCCAGATGGCGAGGACGAGCAGGAGCATCGACTCGGCGGTCATGCTCACGACGAGACCGGCGAACAGGCGCCGGAACGCCGGCTGCCGCAGGACGGTACGCACGAAGACTCCTCCGCTAGTCGTCGGGGTGGGTGGGCGGCTGCGAGGACCCGGACCGCCCAGAAGGGAACGCCCAGGCGACGAACCGGACCGGCCGGGTGTCCCGCGTCCGCCGGGCAGGGTCGAGGCGCTCGGGGGCGAGGAAGTGGCGAGTGAACAGGTCGTCCAGCTCACGCCTGAACTCGGCCAGCTCCTCCGCGGTGAAGAAGCCGACGCTGTGGACGGCGAAGCTCGCCCCCTGCCATTGCGGCGGCTCCCGGTGACGGTCCACCAGCCACCAGGCGCGGTACTCCCGCAGCGCCCGTCCGAAGAGCACCTCGACCAGGGTGTCGCGGGCACGGACGAACTCCGGCCCGGCCTCCTCCCTCGACACCAGGTGTGACTCGGCGGCCAGCCGCCACGGGCGCTGGCGACCGGTGCCGCCCCCGGCCTCCTCGATGAAGCCGTAGCGGGCGAGCTGCCGCAGGTGCCAGGAGCAGTTGGCCGGCGTCTCACCCAGCCGCTCGGCGAGCTCGGTGGCGGTCAGCGGACCGTCCTTCAGCAGCTCGTCGAGGATCCCGAGGCGCAGCGGGTGCGCCACGGCCCGCAGGACGCGGGCGTCGCGGATCTTCCGGATGCGCGGCTGCTCGGTGGCGTCGGGCGGTTCATCCCGCTCGTGGACCTCGCCTGGGTGCTGCTCCCGCCGGTGGACCTCGCCCGCGCCCTGCTCCCGGTGGTGGGCTCGGTCCCGCTCCTGGGCCTCGCCCGGTACCTCGGCCATGCGGCCCACCGTAGTGATCGAAAGGGTTGTTTCGCAATCTACTTTTGAAACACTCCTTTCGATATACCCCGGAGACCCAACCGTGATCCCCCGTACGGACGACACGAGATAACCCGTTCGTACCCAGGCCAGGACGGCACGGCCGATTTACGTGTCGGAAAGGTAACGGTACGTAGATATGGAGGAACGCCACGTCGCGGACGCGCCGCCACCCCTCCGTGTCGCTCCACGAGGGGGTAGCGGATGCACTACCTGGTCGTACGCACCGAGGTCCGCCAACTGACACCGGAGGAGCTGGCCGCCGCCTGGGCCAAAGGGGTCCCCGCCCGCGACGAACGGCTCTGGCCGGAGTGCCGCCGGCAGACCGCGTTCGCCCACAACCTGGAGTCCGCGCTGCACCTGGCACGCGCGCTGGCCACGGTCGGAGCGGTGCGCGCCGGCCGGCAGCGGGTCAAGGTCATCCGCCTCGCCCCGGTCCGCGCGCGTCGCGGCATGCCCAGCCCGTACCGCCGCGGCCGTCCGAGCCCCTACCGCCCGGCGGCGTCCGCCTCGTCAGCGTGACACCACGTCCGGATGAGGTAGTTGGCGATCGAGGCGGGCCCCGGCAGGACGACGCCGCCCGACCGGTCGCCTCCCGGGTCGCCGGCTCCCCCACCGGCGGGCGCGCGCAGCCCCCAGCGCCCGGCGCCACGGGCGAGCAGGTCGGCGATCTCGTCGCGCCGGAACCAGCGGGCCTCGACGATCTCCGTGCGGTCCGGCCGTAGCGGCCGGGCCGGATCGGCGACCGCGGTGAAGCCGAGCATGAGCGACGCCGGGAACGGCCAGGCCTGGCTGCCCACGTACCGCAGGTCGGACACCTCCACCCCGACCTCCTCCCGGACCTCCCGCACCACCGCCGCCTCCGCGGACTCCCCCGGCTCGACGAACCCGGCCAGGGTCGAGAAGAAGCGGTGTCCCCCGGGGCTGCCGCGCCAGGCCGCGTTCCGACCGAGCAGGCACCGCCCCTCCGGGCCGGGCACGCCGTCGTGGACCAGCACGATCACCGCCGGGTCGGTGCGCGGGAACAGCTGGCCGCCGCTCGCGTCCACCCGCAGCCATCCGCCGCTGGCGATCCGGGTCAGCTCGCCGGTGGCCGGCGCGTACCGGTGGGAGGCGTGCCAGCGCACCAGCGCCGCCGCGGTGACGAACAGCCCGGCGTCCCGGTCGCCGAGCAGGGCGCCGACCTCGCGGACCGTCACGGGTACGGCGCCGGGGTACGACGGCAGGTCGGTCACCACCGCGAAGTACGGCGTGTCGGCGGCGTCGACCCCGAGGAACAGACGGTCACCGTCGGGGGCGTCACCGGCGGACACGAACACCAGCTCCGGCCGGCCCTCCGGCGCGCCCGGCGGGCCACCGCCCGCCGGATCCCCTCCGCCCGGCAGCCGGCAGAGCGTACGACCGGAGGTGTCCACCAGCAGCACGCGGCTGCGCCCCCACGCCTCCTCCAGCCACTTCTCGTCGGTGCGCCGGTGGGCGGCGCGGTCCACACCGGAGCGCGCCAGCGGCGGCCCGTTCATCGCGCCGTACCGCCCGGCGGGTCACCGGGCGCGGCCGCAGAGGACGCCGCCGTCTCGTCCCGGACGACGGGCAGCAGGCGGGACAGGGCCGGTTCCACCCGCTCGGCGTCGCCCAGGACGACGGTCACCGCCCGCGCCGGCGCCAGGTACGTCCCGGCGGCCGCCGCCACGTCCTCCACGGTGGCCCGGGAGACCGCCCCCGAGTAGCTGGCCAGGTGGTCCAGCCGCAGACCCGAGCCGGCGTAGGCGCTGGCCAGGTTGGCCAGCCCCGCCTGGGTGGAGATGCGCAGCTGCAGCGTGCCCAGCGCGTACGTGCGGGCCTGCTCCAGCTCGTCCGGCCGCGGCGGCAGGCTGGCGATCCGACCCAGCTCGTACACCGTCTCCAGCAGCGCCGGCGCGGTGACCTCGGTGGCCACGTCCGCGGCGACCACCAGGGCGGAGCCGGCGGCCAGGTGCTCGATCGTCGAGTGCGGGCCGTACGTGTAGCCCTTGTCCTCCCGGATGTTCTCCACCCAGCGGGAGGAGAAGTACCCGCCGAAGATGAGATTGGCGAGCTGGAGGTGGGCGTGGTCGGGATGGGTGCGCGGCACCGCCGGCAGCGCCAGCCGCAGCGAGGACTGCACCGACCCGGGCCGGTCGGCCAGCACCAGCGGTCCGGGCGACAGCGGCGGCACCGGTGGCAGCTCGGCCGGTGCGCCGGCGCCGTCCCAGCCGGCGAGCGCGCCCTCGACCTCGTCCAGCGCCCGCTGTGGATCGATGTCGCCCACCAGCACCAGGGTCGCGCCCGCCGGGTGGACCCGCTCGGCGTGCAGGTCCAGCAGGGACTGCCGGCCGACGGCCAGCACCTGCTCCGGGTCCGGGGTCTGCACCGCGTACGGGTGGTCGCCGTACATGCGCCGCAGCAGGGCCGCCCGCGCCAGGAACGACGGCTGCGTGCGCGCCACCCGGATCCGGTCGGCGAGCCGGTCCCGCTCGGCGACCACCTCGGACTCCGGGTAGGTGGCGCCGGTCAGCACGTGTGCCAGCATCCCCAGCAACCGGTCCACGCCGGTGACCAGGCCGCTGCCCGAGACCAGCAGGCGGTCGGGGTCCACGCTGGCCGCCAGCGACCCGCCGATGGACTGGAGCTCGGCGGCGATGTCGATGTTGGACATCGAGTCCGTGCCGGACAGCAGCGTCTCGGCGAGCACCTCGGCGGTGGGCAGTGGCGCACGTCCGAACGGCACCCGCAGCCGCAGCTCGACCATGGGGACGCTGGAGCGGCGGACCACGATCACGGTCAACCCGCTGGGCAGCGTCCGCTCCACCCCCTCGGGCACCCGCAGCTCGGCCGGCGGCGGCAGCGCCGGCAGCGTGACCGTCACGACCCGCCACCTCCGGGGATCACCTCGACCGACGCGCGCCGGTGCGGCCGCAGGGTCGCGGCGGCCGCGGCCACCTGCTCGACGGTGACCTCGCCCAGCAGGTGCGGCAACCGGTTGACCAGGTCCGGGTCGCCGTGCAGCAGCTCGAGCACCCCCACGATGAGGCTGCGGCCCATCATCTCGTCGGTGGAGCGCAGGAACCGGGCGGCCATCCGGGCCAGCGTACGCTTCAGCTCGGCCTCGGGCAGCCCGTCGGTGGCCAGCCGCTCCAGCTCCTCATCGATGGCGTCCAGCACGGGGGAGACGGACCCGCCCGGGCGCAGGTGGGCCTGCACCACCAGCGCGGTGGGGTGGCGGACGCCGAAGGGCTCTCCCATGAACCCGATGTAGCCCCCCACGCTGGTGACCAGCTGGTCGCGGTGCTCCAGCCGCTGCACCAGGCGGGAGGCGTCGCCGTCGGTGAGCACCTCCGCGAGCACGGGGTACGGCAGGTACGCCGCTCGCTGCCCGATCGGGTCGGGCACCCGCCAGGCGGCCGCCACCGCCGGCACCGGAGCGTGCCGGTCGACGTACGAGTCGTGCCGGGCGGCGGTGAGGTCGGGCTCGTCGAAGTTCGGGCGCGGCGGGGCCGGGCGCGCCGGCACGTCGCCGAAGTGCCGCTCCACCAGGGTCCGGGCGTGGTCGGGGTCGAAGTCGCCGGCGACCGAGAGCACCGCGTTGCCGGCCGCGTAGTAGGTCTCGAAGAACTCGACGGCCTCCTCGAGCGTCGCGGCCTCCAGGTCCGCGAACGACCCGTACCCGTCGTGGGCGTTGGGGAAGGTGTCGAACATCACCGGCGGCAGCTTCAGCCACGGGAAACCGCCGTACGGGCGGTTCAACACGTTCGCCCGGATCTCCTCCTTCACCACGTCGACCTGGTTGCGCAGGTTGGCCTCGGTGAGCACCGGGCCGCGCATGCGGTCGGCCTCGAGGAACAGCGCCCGCTCCAGCGCGCCGGACGGCAGGGTCTCGAAGTAGTCGGTGTAGTCCAGGTGGGTCGATCCGTTGAACGTACCGCCGGAGCCCTGGACGATCCGGAAGTGCGCGAGCTTCTCCAGGTTGGCCGAGCCCTGGAACATGAGGTGTTCGAACAGGTGCGCGAAGCCGGTGCGACCCGGTGGCTCGGAGCGGATGCCCACGTCGTAGAGGACCGCCACGGCGATCACCGGGGCGCTGCGGTCGGGCGCGAGGACCACCCGCAACCCGTTGGGCAGCGTGAACCGCTCCAGCGGGTACGTGGTGACGGGGACGTCGAGGGTCGTGGTTGGCGGCACGCGCCGAACGTTAGCAGGTACACCGGGGCGCCGGCCGTGGGCGACGGCTGCGGGCGACCGCCGTCCTGCGAAAAGGTGGGCCTGGCCCCACTGTCGTCACCGCGCCGCGCGGCAAGACTGGGGGCATGCCCGACACTCTCCGTGCCGATACCGGACACCGGCCGCGCCCGGCCTGGAGCGCAGCCGCTCCGCGGCTGCGCCAGCTGGGTCGGAGCGCAGCCGCTCCGCGGCTGCGCCAGCTGGGGTGGAGCGCCGTCCTGCTCGCCCTCACCGTCCCGGCCCTCGTCCTGTTCAGCACCACCCTGACCGGCCTGCCGCTGATGGTCGTCGGGGTGGGCGTACCGCTGGTCCTCGGCGGGGTGTTTCTGACGCGCCGCCTCGCCGACCTGCACCGCCGGATCTTCGGGCGCGCGCTCGGGGTGGAGATCGCCCGGCCGTACCGGCCGTGGCCCGGAGAGGTCGCGTGGACCATCCGGTCGGCCTCCGGCGCCGGCCGGGTGTGGCGCCAGCTCGTTGCCGTGATCGGCGACCCGGCGACCTGGCGCGACCTGGCGTGGCTGCTGCTGGACGTCACCGTGGGCCTGGCGGCCTACGCACTGGTGATCGCCTTGTTCGGCGCGATCTGGTGGTACGCCGCGCTGCCTCTGCTGTGGCTGGTCGTCAGCGAGACGGCGGGCACCGCGGTGGCCGCCGAGGTGCTCCGCACCGACCTGGGGTTCTTCGCGGTCGACAGCCAGGCCACGTCGTTCGCCGGCCCGCCGATGGCGGTGGTGGCCCTCGCGCTGTGGTGGTGGGTCGGCCCGCTCGTCCTGCGCGGCTACGCGCGGCTGTCCCGTACCCTGCTGGGCCCCGGCAGCGCCGCCCTGGCGGCCCGGGTGTCCGAGCTGACCGAGTCCCGGGCCGAGACCGTCCAGGCGGGTGCGGCGGAGCTGCGCCGGATCGAACGGGACCTGCACGACGGGGCGCAGGCCCGGCTGGTGGCGTTGGGCATGAGCCTCGGCATGGCCGAGGAGCTCATCCGTACCGACCCAGAGGCGGCCGCCCGGCTGGTGGCCGAGGCGCGGGAGACCAGCGGTCAGGCGCTGGCGGAGCTGCGCAACCTGGTGCGGGGCGTGCATCCGCCGGTGCTCGCCGACCGGGGCCTGTCCGCCGCCGTGCAGGCGCTCGCGCTCGCCCACCCCCTGCCGGTGGAGGTGGTCGACGAGCTGCCGGGCCGGCCACCCCGGCCGGTGGAGTCGGCGGTCTACTTCGCGGTCGCCGAGACGCTGACGAACGTGACCAAGCGCGCCTCCGCCTCGTCGGCCGCGGTGCGACTCGGGTACGGGCGGGGACGCCTGCGGGTGACGGTGACCGACGACGGACGCGGCGGCGCGGAGCAGGTGGCCGGCGGCGGGTTGCACGGCGTGTCCCGGCGGCTGGCCGCGTTCGACGGTACCGTCCGGCTCAGCAGCCCGCCCGGCGGGCCGACGGTGGTGGACATGGAGGTCCCGTGCGAGTTGTCCTAGCCGAGGACCACGCCCTGTTGCGCGACGGCCTGACGCGGCTGCTGACCGGGCACGGGTTCACGGTGGTCGCGGCCGTCGCGTCCGGCCCGGACCTGGCCCGCGCGCTGCGGACCCACCGACCGGACGTGGCGGTGGTGGACGTACGGCTGCCGCCCACCTTCACCGACGAGGGGCTGCGGGCGGTGGTCGAGGCGCGGCGGGAGCTGCCCGGGCTGCCGGTGGTGGTGCTGTCGCAGTACGTGGAGCCGCTGTACGCGCGGGAGCTGCTGGCCGACCGGGCCGGCGGGGTGGGTTACCTCCTCAAGGACCGGGTCGCGCAGGTGGCGCACTTCGTCGACGCGGTGCGCCGGGTGGCCGCCGGTGGCACCGCGCTCGACCCGGAGGTGGTGTCGACCCTGGTCGGTCGCAGGCGCGGCCGGCTGGACGCGCTGACCCCGCGCGAGCGGGAGGTGCTGGCCCTGATGGCCGAGGGCCGCACCAACACCGCGATCGCCGCCCGTCTGTTCATCACCGAGAAGGCGGTGGGCAGGCACATCGCCAGCGTGTTCCGCAAGCTCGGCCTGGCCGAGTCGGCCGACGACAACCGCCGGGTGCTGGCCGTCCTCGCCTACCTGCAGGGGTGAACGGTCACCGGACCCGCGTGGGGTCGGCACCACGTGCGGCGGCGGCCAGCCCCGGCGGGCGGCGCGGGCTCGGGCCGGCCGCGTCACCCGGCGGCGATCATGCGGCGCAGTTCCCGCTTGAGCACCTTGTGGCTGGGGCCGAGCGGCAGCTCGTCCATGAACCGGACCATGCGCGGGTACTTGTGCCGGCCCATGCGCTCCCGGCACCAGTCCACGATCTCCGCCTCGGTGACCTCGCCGGCCTGCTTGTCCCGGACGATCACGGCGCAGATCTCCTCGCCGTGCACCTCATCGGGTACGCCGATCACCGCCACCTGGGCGACCGCGGGGTGGCGGACCAGCACCTCCTCCACCTCCCGCGGGTAGACGTTGAAGCCGCCGCGGATGATGACGTCCTTCTTGCGGTCGACGACGGTGATGAACCCGTCGGCGTCCTTGCGCCCCAGGTCGCCGGTGCGGAACCAACCGTCCACCATGACCTCCGCGGTCGCCTCCGGACGGCCGAGGTAGCCGGCGAAGACGTTGTGGCCGCGGATCACGATCTCTCCGAGCTCGCCGGGCGGCAGCAGCTCGATGCGGCCCTCCACCTCGGCGCGGGCGATCTCCACCTCGACCCCCCACACCGGATGGCCGATCGTGCCGGGCCGTACGCCGAAGTGCGGCTGGTTGGTGGTGGCGGTCGGCGAGGTCTCCGACAGCCCGTACCCCTCGAAGATGGTGGCGCCGAAGGTCTGCTGGAACCGCTCCAGCACCGCCACCGGCAGCGACGCCCCGCCGGAGATGCACAGGCGCAGCCGGGGCAGGCGGTCCCGCCCGGCCGCCGCCTCCAGCAGCGCGTAGTACATGGTCGGCACGCCGTGGAAGACGTTGACGCCCTCGCGCAGCATCAGGTCCAGGGCGGCGTCCCCGCTGAAGCGTGCCAGCAGCACCAGGGTGGCGCCGATGCGGAAGGTGCCGTTCATCGCCACGGTCTGGCCGAAGCTGTGGAACAGCGGCAGGCACCCCATGACCACGTCGTCGCTGCGCGCCTCGTTGGCGTCGAAGACGTTGACCATGGCGTTCATGACCAGGTTGAAGTGGGTCAGCAGGGCGCCCTTCGGCTCGCCGGTGGTGCCGCTGGTGTAGAAGACCACCGCGGGGTCGTCGGGCCGGCGCGTGGCGTACGTGGCCAGCGGCTCGACCCGCGCGCTCAGGTCCTCCAGCCGCGGCGGCGCCCCACCGGGCACGTCCCCGGCGACGGGCGGGCCGACGGTGACCACCGGCACCCCGGCCTCCGCCGCCGCGGCCGCCCCGGTCCCGAGCAGGCTCGTGTGGCACACCAGCAGGTCGGCGCGGCTGTCGCGTAGCACGTACGCCGCCTCGGTGGCGTTCAGCAGCAGGTGCACCGGGACCACCACGGCGCCGGCCGCCAGCGCGCCGTAGTACGCCCGCGGGAAGTCCACGACGTTCGGGACCAGCAGCGCCACGGATTTGCCGGGTTCGATGCCGGCCTCGCGCAGGCCGGCGCCGTACCCGCGGGCCTGCTGCCACAGCTCGGCGTAGGTGACCCGCAGGTCGCCGTCGACGACCGCGGTCTTGTCCGGGTAGCGCCGGGCGGCCTCGGCCAGGATGGTGGCCAGCGACAGCGTCGTCATGACGAAAAACTACCGACGTTAGTTTCCGGCTGTCCAGACCGGAGCCAGCGGTCGAGCGGGATGAACGGTGACCTCACCCGGCAGGGTCGGCCACCGGCGCGGCCGGACGGTCGACCGGCCGTCCCTCCCGCCGACGCAGCCACCACTGGTGGGCGAAGATCGCGGCGGCCACCGCCACGCCGAGCGCGTTGCTCCACACCGGCGCGCCGAGCAGCAGCAGGCCGGCGCCGGCGAGCACGAGCCGGACCACCGGGTGCAGCCGCCGGTGGATGTAGCCGGCCACGGCCGCGCCCAGGGCGGTGATCCCGAGGAAGGCGGTGACCACGGTGAACACCAGGCCCGCCCAGGTGACGTCGAGCAGCAGCAGCTGCGGGTTGATGACGAACATGTACGGCACGACGAAGCCGGAGACGGCCACGCGCACCGCCCAGACGCCGGTGCGCAGCGGGCTGCCGCCGGAGATCGCCGCCGCGGCGTACGCGGCCAGGCACACCGGCGGGGTGATGTCGGCCATGATGCCGAAGTAGAAGACGAACATGTGGGCCGACAGCAGCTCGGCACCGAGCTGGAGCAGTGCCGGGGCGGCCAGGGTGGCGGTGATGACGTAGTTGGCCGTGGTGGGCACGCCGATGCCGAGCACCAGGCACGCGATCATGACGAAGAACATGACCAGGTAGAGGTTGCCCTGGCCGAGGGTGATCAGGCCGTCGACGAGCTTCAACCCGAGCCCGGTGAGGGTGACGATGCCGGCGATGAGACCGGCGGCCGCGCACGCGGCGATGACCGGCAGCGATATCCGGGAGGCGTCGACCAGCCCGGCGGGGAGCGTGCGGACGGTCAGCTTGTGGTCCAGCGCCCGCCACTGCGCCACCGCCCGCCGGGCCGGTGCCGGCGCCCCTGCGAGCAGACGGTGGCACCGCCGCAGGACCCCGTGCCACCACACCTCCACCGGTCCGGCACCCTCCGGCAGCGCGGGCGGCTCCAGCTCCGGGACCGGGCCGCGTCGTAGCGCGCCGACGACCAGGGCCACGAGCTGAGTGAACAGGTTGATCACCACCGTGGCGACGATCGCCCACAGGGCGGCCCGCATCGGGGTGAAGCCGAGCGAGAGGATGATGAATATCAAAATGATCGGTGCGAGCAGGTAGCCCTGGACCTTCAGCAGCCGACGGACACTGGGCAGCTGCTCGCGCGGCAGCCCCTGGATGCCGGCCTTCTTCGCCTCGTAGTGGATGACGACGTACTGGGCGGCGAAGAAGAGGATGGCGGGCACCGCCGCCGCCTTGATGATCTCGATGTACGGGATGCCGGTGATCTCCACCATGATGAAGGCGCCGGCTCCCATGACCGGTGGGGCGAGCTGGCCGCCGGTGGAGGACGCCGCCTCCACCGCGCCGGCGACGTCGCGACGGAAGCCCGACCGCCGCATCATCGGGATGGTGAACACGCCGTTGCTGACCGTGTTCGCCACCGAGCTGCCGCTCATGGTGCCGGAGAAGGCGCTGGCGAGCACCGCGACCTTGGCGGTGCCGCCGGTGAACCCGCCGGCGAGGCTCAACGCCAGCTTGTTGAAGAAGGCCTCCATGCCGGTCCGCTGCAGCATCGCCGCGAAGATCATGAACAGGAAGATGAAGGTCGAGGAGACCTGGATCGGGGTGCCGAACACGCCCTCGGTGCCGAGGAACGAGGTGGCGATGATCCGGTCGATGCTGTAGCCGCCGTGGCCCAGGAAGCCGGGCAGGTAGGGGCCCAGGTAGCCGTAGACGAGCATGAGTGCCGCCAGCACGGTCAGCGCCGACCCGACCGCCCGCTGCGCGGCGGCGAGGACGACCAGCACGCCGATGGTCGCGACCACGAAGTACGGCGTCATCGCGGGATCGGTGGTGGGCACGCGGCCCGCGGACCGGATGAGCGTGTCGGCGTTGGCGAACAGGTAGAGGCCGGCGAGGAGTCCCAGGGCTGACAGCAGCGCGTCCGCGACCGGCATCCCCAGCACCCGCCACGGCAGGTGGCGGGCCGCCTGGACCAGCGCCAGCACCAGCGCCGAGGGCAGCACCACGTAGGTGTTGGCCTGGCCGGAGACGGCCAGCCACCCGAGCAGGGCGAAGCCGGCCACGGTCAGGATCCACCCGGCCCACACCTCCCGTTCGAGCTGGGGCCGTCTCGCCGGGTAGAGCAGGAAGATCAGGCCGAGGCCGAACGCCAGGTGGAAGGTGCGCTGCAGCTGGCTCGGGAAGGTCTCGTTGAAGCCGGTGTAGAGGTGGAAGCAGCTGAGCGTCAGCCCCATCAGGAAGATCAGCAGCCGCCAGACGGCGTGGTGGTCCTTGCGGGTGTCCCGCTCCACGTCGGCGAGGCTCTGACCCTCGAGCAGCCGGTCGATCTCGCGCTCGAGCGGGGCCTCCTCCGCGACGGTGGTCTGCGCACCGTCCTGCCGCACCGGTCCGCTCACCGGGCCTCCCGTCCGCGCCGCCGGTCAACCGACCTCCGCCGGGCCGCGGCGGCGGCGATGGCCGACCACCCGCGGCGGTGCCGGAGGAGGTCTGCACATGGTCCACCCGGACGGCGCCACCCCGCAACGGCCGGGGCGGTGCGACCACGCGGTCGCGCCGCCCCGGCCGGGCAGCGCCGGCTCACGGCAGCTCGATCCCGTGCTCCTCGTAGTACCTGGCGGCACCCGGATGCACCGGGATCGGACCGAGCCCGTCGAGCGCGGTCTCCAGCTGGATCTCCGCGGCGACCGCGTGCCCGACCGTCTCCGGGTTCATCTTCTCGTACATGACCTTCGTGAGCTGGTAGACCTGCTCCTCGTCCAGATCGGTCAGGCAGTAGAGGGTGGCCCAGTTCGTGACCCACTGGGCGGTCCCTTCCTGCCCCGGGTACGTGCCCTCGGGCACCTCGACCGGGGTCAGGCTGGGATCGTCGGCGAGCAGCCGCTCCAGCGCGTCGCCTTCGATGCTGACCAGCCGCAGGTCGGTGTTGGACGCCACGTCGATGATGCTGGCGGCGGGCAGCGCCAGGATCGCGAACGCCGCGTCGACCGCACCGTCGCGCAGCTGCTCGGCGGCGTCGGCGAAGGTGTCGTTGAAGCTGGTGATGCCGGAGTCGGGGTCGATGCCGTGGTACTCCAGGATCCGCCTGGCCATGACGTCGGTGCCGCTGCCGGCGGGCCCGAGCTGCACCCGCTTACCGGCCAGGTCGGCGATCGTCTCCACCCCGGCGTCGGCCCGGGCGACGACCTGCATCACCTCGCGGTAGATGTTGCCGATGGCCCGGAAGTCGTGCTCCTCGCCCTCGAAGGTGTTGACCCCGTTGTAGGCGTCGATCGCGACCCCGTTGACCGACATGATGAGCTCCACCTCCCCGGCCTGCAGCAGCCGCAGGTTCTCCACGGAGGCGCCGGTGGCCTGGGTGCTCACCCGCAGTCCTTCGATCTCGTTGGTCCACACCTGCGCCATGCCCCCACCCAGCGGGTAGTAGGTGCCGCCGGTGGAGCCGGTGGCCAGCACCATGTCGGACCGCACCCCGGACTCACCACCGTTGTCGCCGGCGTTCTGGGGTGCACATGCGCTGGTGAGCGCCAGGGCCGCCAGTGCGGCCGGGACGACCGCGCGCAGCGCGGCCCGGCGGGACTTCGTTCTCATTCGTTTTCCTCCTCGCGTCCGCACCGTCCTCCCATCGACGCCGCCCACTGGACGGAGCCACGGTGTGGTTTGCCACACTATGCGGCCCGCAGAGTGTTGGCAAGATCTCACGTCATGACGAGTTGAGTTTGCAAGTGAACCGTGCAAGAGTGGAGATCTGTGCAGGTCCTCCCGGCATCAACCGCACCTCCTGCACGTCCGACCCGCGCCCGACCCGCCCACGGAGGCACTTACAGTGGACGATGATCGTCGTCCGCCCCCGGACAGCTTCGCCGCCCTCACCGCCCGCATCCACGAACACGGTCCGTACCTGACGCCCGCCTACCGCAGCCTCGCCCGCCTGGTCCTGGAGGACCCGGAGGGGGTGGCGTTCCTGTCCGTCGGCGACCTCGCCGAGCGCGCCGGCGTCAACATGTCGACCGTCTCCCGGTTCGCCAAGTCGCTGGGGCTGCCCGGCTACCCCGCCCTGCGGCAGCTGTGCGAGGACCACCTTCGTGCACAGACCCTGGTCCAGCGGCTGAACGCCGTCACCAAGGCCGAACCACAGCTGTGGCAGCGCAGCGCCCGGTTCGACGAGGAGAACATCGCCCGCACGTTCGGGCGGATCGCCGCGGACGACATGGTCAAGGTGGCCCGGTGCATCAGCGAGGCCCGGGCGGTGCACGTGCTCGGCCTGCGCAAGTCCCACAGCGCCGCCTACCTGCTGTGGTTCCTCCTGCACCTGGTACGCGACGACGTCCGCCTGTTCACCACCGGGGTGCTCGTCGAGCAGGTGCGGGACATCCGCGCCGAAGACACGTTGATCGCCTTCGGCCTGCACCGGTACACCCGCTACACCGTGCTCGCCTGCCGGTACGCCCGTCAGCGGGGGGCGACCACGGTGGTGCTCACCGACAACGCCGCCTCGCCCCTGGTCCCGCTCGGCGACCACGTCTTCCTCGTCGACACCGCGGGTCCCGGGGTGCTGCGGTCGATGACCGCGTTCGTGTCCCTCTCCCAGGCCATCGCCAGCACCGTCGCCGCCCACCTGGGGACCGCCTCCCGGGACGCGCTGGCGACCGAGGAGTCGCTGCTGGACCAGTTCAAGGTCTACTTCGACCAGGACGACCTGGACCCCGCGGGGGAGCCGGTGTCATGACCGTCGACGGCGCCGCGGACCCGCTCGTCCTGGCCGCCCGGCAGGGGCGGGTCCTCACGCTGACCCTCAACCGCCCGGACCGGCTCAACGCCGTGAGCGAGGAGCTGTACACGCAGCTCGCGGCGCGGTTGCGGGAGGGGGCCGACGACCCCGAGGTACGGGTGGTGGTGCTGCGTGGGGCCGGGCGCGCCTTCTGTGCCGGCGCGGACCTCAAGGCGCACGCCGCCACCGAGCGGACGCCGCAGCAGCGGGAGGCGTACGCGCGGCTGGCCGCCGACGTCATCCACACGATCGCCACTGTCGGCACGCCGGTGGTCGCGGCCGTGCACGGCTACGCGATCGGGGCGGGCGCGGAGCTGGCGGTCGCGGCCGACTTCCTGGTCACCGCCGACGA